>JANLYD010000436.1:0-17911 GCA_031365465.1 Hyphomicrobiaceae bacterium
GTCTGCCGCAACTGGAAACGGATCGGCGTGCCGGGCAGCTCGAACGCCTGGCGCAGACTGTTGGTTAGATATTTCACGTAGGACTGCGGCAGCCCGCCGGACTGCGACGTGAATGCGATGAACGTCGGCGGACGCGCCGAAGCCTGCGTCATGTAGCGGATCTTGATGCGCCGCCCCTTGGATGCGGGTGCCGCGTGGCGCTGCAGCGCGCCTTCCAGCCATTGGTTGAGCTTGTTGGTGGAGACCCGTTTGTTCCAGATTTCGTGCGCCTTCAATACTGCATCCTGCAACCTTTCCAGTCCGCGCCCCGAGCGCGCCGACAGGGTGACCAGCGCCACGCCCTGCACTTGGCTGAGCTTGGTCGCGATGTCTTCGCGGATGCTTGCCAGCGCCTTGTTCTTGTCCTCGACGAGATCCCACTTGTTGACTGCGAGAACGAGCGCGCGGCCTTCCTCGGCCACCATTTCCGCGATGATCAGGTCCTGTTGTTCGAGCGGGCGCTCGGCGTCGATCAGCACGACAACCACTTCCGCGAACCGGATCGCGCGTACTGCATCAGACGCCGACAGCAACTCGCCCTTCTCGTGAATTTTTGCCTTTTTCCTCAAGCCTGCGGTGTCGAAAAGCTTGATCGAGCGTCCCTGCCACTCGGTGTCTGTCGCAACGGAATCGCGTGTCAGCCCGGGCTCTGGTCCAGTGATCATCCGGTCTTCGCCGAGCAGCGAATTGACCAGCGTCGATTTACCGGCGTTTGGCCGCCCCACGATGGCAACCCGGATCGGACGCAGCGGCGCCTCGGCGGCGTCCTCTTCGACGGCAATCGGTTCGTCGGGATCGGGTTTGCCTTTTTTACGGCGTGGCGCAGCCTTCAGTCCGAGTGCCGCCAGAATATCGCGGTCGAGTTCGCCGAGCCCGTCGCCGTGTTCGGCTGAAACGGCCACTGGATCGCCGAACCCCAAAGCATAGGTATCGTAGTATCCCTCGACGGCCTTTTTGCCTTCGCTCTTGTTTGCAACCGCAATCACGGGCTTGCCAGCGTTGCGGGCGATGCGTGCAAAAACTTGATCTGACGCGGTAATCCCTTCCTTGGCGTCGATCACGAAGAGGATCAGGTCGGCCGTTTCCAGCGCCGCTTCGCTCTGTGCCCGCATGCGCGCCTGGATGGAGCCCTTGGCTGCTTCTTCGAGGCCGGCGGTGTCGACCACAGTCAGGCTGTGACCGCCGATCTTGGCTTCACCCTCGCGCCGGTCGCGGGTCAGGCCGGGCAGATCGGACACGAGCGCATCCCGTGTGTCCGTCAAACGGTTGTAGAGCGTCGATTTGCCCACGTTGGGGCGTCCGACGATCGCGATGGTGGGGCGAACGGCTATGTCGCGATTGGCGGATTTTCTGGTCATCAGCGGGTTTTAATGCAGAACGCCGTTCTGGCCAGCGATTTTTCGACAACTCGCCAAAGCGCCAATCGATGCAAGGTCAGGGAACAGAGCGCTAAATGACAGCGTTACCTCGCAAAACCACTCTACAACGGAGGAATTTATGCGAAATCAACTCAGGTACAGCCTGCTTTCGACTGTAGGTGTTGTCGCTTTGGTGGCCGGGGCTTCCTACGCGGCCGCGCAACGTTCCGAAGGTGGAGCGGGCGGCGGATCCGGCGCGGGCATGTCGCAAGGCGGTGGCCAGGGTGGAGGTGCGGCGCAGCAAGGCGCTGGATCGGGTGGCGGCGGCTCTAACAGTGGCGGAAGTGGGTCGAGTGGCCCTGGAGCAGGTGGTGCGGAACGGGCGCCGGATGCGGGTGCTGCACCTGGGCAGAAAGGGGTGTCGCCGGGTAAATCAACCACGGGACCCGACCAGCAGAAGTCGAACGAAAAATCAGCCGCCGATCCGAAATCCGACGGTAAGTCGGGTGCGCAAACCCGTGCGAAATCTGATTCGAAGGACGAAAAGGCAGACGGCAAGCGTGCTGGGTCAGGTGATGGCAAAGACGATGGAAAATCAGCCGGACAAAGCAAGGGCGACCGGGAGCAGAATAAGAGTGCCGCAGGCGATCCTGCCAAGGGCGGCAAAGACCTTGATCGCAATGAGCGATCCGGCGTAGGCGGAGAGCCGAAAGCGGAGCGCGGGGCCGCCGCACCCGGCAACGAGAAATCTGCCCCACGCGTCGCAATCCCGCAGGAAAAGCGCGCGCAAGTCACGACCGGGTTTGCCCGCCACCGTGCCGACGCCCGCATCACTCTCGATATAACCGTCAACGTGGGTGTCGCCGTCCCCCGCACTGCACGCCTGCAAACTATTCCCGAAGACATCGTGGTGCTGGTTCCGGACTACCGCCGGTATCGCTATTTCATCGTCGATGACCGTGTCTGCATCGTCGACCCCGACACGTTCGTCATCATCGACATTTTGACCCTGTCGGCCTGACGGGATTTTCGAACGGTCAAGACAAATCCGGCGCGCAATGGCTTGACCACTGCGCGCCGGATTAATTTTGAGCACGACCTCAGACGTTTACTTCAGCGGCACGACAGCGCGATGATCTTTGGCATGGTGGTCGCCGTCGTGATGGCCGAGATCTTTGTCGCGGCCCCAGGCGGGATGGTAGCGGTACTTCGGGCCTGAATACGAATAATGATAGCGGTTGCGCATTTCAGCGGCCGGCACCCAATAGCCACTGTTATAACCGGGATACCACGCGCGGCGCTTGTAGCGATAGGCATAGGGATCGTCACACATCGTCGACTGCCCCGTGCAGTCGCCGCGGCCGACCCAGCGGCGAGCGCCCAACGGGAAATCTCGGCCTTCCGGCGCGACAAAGGGTTCAGATCCGAACGCCTGCGCAGGCTCCGGCATGACGGTCGCGAGGCACGCCCCCAGGACGGCCATTGAAATCAGCGATGTCAGGCGCATTGATCACTCCACATTTCGGCGGATTCAGCTGACGTTGATTAACGCAGATGTTGCCTAACAATATCTTAAGGCGAAGCCACGTTTGACCGCGTTGCGTACCTGTAGCAGCGGATCGGCCCATTCATGCACACTGCGAGCGATCCCCTTAATCAAAAAATCACCCGGCTTGGTGCAATGTCGGTTTGTTGCGACGCGCTTTGTTAGCCATACCACGGCGGCGTCGACACCGGATTGTGTCTCGAGGCCGAAACTAGTGCCGGGTTCAACTGCACCATCGTTGCCAAACGCGAGTGTCCCTGTCGGTGCCAACGGCCCGGCGGATGGCCTTGATGCAGTGCTGTCGGACAACGCGCGCCGGCTGCGCGCCATTGTCGGTCGCTGGAGGCATGAAGACGGCGATCGGCCGATGGCGCTGCCGTTGGTGCAGCAGCATGACCACGCGTCCGCTGGCGCGCAGGAGCCTGCGGCAGAAGCGGCGGATCTGGCGACAGTGGTTGGGCCTACGGCACGGAGCCAAGACATCGCCGAGGTTGCCGCCGCAAAGCCCGGCCACTCGATCAGCCACCCGGCCACGACAACCGCGGCTGAACCGTCGCCCGCACCTGTCGCAGTCCCCAAACCCTCACAGTCGATGCCCGCGCCCGCGTCGCCAAAGCCTGGACCGCGAAAGGCGCGCGCACGCCAGCCAACACCAAGCACGTCACTCGATGTTGCAACCAACGACGACGCCAAGCTGGCCGCCAGTGTCGCAATAGCGCCGCCCGCGCCACTAGCGCCGCCGCCGGTTCACAAGCTGACGAAGAAGGGCGAGATCTGGCTCGCGCTCGACGCCAGCCGCCGCGCGATCTATGCGGTGGGTTGGTTCAGCTGCGTCATCAACATCCTGATGCTTGCTGGCCCCCTCTTCATGCTACAGGTCTACGACCGGGTCATGACCTCGGGCAGCATTCCGACGCTGATCGCATTGCTTGCACTGACGACGGCGGTGTACGGCGTCATCGGTCTGCTCGAACTCGTCCGCTCGCGGATCATCACTCGCATAGGCATCGAAATCGATCAGCGCATCGGCGACCGGATCTTCGACGCTTCCTTGAAATCCAGCATCGGTGCCACTGGCTCTCCGTCAGCGGCCTTGCGCGATCTCGATACCTTGCGCAATTTCGTGGCCGGCCCCGCGCCCATGACGTTTTTCGACGTGTGGTGGGCGCCCATCTATCTGCTGGTGATCTTTGCGACGCACTGGACGCTGGGACTGGCGGCGCTCGGCGGTTGCGCGGTGCTGTTGCTGACCGCCTATCTCAGTGACTCCCGCAGCCGCGCGCCATTGCTCGAAAGCCAGAAAGCGGCAGTGCGCGGCATGGAAATGGCCGAAACGGGACAGCGCAACGCCGAAGCCATCGCCGCCATGGGCATGATCGGCGCCTACCGGCGGCGCTGGCAAAAGCTGAACCAGGAAGCGCTGGCTTGGCAAATTTATGCCTCAGACATTCTCGGCGGTATTTCGTCGGTGTCGAAAACGCTGCGCCTGCTGCTACAATCCGTGATGTTGGCGATCGGCGCCGCGTTGGCATTGAAGGGCGAAATCAGCTCCGGCTCGATCATCGCAGCGACCATCATTTTCGGCCGCGCGTTGGCACCGGTCGAGCAGGTGATCACGCATTGGCGCAGTTCGTTGAAAGCGCATGACGCCTACAAAAAGCTCGAAGCGCTGCTCGCGCAAGTACCGCCGGTCGCTGCCGGCATGGCCATGCCGCAGCCGCGCGGACTTCTGGAGATTTCCGGCCTGCGGGTCGCCGCCCCCAATTCCAGCCAGCTGATCCTCAACAATCTTGCGTTCGTCGTGAAGCCAGGCGAAATGCTGGCCATCATCGGTCCCAGTGCATCGGGCAAATCCTCGCTCTCACGCGCGCTCGTGGGGCTATGGCCGCCAGCGTCGGGTAGCATCAAGTTGGACGGCGTCGAACTCTCGCGGTGGGACAGCGAACAGCTCGGGCGGCACATCGGGTATCTGCCACAGGACATGGATCTGTTCTCCGGCACCGTGCGCGAAAACATCGCCCGCTTCCTGTCAGACGCGACCGACGACGAAGTCACTGCTGCGGCCTCGGCAGCGCACGCGCACGAACTCGTCATGTCGCTCCCGGACGGGTATGCGACCGAACTCGGCGCGTTCGGCACGCATCTGTCGGGTGGTCAGCGTCAGCGGATCGCCTTGGCGCGCGCGCTGTTCCGCAATCCCGCCGTCGTCGTGCTCGACGAGGCCAACGCAAATCTCGACCGCGCCGGCGATGTCGCTTTGTCCGCCGCCATCGACGGCATGCGTAAACGCGGCCAGAGCATCGTTTTCGTTTCGCATCGCGTGCAGGCCATCCAGCAAGCCGACACGCTGCTGTATCTCGAACGCGGCGTGCAGAAGGCTTTCGGACCGCGCGCCGAAGTTCTGGCCGCCCTTAAATCGCAGGGCGCAGCGCCTGGTCCGCAACGTCCCGCCGCCGCACCCTCGGGCACAGCTCGATCGACAAACGCGGCGTCAGCATGAGTATCGCCTCGATGTCCACCGCGCCCACGTCTGCTCCATCGCTCCCGCCCGCGTTGAGGGCTGCCGGCACGTTGCAGCATGGGCCGTCTCCCGCCGCGCCGTCGCTCGAAGCCATGACGCAGCTCTGGCCCTCGACGGAACCATGGATCGCCTACGGCCGCAGCGTCATGATCGGGTTGGCTGTCGTCACTGTGCTGTTCGGCTTCGTGTCGATCAACGGTGCCGTCGTCGCCAGCGGGACCGTCGCTGTCGAAAGCAACACCAAGACCGTCCAACACCTCGACGGCGGCATCGTGCAGCGCATCTTTGTGAAGAACGGCGATCTGGTCAAAGAGGGCGACGTGCTCGTCAAGCTCGACGACACGCAGGTTCGAGCCAACGTCGCCGTCGCACGTGGCCGCACGCTCGATGCGTTGACCCAGCGCCTTCGCCTCGAAGCCGAACGCGACGGCAAGTCCACGTTCACGCTACCTGCGGTGCTGACGGTAGGTGAGGTCGATCCGCAGACGCTGCGCATGTTCGAAGCGCAGCACGCGCTGTTCGTTGCGCGACGCACAGGGCGGCAAGGCGAGCAAGGCGTTCTCAAGCAGCGCATCGAGCAGTTGAGAAACGATCTCGGTGGCCTGCAACAACAGCTCGAGGCGCGCCAGCGCGAACTGGAGTTGACGTCACGTGAACTCAAGAATGTGCTGCCGCTGTTCGAGAAGGGCTTTCTCAATCAGGCGCGCCTGGGTCCTTTGCAGCGCGATCAGGCGCGTCTGACGGGTGACGTCGGACGTTTGCTGACGGATGTGGAGAAGGCCAAGTCCGGCCTGACGGAAGCGACGCTGAAACTCGAGCAGAGCGACAAGGACTTCAACGCCCAGGTGGCCGAGGAATTGCGCAAGACCTTGAGCCTTTTCACCGAGGCCAACGAAACGCTCACGGGTGCCGAGCATAAGCTCGTCCGCACCGAGATCCGCAGTCCGCGCGCCGGCCACGTCAACGCCTTGGCGATCTCAACCGAGGGCGGCGTACTTGCCCCCGGCGCCGCTATCGCTCAGGTCGTCCCAGATGATGAAAAGTTGATCGTGGAAGCCAAGATCCAGCCCGGCGACATCGACAAGGTTCGCGGCGGGCTGAACGCAGTCGTCAAATTCCCGGCCTTCAACGCCAAGACCACGCCACGGCTCGAGGGCATCGTCACTACCGTCTCACCGGCCACGCTCAAAGATCAGGACCAGCAGAACAAGCCGTATTATCAGGTGCAAGTGGAATTGCCTGCGGAAGAACTCGCGAAGCTATCGCGTGACCACAAGCTCATTCCGGGTATGCCGGCCGAGGTCTACATCGAGACCCATTCGCGCTCGATCCTGAGCTATGTCGTCAAACCTATCGCTGACATCATCAGCCATCTCGGACGGGACGGCTGATGCCGAGCGACAGGTCGACATGTCCTGATGCGGCACAGCAGGGCGCATCTTTGACGAGCAACTACTCAGTTCGTTTCCACAGCTTGCCGTCCTTGCACCAGGTACGGTCGACCTTGGCGCATTTCCCGTTCTGATCGCCCTTGTCGAAACACGCCCACGACCGCGTTTTCAAGCATCTCTTGCTGCTCTCGCCGTCCACCGACAGGATGCGATAATAGCTGCAGCCGCCGGAATTGGGGTAATCGGATTTGGCGTGAAATTCCAGTCCGTCCTTGGCGTCGTCGAGATACTTGAAGAAGTCGCCGATGTCATTGCGGCGAGGGAAATTCGTTTTCGCGCAGTACCCGTTTTCCTGTTCCCCCTGTTCGACACGCCGGACCAACTCGGCTTGATCGTTCGCATACTTGGTCGTCTGCGCCTGAGCGTCAGGTGACAGGACGACCATTCCGAAAGCCAACACCGCAGCGGCCAATGGGAAAATGCGCGCGGGTTGCCCGCCGTTTCCGCTGTCTCTGTTGGAGTGCACCTTGCGCATCATCCCCTCCCAATCTCATCACTCAAAATTCGCAGCGAAAACGCTCTGGGCACGCTTCGCTCAGCGAGGCAGCCCACCTGCAATATGCACTCTCGGATCGCCAATGCCAGCGAACACAGGGTGCTGATCATGTAATTTTCTTGAATTTGCCGCCTCGCGGTTCCAGTGTGCAGCTGCTTGCGCCGCTCGATCAGCTTTCAGGAATCGCACCCGTGCCCAGTCGTCAGACCAGCCTTCTCGCAGCTCTTCTTTTTGCTGCGGGGCTTAGTCCGTGCGCCGCCGCAGACATCAAGGTGCTCTCGGCGGGTGCGATGAAGGCGGTCGTCATTGCGCTGGCACCGGAGTTCGAAAAGCAATCAGGTCACACGTTGACGATCGACAGCGCCACTGCTGGCGGCTTGCAGAAGCGCATTGCCGACGGCGAAAAGTTCGACGTCGCGATCATCACGCCACAGGTCATGGCCACCCTTGCCGAGTCTGGAAAGATCGCCTCGCAATCCATTTCCAACATTGCCAAAGTGGGCATCGGCGTTGCCGTCAAAAGCGGCGCTGCGAAACCTGACATCTCCACCGTCGCCGCTTTCAAGAGCGCGCTGCTCGCGTCGAAGGGCGTTGCCTACATCGATCCGAAGGCCGGAGGTTCCAGCGGCATTTATTTCGACAAGCTGCTCGATACTCTCGGCATCGCCACGGACGTTCGCGGCAAGGCCAAGCTCAAGCAAGGAGGCTACGTCGCCGAGGCCGTCGCCAATGGCGAAGCCGATATCGCCGTGCATCAGATCAGCGAAATTCTGCCGGTTGGGGGGGTGACGCTGGTCGGCCCGCTGCCTGCGGAAATACAAAATTACACCACCTATACGGCCGGTATGGGAGCGGCTGCAGCCGATACGTCCGCGGCGACGGCACTGCTAGTCTACCTGCGCAGCGATGCAACCAAGGCCGTTCTGAAGGCAAAAGGGCTCGATCTGCCGTGACGCCAGATAGAGCCTTGAAAACGGCTGAACTGCTGACCGTAGCACACGCGCTGGCCGATCTTGCGGGCGCGCAAATACTGCCGCATTTCCGAAAAGCCATGCAGGTCGAGAACAAGCAGCAGGGCGCGGGCTTCGATCCAGTAACCGTGGCCGACAAATCTGCTGAACGCGCCATGCGGCAAGCGTTGCGCAAACGCTTTCCAGAACACGGCATCGTCGGCGAAGAGTTTGCGGCGCACATCGCAGAAAGTCGCTATCGTTGGGTTCTCGACCCCATCGACGGCACGCGCGCATTCATTTGCGGTTTTCCGTTGTGGGGCGTGCTGATCGGCCTGCTCGACGGCGACGCGGCCCTGCTCGGCATGATGGATCAGCCCTACACAGGCGAAAGGTTCTGGGCCGCGGGCGCCAAGGCCCAGATGCGCACGGCCAACGGCAAAATCCGCACCTTGAAAACGCGAGCCTGCACCAAGCTCGCTGACGCCGTGTTGGTCGCCACCGCGCCGGACATGTTCAAGCCGGGCTTTGAGCAGGCAGCGTTTGCGAACATAAGCCAGCGCGCACGCATGACCCGCTTCGGCGGCGATTGCTATGCTTATTGCATGTTGGCTGCGGGCCAGATCGACCTGGTCGTCGAAGCCGGTCTGAAACAAGTCGACATCGTCGCCCTCATTCCGATCATCGAAAGCGCTGGCGGTCGCGTTACCGCATGGGATGGCGGGCCGGCCATCGATGGTGGCCGCATCGTCGCGGCGGGCGATCCCCGCCTGCACGCGGCTGTGTTGAAGCTACTCGCCAACGGCTCGTGAGCGCTCGCCCCGAGCCGCGTCTGCAAAACGTCGTGGCTATGCGGCGGCCTTGATGGCTTCCACATAGGCGTCGAACGAAGCCCAGAAACGCCCGCGAATGTCGTCGCTCTCCTGCAGGATTTCGTGTTTTGCGGTGCCGATCAGCGCCAGCGTGCCGAGTTTGATGCGCGGTGCGAAGTCCTCGATCACCGGCGTCGACACGATCGTGTCGCGCCCGGCCGCCACCATCAACACCGGCACTTTGATACTGGCGGGGAAATCGAGCGCTTCCAGCACGGCACACGACCGCAAAGCGGCACGCATCCAGCCGAGCGTGGGTGCGCCAAGCGCGAGTTCGGGTGCCGATTCCAGCACCGCTCGCGAACGCTCGTAGCGTTCGCGATTGGACGTGAGCATGTTACCTTCGAACGGCATCGCATTCGGCGGTCGCTGATCGACACCAGGGGGCCACAGGTGACCAAGCCCAAGTCCGCCGGCGATCTCAGTCAACGCGCGCGCGGCCGTCAGGGGCATCTTCAACTGTTCAGGTGCGATCCGCAGCATGGGGCCCGTTACGACGACGCGCTCGAATGGGCATCGCGTCAGGCCCGCCACGCGCAGCAGAATATGCCCGCCGAGCGAATGCCCAAGCGCCAGATAGGGTGCCGGCATGTTGGGCGTCACCACCTCTTTCATGAACAGCGCCAAGTCGTAATCGTAATCGCGGAAGTGCCGCACGTGACCCTTCAAGGGATTATCGAGCATGCGCTTCGATCCGCCCTGCCCGCGCAGATCCATGATTGCAACGGCAAAGCCACGGCGGCGCAAATCCGCGATCGTTTCGAAATACTTCTCGATGAATTCGCTGCGCCCCGGCACAATAACGACTGTTCCGCGCCGCTGATTGATCGTTTCCGACCATCGGGCATAGCGCAGAGGAGCGCCGTCGAAACCTTGGAATAATCCGGCGATCGCTCCGCTCGGAACCGGGTTGCGCGCAAGGGCCACGAGTGTCATCAGCTGAAAACCAAGTTCGGGGATGAAAGTTGCGCCGGCCCCGTGGCTCACGGATTGATTCGCCACGTTGCGATGTCTGCGTGTATGCCACACTCCCACCCACTCCGCGAGCCAAGCGGCGTGATCTCAACGCTCAGTGCCGGACCCGAATGTCTGATTTCGAATTGCCTGCAAATCGCGCGATGCCGATCGCCGCCGCCGCGTGGGTTGCGCGGTCTGTCGAAGCCTCCGATCTGCCCGCCATCGAGGCGCTGCACGATCTCGCCTTCGGGCCAGGCGCTCTGACGCGCGCGGCCTATCGCGTTCGCGAACGGCAGCCGCGATTTTCCCGGTTTTGCCGCGTACTCTACGATGGCGACACGCTCGTCGCCGCGATCCGCTTTACATCCGTGACGATCGGGGGCCAGGGCAATGCCCTGCTGCTCGGCCCGTTGGCGGTTGCGCCCGATTACGCCAATCAAGGGCACGGGCGCAGGCTCATCGGCGAAGGGGTCGCACTGGCCCGCAGCGCAGGCATCGCGATCATCGTACTGGTGGGGGATCCCCCCTATTATGCGCGGTTCGGTTTCGAGCCGGCCAGTAGCGATCGTATCGAAATGCCTGGTCCGATCGATCCGGCGCGGCTGCTCGTGCTGCACACCGCCCAAACACCGGCGGCGCATTTCAGCGGCCGACTGGTGGGGGCTGGCTGAAGCCTATTCGCCGTACAACTGCTTTGAACCGAGATTGCGGAACAGCGATTTGATAAGGCTTTCGTCGCGTGACGAGTTCGGCGTCTGGTTCTTGGAGTAATTGACGACTTTTCCGTCCTTCAATCCGTATTGTGACACTTTGTCGACTGATCCGAACTGACTGTAGTAAATCGCCAGTACTTTGCGATCGGTTTCCTCGGCCGAGAAGAACGCCGTCTGTTTTTCGGTCGACGAAATGTAATAATGCGCCTGACCGCCGCTGACGGATGCGGTTGTCGTGGGGGAGCCAAGCACACCGGCCACCTGCTGTTGACTCATGCCGGTCTGGATTTTTTGTGCGTCGTTTTCCTGGAACTGATGGCCATGCTTGGTGATCGTCGGCGCGCAAGCACCCAACGACCAAGTGAGCGCGAGGCAGCACCCCAAGACGGGCCCGCTATGTCCGAGTCGCGTCGCTCGCCCCATCTTGATCGCTGGCACCTGGATTCCCCATCCGATAGCGGCACGGCTCGCAGCGCGAATCACGTGCATGATCTCAATACTTGCCGGATAGCGAACGAAACGGCGCCGCGCAACGCGTTGCGGTCCATCGTCCCCATCCAGTCGCCCCATTTTGTCGTCGGTGTCGTTGGTCTGACGTCGTTGTCGGGTAAATGGCGTCTTGGTCGCAGATGGCGGCCAGCCCCTTGCATCGGCCTCACCATCGGTCACATAGTCACTGATGCTTTATTCCGGTCACTCGTGCTTCGTCTTGTGCTTCTTCTTGCGCGTCGTCTCTGAGGCTCAGCATTTAGCGTGCCGTCCGCCGACGTCACCCGCGACTTCCTTACTGAGTAACCCATGCCAAACTGGTTGAGCCGCAAGTCAGAGCATACCCGCGTTGCAGGCAAAATTTATGGCTCGATTGTGGCGTCCGCCCGGCAGCCTGCCTTTTACGCGGCGTGGGGCGTTCCCGACACGCGCGAGGGCAGATTTGAAATGCTTGCCTTACACGTAGCGCTGGTGATGCATCGCTTTACACGCGCAGGCGCTGCCGGAAGCGCGCTTGGCCGTCGCGTGGGCGAACTGTTCATGACCGACATGGACGACAACATGCGCGAGATCGGAATCGGCGATCTGGCCGTGCCCAAGAAGGTCAAGCGGGCCGCCGCCGCGCTGTTCGATCGTCATCGCGATTATGGCGCAGCACTCACTCCGGGGGCGCCGCCCGATGCACTCGCGTCCGTGATCGAGGCGGCGTTTGCGGAAACCGGTCGGCCATCTGCATCGATGCCGCTTCATACACGTGCGCTTTCGCACTATATGGAGCGTCTGAGCGGTGCGCTTGCTGTCACTTCGGACGCCGACTGCCTCGATGGTCGCCTGCCGTTGCCGTGGCCGCCGATTTGACTTCCAACGCCCGCTATCGCGATGAGAAACACATGACTGACGTACCCAATCCAGATATCCCGGATGCCCCACTCCCTGTCGACTGGGGCCACGATACGGACGAGGTGCATGCCGGGGGCCTCGACATCAAGCGCGCAGCGACGGAGGCCGAGTGTGCAGCGCTCGCGTCTGCTTTGAGCATCCTGAGTTGCCAGTCTTTGCAAATCAGCTATCGCCTGAAGCGTGCGCCGGCCGACGGCTATCGGCTGCGCGGGAAAATTCACGCCGAGATCGAACAGGCGTGCATCGTCACGCTTGCGCCCGTGCACGAGACCGTCAGGCTTGATCTCGCCGTCGAGTTCCGCCCGGCCGACGAGGTCGCTGCGGCGGAAGGGGGCTCGGTCGAACTCGAGGAAGAGACCGAGATCGAGCCCATCGAAGGCAAATGGCTGGCCGTGGGGCGTGTGGTGTTCGAGGAAATGGCCGCCGGTATCAACCCTTATCCGCGTCGTCCGGGAGCCGAGTTCACGCCGCCAACGGTTCAGCCGATCGAGACGAAAGAAAATCCGTTCGCCGTGCTCGCCAAGCTCAAGCCGAAGCCACCGGCGGCGTCCTGACTGCATCCGCGGCATTCACATGTGCGATTGCGCGCTGTTGTAGGCGGTTGACATCGTTTCGCGTATGCGGTGCACCATAGAGGGATACAAGCACACTCCGGATCGAGCGAGCGGGGTTGTGACGTGAGACGGGGGATCGCTCGGGTTGGACGTATCGATGGCAGAACCGCACTATGTAGCGTTGGATGCGATGGGTGGCGATTTCGGGCCTTCCGTCGTCGTTCCTGGGGCTGCTCTCGCCCTGGCCAAACATCCGTCGTTGCAGTTTTTGTTCTTCGGCGACCAAGCAGCCATCGAGCCGTACTTGGCTGCTCATCCGAAATTGGCCGCGCGTTCTCTCATCCGCCACACCGCCAGCGTCATCGCCAGCGATGCCAAGCCCAGTCAGGCCGTGCGCCGCGGCAAGGGCAGCAGCATGTGGAACGCGATCGAATGCGTCCGCGACCGTGAGGCTGCGTTCGCCGTGTCTGCTGGCAACACCGGCGCATTGATGGCCGTTTCGCGCCTCATACTGCGAACGTTGCCTGGGGTCGACCGGCCCGCGCTCGCCGGACAGTGGCCGACCATTCACCGACCCAGCATCGTCCTCGACGTCGGTGCCAACATCGGGGCCAGCGCGCGCGAACTGTGCTGTTTTGCGCTGATGGGTGCGGCCATGGCGCAGTCACTATTCGGCATAGAACGCCCGACGGTCGGTCTGCTCAACGTCGGCACCGAAGAGATCAAAGGTGCCGAGGAGGTCAAGCAGGCGCACGCATGGTTGAAGGACGTGCCGTTGTCGTTCGATTATCGCGGTTACGTCGAGGGCGACAAGATCGGCCAGGGCGTTGTCGATGTCGTCGTGTGTGAAGGCTTCACCGGCAATATCGCGCTCAAGACGGCCGAAGGCACCGCCAAGCAGATCGCCACCTATCTGCGCGAAGCCATGACGTCGTCGCTGTTATCAAAGGTGGGTGCGCTGCTCGCTAGCGGCGCCTTCAAAATCCTGAGGGACCGCGCCGATCCGCGCCGGTCGAACGGCGGCACCTTTCTCGGGCTCAACGGGATTGCAATAAAAAGTCATGGTGGAACCGACGCGTACGGTTTTGCGTGCGCCATCGAGGTCGGCTATGGCATGGCTGCAAGCGGGATCTTGGAACGGCTGACCGCCGATCTTGCAGTCTTACAAACCAGGCTCGAGGACATCGCCACGATTGCGGCGGCGGAAACTTTGCAGGGAAAAGCCGCCAGCGCTGTCTGATTGGCAAGACCGTTTTTTCGCAACGGCAACCGAGAAGGATGCCCTCATGCAACATGCCTATCGCGCGGCGTCTTCACTCACGGCACAAATGCCGTCACCGAAGCCGGAGATGCCTCCGCCTGCTCCCCCCAAGCCCGAACTGCCACGGCCGCCCGATGCGCCGAGCCCTGAGATGCCCAAGCCTGAAATGCCCAAGCCTGAAACGCCCTGAAGTCTGATAAGAGCTGACTTCGACGCTGCAATGAGAGGTACGACGTGGCCGTAATTCGATCGGTGATCCGAGGCGTGGGTGCCTATCTGCCCAAACGCATCCTCACCAACGCCGAACTGGCGAAAACCGTCGATACGTCAGACGAATGGATCGTCGAGCGGTCTGGCATCCGCGCGCGTCACATCGCAGCCGACGGTGAATTCACGTCCGATCTGGGTGCGCATGCAGCGCGCAAAGCGCTGATTCGGGCCGGCATCGATCCAGTCGAGATCGACCTCGTCATCTGCGCCACCGCCACGCCGGACCGCACGTTTCCGGCGACTGCCGTGCGCATTCAGCAGATGCTCGGCGTCACCAAAGGCGCGGCTTTCGATGTACAGGCCGTTTGCTCGGGCTTCGTCTACGGCATGGCGACAGCCGATGCGTTCCTTCGAACCGGCCAATTCAAGAGAGCGCTCGTCATCGGCGCCGAAACGTTTTCGCGTATTCTCGATTGGGAGGACCGCTCGACCTGTGTGCTGTTCGGCGACGGTGCGGGTGCAGTGGTCCTCGAGGCCCAGCCTCAGACAGGCGGCCGCAACGATCGCGGCATCCTTTCGACGATCATTCGCTCCGACGGCCGCTACGAAGATCTGCTGTATGTCGATGGCGGTCCGAGCACGACCAAAACGGTCGGTCACTTGCGCATGAATGGGCGCGAAGTGTTCCGTCACGCCGTCCAGAAGATCTCAGGCGTCATCGAGGAGACGCTCGTCGCCACCGGTTATGCCGCCGACGAGATCGACTTGTTCGTGCCGCATCAGGCCAACAAGCGCATCCTCGATGGCATCGCCAAGAAACTCGGCATTCCCGAAAATCGCATTGTCGTCACTTTGGCCGAACACGGGAACACCTCGGCGGCCTCGATCCCCCTCGCCCTCAATCACGCCTTCGAACGCCATCTGCTGGGCGAAGGTAAGCTCGTGCTGATGGAAGCCATGGGCGGCGGCTTCACCTGGGGTGCCGTGCTCGTTCGCTGGTGACGGGTGCGGTAGTGTTGATCGGTGGTGTCGATCAAGACGGTCTGGCATATGCCGCGCGATTGATCCTGGGCCCAGGTGAAGGGGGCGTTCCGGTTCTCCAATGGACAGTTCCGCCGGTCTCTGCGGTTATAGCGGGCGCGCGATCTCTGGTGGCACGAGCTTCTGATACGCCTGTCCGATACGGAGCAGCAGCGGCTCGCTGAACGGCCGGCCGATGATCTGCACGCCGCCAGGCAGTTGCTTGCCCGAGCGCGGGATCGGCAGCGTCAACGTCGGCAGGCCCAGATAGCTGATCGGGCGACAGAACTTGACCACCCGCGCCATGGTCGCTTGCACGGCCGGACTGCCGGCCACGTCCAGTTCCGCAATCGTCGGTAGCGGATCGGCCGTGATCGGCAGAATGGCCACGTCGATGTCCTTGAACGTCTGATTGAGCGTCCGCTGTAACAGAGTGCCGCGCGCTCTCAAGGCCGTCATGTGATCGACGCCGGAAATGTAGTGACCGACCTCCAATCGCGCGCGCACCTGCGGTCCGTAGTCGTTCGGTCGCGTCGTCAACCAATGCGCATGTGCCGATGCCGCATCCGGCAACTGCATCACTTGCGCCACATGATCCAGCATCGTCCAGTCGAGGAAGCGACACCCGCTTTTCACCAGCCCAGCGCGGCCTAGAACTGCCAGCACAGCTTCCACCATCGCCTGCACATCAGGATGCGCTTGGGCAGCCACTGTCGCATCGAGACCGACTTTGAGACCTGCCACCGGGCCGTCGAGCGAGGCGAGATAGTCGGGGACCGCGACCTCCGCAGTCGCGATATCGCGGCCATCGGGGCCTGCAAGAAGTTGCAGCGACAGCGCCAAATCTTCCACATGCCGCGAGATGACGCCGAGCACGTCGAGACAGGCTGCCAGCGGCATTGCGCCGGCCCGGCTCACACGGCTCCAAGTCGGCTTGATCGACACCACGCCGCAATTTGCTGCCGGCAATCGCAACGACCCCGCCGTGTCCGAACCGAGCCCGACCGGGATTGCTCCATACGCCACCGCGCACGCGGTGCCGGCTGAAGAGCCACCCGTAATCCGCGTGGGGTCCCAGGGATTGCGGGCGTGTCCCAGCACGTAGTTATGACCTGTCGGCCCGAATGCGAACTCCGTCAGATGCAGTCCGGCGATCTGCAACGCGCCAGCCGACTTGAAGCGTGCGATGACGGTCGCGTCGCGCACAGCCGGTTGCTCGGCGCGGATTTTTGCGCCCCAGGACGCCACCTTGCCCGTGCGATCGAACATGTCTTTGTGCGCCAACGGGACCCCTGCCAGCGGCCCGAGTTTGTCACCTTTGGCGATTTTCGCATCGACGAGCTTTGCTTCCGCCAGCGCTTCGTCCGCATCGCGCGAGATGATGCAGTGCGTGAGTTTGTGCGCGTCGTCGAGCCGCGCGATCGCCGCCTGCGTTGCCTCCACGCTCGAAATCTTTTTGTCGGCGATGGCCCGGGCGAGCGCCCGCGCCGACATCATATCGAGTCGATCAACAGTGCCTGTCATCGGTTTGCCTCCGCCAAAAGCACTCGCCGGAATTCGTCGACGTCGGCCTGGAACGGAATATCGGCCGCCAGTTTGCGCATCGTCTCGCCGAGCATCGCGGCGTGCGCCCCGGCAGCCTCGCGGCGCTCCGGCGGCATCTCCAGATATCCGGCGGGATCGCCGGTTTTCGGCTTGGCGGCTTCAGTCATCGACGATGTTTCCTGTCTAGCTGCGATCCTGTCGGGCAATCTGCATTCGTAACCGCCACCGGGCCACCGCACAACACATCAAACAAGCGCGAAGCAAGCGCGCTGGCGATACGCCACAGTCGACACAATTCTCAGGTCTCGCCACAGACGGCAGTTGCACGATACGATCACAGCAGCACTGTGCCTAAAGACTTGAGCGCCAAAAGCGCCGCTGGAGATGACCTGATGTCGAAAGCCGAAACCGCAAGCCTGCTCGCAGGCATCCGCCAATGGGTGGAGATTGAAACGCCCACGTCGTACCCCGCCGGCGTCAACACATTGATGGACCTCGTTGCCCAGCAGTATGAGGCCATCGGTGCCCGCGTCGAACGCATTCCCGGCACTGCCGGCCGTGGCGATCACTTGTCGATCACGTCACCCTGGCGCGATCCGCGCGGCGACAACAGCGCCGGCATTCTCGTGCTCAGCCACCTCGACACCGTACATCCTCTCGGCACCCTCGCGACGAAACTTCCCTTTCGCGTCGACGGCGATAAAGCCTACGGCCCCGGCACCGCCGACATGAAAGGCGGCGCATATCTGGCCTACGCCGCCTATCGGTCAATTGCCGCTGATCCGAAGTTGCAGAAGCTGCCGATCCGATTGCTTTATACTTCGGACGAAGAGGTCGGCAGCCCGACGTCGCGGGCCATGATCGAGAGCGCTGCCGACAGCGCGAAATACGTGCTGGTATTGGAGTCCGCCCGCGACGGCGGCAAGATCGTCACCGCGCGCAAAGGCGTCGGCCGCTACGACATCACCACGCACGGCCGCCCCTCGCACTCGGGCGTTCGCCACGCCGACGGCCGCAGCGCGATCGTCG
>JANLYD010000454.1:0-8165 GCA_031365465.1 Hyphomicrobiaceae bacterium
TTGGCGAGATCTGCGCTTTGCCGGCGTTCTGGGTCGGGCTGCTCTACGACGAAACGGCGCTGAACGCCGCGGCAGACGTCATCGCCGACTGGACGGCCGAAGAGCGGAACGCTTTGCGCGACGGCGTGCCGATGGGTGGTCTCCAGGCGAAATTCCGTAAGGGGACGGTGCTCGATCTGGCGCGCGAGTTGACTGAAATTTCTCGCGGCGGATTGGTGCGGCGTGCGCGCCTTGCCCCGGACGGACGCGACGAAAGCGTCTATCTGGAGCCGGTACAGCGGATCGTCGAGAGCGGCCGCACCACGGCCGATGACATGTTGGCGCTGTATCACGGCCGCTGGGGCGGCAGCGTGACACCGGTATTCAAAGAGTTCGCCTTCTAACGAGCTTGCAGGGCCTCGGTTTCGGGTTCAGTGCGCACTCGCCTTGCGAATGGCGCTGCAGGCGTCGACCGGCTGCGCCGTGGTGAGCCAGCGGTTCTTTTCGACAGTTACGATGTAGCGCCGGCAGTGCGGTGGTGCCCCCGAAACGAAGCGGACCTCGAACAGCGCAGCACTGCCCTCGCGCTTGCGAGGCCATTTGACCACCGCGTCGTCGGATGGCTGGGCCATGGCACGGCGGACGGCGGTGTTGGCGTTTCGATAATCGGTGTCCGATAGATCGGCGAGCAGCGCTCGGGAGAGGTCTGGGTGCAGCCCGGCAGCTTTCGCACGCACGCCGTAGTGATCGGTCGGCTCGGCAGCCGGAGGCGTGTAGGGTTTTTCGACGTGGGCTCGCGATGGCGTCGTGCCGACGGCTCGGGTCGGCGGCTCGGGCGATGTCGTCGCTGGTGCGGCCGGTAGCGGTTGTGACGGTTGGGGCGCGGCTTCGTTTGACCCGGCGGGCGTCATCGCGGCGGGCGCGTCGATGGCCGGCCGTGACAACGGGGCTGATGCTGGAGCGGGTGCAGTGGACGCCGGCGTGGCGGGAAATGGCGGCGAAGCCGGTGGATTGGTTGCCGCCATGTCTCGATGGAGCAACTGTTCCACGACCGGCGACAATCGCGTCGTCGCAGCCGTCCACGCGTCCGTCAACCGCGCGGGATCGTCGTAGATCGCGTAACCGCCCACCGATGAAATGACGAGAACGACTGCGCGGCGCATCCATTTTCGGCGACGCCGGTTCGGCAGCCGCCCGATGCGTTGATCGGGAGAAATATCCCAGCTCAGTCCGTCGTCCTGGTCACTATCGGCAGCAGATTGAGCGCGCAAAGCCTTGTCGGTCAAACCCATGTGGACGGAGTCCCCCTTACTTACCTCCGAGGTCCCCGCCACAAGTCCTTTGGCGTTAACCTTCGGCGAAACAAAGGCAAACGGCGACGCGGGGCCCGGAATCATCGCCGGGCCGCGTCTGTCGGCCAGAAATGTTGGACTGTCCGCGAACGGAGGGCGCTGGTGCTGCGTTGGCAGGGGAAGAGCGCATAACAGCACTGCATTCACCGCCGTTCAGGACGGGTTCATTGCTTGCGCCGTACCAAGCAGATCACTGAGGGCTGTTGCGCACGCGATCAACGACCAGCGCAGCTATCGCAAGGGAATACGCCATGGCTCGGTATCCCGGGGGCCGTCCGATCGGTATGCAAGCGGTCGCCAAAGCTATTGGCGCGTTTTTACTCGCCGTGGTGCTGTCGGCTTCGGGGCCGGGGTGCAGCGTGTTGGCACAGGGGTCGGGATGCGCCGATAACTGCCGCGCAGCGTTCGGCGCCTGCTACAAGTCGACCGCCAACCGCGCGGCGTGCGAACTGCAGTTGCAGCACTGCATGGAAGGCTGCCTCAAGCGCTGAAGCAGTGACACGGACCACGATCTCGCGACGTCTTAACTCGTAGGTGCGCCCAGACCCAAAGCCTTGATCGCGTTTTGCTTCAAGATCAGATCGTGGACTTCGGGTTTGAAGCCTGCTTCCTTGAAATCCTTGATCCAACGGTCGGGTGCGATCAACGGAAAATCCGAGCCGAACAGCATCTTGTGTTTGAGCTGGCCATTGGCGTAGCGGACCAGTTCTTCGGGGAAATACTTGGGGCTCCAGCCGGACAGATCGATGTAGACGTTGGGCTTGTGCAGGCACACCGATAACGCTTCCGACTGCCATGGCCACGACGGATGCGCGATGATGATTTTCATGTCGGGGAAGTCGACCGCCACGTCGTCGACGTGGATGGGATTTGAGTATTTCAGCCGCAGGCCGCCGCCGCCCGGCATATTGGTGCCGATGCCCGAATGTCCGGAATGAAAGATCGCCGGTAGTTTGTGTTCGGCGATCACTTCGTACAGTTGATAGGCCATGCGATCGTTGGGGAAAAAGCCCTGCACGGTGGGGTGAAACTTGAAACCTTTGATGACGCCGGCCTGGATGAGATCGCGCGCCTCGCGCACGCCCATGCGGCCCTTGTGCGGATCGATGGAGGCGAACGCCATCATCATGTCGGAGTTGGCGGCAGCGGCGTCAGCCACTTCCTGGTTGGGTATCCGCTTGGCGCCGATCTGAAACTCGCTGTCGACCGTGAACATGATCAGGCCGATCTTGCGCTCGCGGTAGTAGGCGACCGTCTCGTCGATGGTCGGGCGTTTGCCCACTTTGAAATACTTGCTGGCGGCCTCGTCATAGGGCTGCCACGCCGCATCGTGGGGCTGGCGGCACGACACCTCGGCGTGAGTGTGGACATCGATGGCGACGAGATCGGCAGTGTTCATGGACATGATCCAGCTGGAAGGTAGCGCCGACATCAAGCACAAGTTCAGACGCGGGGCAATTTGCGGAGCGAAAGTTGACGCTTCGCGGGCGGGGGAGAAGCGGTTACAAGACCGGCTCCAGCCCTTCGCGTGAGCAATCCCATGCCGACCAAGCCAGCCGCCGCCAGTGATCTTCTGCTCGAACTGTTTTCGGAAGAAATTCCGGCGCGGATGCAAACACGCGCGGCCGAGGATCTGGCGAAACTGGTTATCGAGGCCTTGAAAGCGCAGGGCTTGAATGTGGGGGCGGCGCAGAGCTATGCGACACCGCGCCGGTTGGCGCTGCACATCGCAGGCATTCCGGCACATTCGCCGGCCGTCTCCGAAGAGCGCAAAGGGCCGCGCGTCGGCGCACCGGAACAGGCGATCGCTGGCTTTCTCAAAAGTGCGAACTTGGGGTCGATCGGCGAGGCCGAAATCGTCACCGATCCGAAAAAGGGCGATTTTTACGTCGCCAAGATCGAGAAGCCGGGCCGTGCTGCTGCGGCAATCATCGCCGACGTCGTGCCGGACGTGATGCGCCGGTTTCCCTGGCCGAAATCGCAACGCTGGGGCGACGGCGATTTTCAGTGGGTGCGTCCGCTGCAATCGATCATCTGTCTGTTGGGCGCGGACGTGGTGCCGTTCGAAGTTGCCGGGATAGCTGCCGGCAACATGACCAGGGGGCATCGCTTTCACGGCAACGCGCCGTTCGAGGTGCACGGGTTCGAGGATTACGGGGTCAAGCTGAAGGCGCACAAGGTGCTGTTGCCGGCGTCGGAGCGGGCGAGTTGGATCGCCGAGCAGGCCCGCGCGCTTGCCAAGGCACATAAGCTGGAACTGGTCGAAGACGCCGCGCTGGTGGCAGAAAATGCCGGACTGACCGAATGGCCGACGGTGTTGCTCGGCAAGTTCGACGCAGTGTTTCTCGAAGTCCCGGGCGAATGTCTGACCACATCGATGAAGGCGCATCAGAAATGCTTTTCGCTGCGCGACCCGAAAACGAAAAAGCTCACCAATCGATTTCTGCTGGTGTCCAATCTCATCGCGCCCGACGACGGCGTGCAGATCGTCGGCGGCAACGAGAAGGTCATTCGTGCACGGCTGTCAGACGCAAAGTTTTTCTGGGACCAAGACCTCAAGCGGCCGTTGGACGAGATGGCGTCCGATCTCTCCGGCATCACGTTTCACGAAAAGCTCGGCAGTCAGCGGGATCGGATCGAACGCATAGCCGAACTTGCGCACGAATTTGCTGGTGCGGTCGATGCAGACGCAGGAAATGCCCGCCGCGCGGCTCAGTTGTGCAAGGCTGATCTGGTCTCGGGAATGGTCGGTGAGTTTCCGGAGCTGCAAGGCTTGATGGGCCGCTATTATGCCGAAAAAGCGGGCGCCAAGGCTGACATCGCGCGGGCCATAGAATTGCATTACAAGCCGAAGGGCGCGGGGGACACCGTACCGAAGGCGGACGCCGGCGACGCTGTGGCTGTCGCTGTGGCATTGGCCGACAAACTCGACACGCTGGTCGGGTTCTGGGCGATCGGTGAGAAGCCGACGGGTTCGGGTGATCCCTACCAGTTGCGCCGTGCCGCGCTGGGGGTGATCCGCATTCTCATCGAAAATGATCTGCGATTGCCGTTGTCGCGGGCGATCGATCAGGCCTTTGCCGCTTATTTCTCGATCACGGCAGATCGTCCGGATGCGCCGATCAACGGCGTTGTCCAGGCGCTGGCTGATTACCAGATTGCCGAAGGCGTTCCCGGTCACGGCAAGACGGTCGGCGAAGCCGCGCTGTTCGCCGGCGTGATCCGTCAAAACGCCAAAGACGGCCTCGTCGGTGGAGAGGACCAGGAGGCCGAATTTTTCGACAATCAACGGCTGTTGGAATTCGAAGGGTACTTTGGGCCGGTCCGGCGTGATCTGCTCACGTTCTTCGCGGAGCGCTTGAAGGTTCATCTGCGCGACAAAGGTGCGCGCCACGATCTGATCGATGCCATTTTTGCGCTGTCCGGCCAGGATGATTTGGCGTTGATCGTCAGGCGTGTCGACGCACTCGGCGGCTTCCTGAAGTCTGAGGACGGCGCAAATTTGCTGGCTGGCGTGAAGCGTTCAGCCAACATTCTTGCGATCGAGGAGAAGAAAGACAGGAAGCGCTACGCTGGCAAACACGATCCGGCATTGCTCAAGGAAAGTGCGGAACAGGCTTTGGCGAAAGCTCTGGGTAGCGTACGTGCCGATACCCTCGCTGCCATCCATGTGGAGAATTTCACCGGCGCGATGAACGCCTTGGCTGAACTCCGCGCACCGGTCGATGCCTTCTTCGAGCATGTCACGGTCAATGCAGACGAGGCTGCTCTGCGGGAAAATCGCCTGCGATTGTTGTCCGAAATCCGAGCGACGACCATGGGGGTCGCTGATTTCTCGAAAATCGCTGGCTGACGCAGAGCACGGGCCGGCACCGAAAATCCGTTTAGGCCAATGCGTTGAAATCGATTGCTTCAGACCGCGTATGAAAAAAGGTTGCGGCGACGACGACCTTTTTCGGTAAGTGTGCGTTAAGCCAGGGTTCAGCCCCGAAACGCCACTATACCGCGTGAAACCCAATTGGAGAACGAATATGAAACTTTCTATCCTCACCTCGACCGCGTTGGCCCTCGTTATCTCGGCCGGCGCGGCGTTCGCGCAGGCCACTACCCCAGCGAATCCAACCCCTACCGCGCCGCGCGGCTCGCCTCCGTCAACGACGGCGCCTGCTCCGTCCACGACCGCTCCGATGGCAACGTCGCCCTCGCCGACCGCTACGCCGTCGACGCGCATGAAATCCGGCATGACCAAAATGAAGAAGGCCATGGCCCCGCGCAGTGCGTCGTCAATGAAGTGCTCGACAGAAGCCAATGCCAAGGGTTTGCACGGCAAAGCGCGCAAGTCGTTCCGAAAATCGTGCATGAAAATGGGCATGGGCGCAGGCATGAAGAAAATGGACATGAAGAAGATGAACTGAGTGCGGCTTGACGTCTGATCTTCACGGCCTGCAGCGGTATAATCGCTGCGGGCCGGTTTTTTTGCTGATCGCGCTTGGAGTTCACGTGAACTCGGCTTCGAGCAATTTAATGGCGACACCTCAAGCCTATGGCTGACCAGTTAGACATCCGGTAGATGTGAAAGCCAAACGCTTTAAACTGCGGTTGGCAGTTCGTAGCTACTTGCTGGACAGAGCAAGAGCCGATATAGAGGTGACGTTCGATGCTGCTGTTCGTTTGATCACGAGGAAGATCGGCCAACAAGGGTGCCCATAACGGCGCCCTAATCTTTGTTGGCAGGGCCTATGCCCAAACATGGCAGACCACCGTTCAGTGCATTCTACCTTCCGGACCACGACGCGCCATGCCGTCGCCTTGAAATCCGGCGTGCTCCTTTTCGTCATGGCCGCGCAGGCGGCCACCCAAGCAAGCGGCCTTTGTTCGTTGAAGTCGGGACGCGTTCCGACCTTCGCAGCGTGTTTGCAGTGACGCACCGAGGACGTCTGGCCTGCTTGGGTGGCCGCGTCCGCGGCCGTGACGGCGCGTGGCATCGCAACTTTGATTTAATCGCATCCCCATCAACCGGCGCGTCGCGGACACATCCGTTGGCGATGCCTCTCAACACTCAGGACCACTGCATGACAGCCCAAACCGGCAATCGCGAAATGAACCCGACGCGCGACGATTTTATGGCGCTGCTGACGGAGAGCTTCGAAAAAGACGACGTCTACGAAGGCTCAGTCGTCAAAGGCAAGATTGTCGCCATCGAGAAAGACATCGCCGTCATCGACGTCGGCATGAAGATGGAGGGCCGCGTCGCTCTCAAAGAATTCGCCGTCAACGGCAAATCGGCTGACCTCAAGGTCGGTGACACCGTCGAGGTTTACCTCGAGCGCACCGAAAACGCGATGGGCGAAGCCGTGCTCAGCCGCGACAAGGCCCGCCGCGAAGAGAGCTGGGTCAAGCTCGAGAAGCAGTTCAACGACAAGGAAGTCGTCACCGGCACGATCTTCAACAAGGTCAAGGGTGGCTTCACCGTCGACCTCGACGGCGCCGTGGCGTTCCTGCCCGGTTCGCAGGTCGACGTGCGTCCGGTGCGCGACATCGGTCCGCTGATGCACTCGCCGCAGCCCTTCAAGATTTTGAAGATGGACCGCCGCCGCGGCAACATCGTCGTGTCCCGTCGTGAAATCCTCGAAGCAACCCGCGCCGAGCAGCGCACGGAAATCGTCGCCCGCCTGGCTGAAGGCCAGATTACCGATGGCCTCGTCAAGAACATCACCGACTACGGTGCGTTCGTGGATCTGGGCGGCATCGACGGCTTGCTGCACGTGACCGACATGGCCTGGCGCCGCGTCAATCACCCGAGCGAGATCGTGAACGTCGGCGATACCATCAAGGTGCAGATCATCCGCATCAATCCCGATACGCAGCGCATTTCGCTGGGCATGAAGCAGCTGCAGTCCGACCCGTGGCAGGGCATCGAAGCCAAGTATCCGGTGCAGGGCAAGTTCACCGGCACGGTCACCAACATCGCTGATTACGGTGCGTTCGTGGAATTGGAGCCAGGCGTCGAAGGCCTGATCCACGTCTCCGAAATGAGCTGGACCAAGAAGAACGTGCACCCCGGCAAGATCGTCGCCACCAGCCAGAAGGTCGAAGTGACCGTGCTGGAAGTCGATCCCAACAAGCGCCGCATCTCGCTTGGTCTCAAGCAGACGCAGGAAAATCCGTGGGATGACTTCCTCACCAAACATCCGCGCGGCACGATCGTCGAAGGCCCGATCCGTAACATCACCGAATTCGGTCTGTTCATCGGTCTGGAAAGCGGCGTCGACGGCATGGTCCACTTGTCCGATCTCGATTGGAACAAGCAGGGCGACGAAGCCATCAAGGACTACAAGAAGGGCGACACGGTCAAAGCCGTGGTGCTCGATGTGGACAGCTCCAAGGAGCGCATCTCGCTTGGCATCAAGCAGGTGGGTGGCGATCCGATCGCAGCCGTCGGCAACATCAAGAAGGGTGACACCGTCACCTGCGAAATCATGAAGGTCGAAGACGGTGGCATCGAGGTCAAGCTCGCCAACACCGAATTCACCACCTTCATCAAGCGGGCTGATCTCAGCCGTGACCGTGCCGAACAGCGCCCCGAGCGCTTCTCGGTCGGCAACAAGGTGGATGCCGCCGTCACCAACTTCGATCGCCAGACGCGCCGCGTGACGGTGTCGATCAAGGCGCTCGAAATCTCCGACGAGAAGAAGGCCGTCGCCGAATTCGGTTCGTCCGACAGCGGCGCGTCGCTGGGCGACATCTTCAAGGCCGCCATCAAGAAGAAGGAAGGTGACGACAAGTAAGGTTGGCGCGAGTGGGATGGGCTGAAAGGCCTGCCCCTTGTACTGC
>JANLYD010000472.1:0-8364 GCA_031365465.1 Hyphomicrobiaceae bacterium
GACCCGTCGTAGGTCCCGGCCTTCGCCGGGATGACGAAAAGGAAGACGTATAGCTTTGCTTTTCGGGCATCGAAGGGTGCGGGCTCGACTACGAATGACCATGATCATGACCACCACGCCAAACGACATCCCACTGACCGAACCCGATCCGCTGGCTTTGCCGGCGGAGGCGGTGCGCGTCGGCGAAGAACTGTTTGCGCGTCCATGGGAATTCCTGAAGACGGTGCCGAGCCTGGAATGGTTGCCCGATGCCGACCGCCCCGAAATCGCTTTCGCGGGCCGCTCCAATGTCGGCAAATCCAGCCTGATCAACGCGATAACCCGGCGGCACGGTCTCGCACGCACGTCCAATACACCCGGCCGCACCCAGGACTTGAACTTCTTCGAGCTGCCGGGCGTCCCGTTGTTCCTGGTCGATATGCCCGGCTACGGCTTCGCTGACGCGCCGAAGTCGAAGGTCGATGCCTGGACCAAATTCGTGAAAACGTACCTGCGTGGCCGGACGACACTGAAGCGCGTGTTCGTACTGGTCGACAGTCGTCACGGCATCAAGCCGCCCGATCGTGAGATTTTCGACCTGCTGAACGAGGCAGCGGTGTCGTTCGTCGGTGTCTTGACCAAGCTCGACAAGCTCAACGTCTACGATCAGGCCAAGGCGCAGGAAAAGTTTGCCGAGGCGCTGATGCGCGAGCCAGCGGCGTTCCCGCGGGTCGTGGCGACCTCGTCTGAGAAGGCGATCGGATTGGATCACCTACGCGCCGAGATCATCGTGGCCGCTGGGTTGGAAAAACTCGTTTTCTAACAAGCGGCGCGACCGATTAAACCGGCAGCCGGGCTTTGATTTTCTCGGATGATGCCAACAGGTGTCGCGCAGCCTCTTTGGCGAGCGTCGCGACATTGGGCGCGCCCCGGTCGTGCGCAAACGCCACGCCGTCTTTACCAAGCACCTGCGCGAACGCGACCGCGCCCTCGTGCAGCATCAAAATCTGCGCCGCGATCCGCTTGGGCTGCGCGAACTGCCCCGCTCTGACGAGTTCCTCGAAATAGGACAGGTAGAGCCGCTTGTGCAGCCTGACTTGTTGGAAGACAGGGCTGCCCGGATCGCCGAATTCACTCGCTGCTGCGACGAACGGACATCCCTTGAACTCGCAGTCGTTCAGCCAAATGTTGAGCTGATCAAAGGTCGCAAGAAGCCGTTCCTCGGGATCGTCGGATCGAGCCTCCACAAACGCGCGAAGTTCCTCCCGCGTCGCTTCATCGCTTTTTGCGAGGACCGCGACAATCAGGTCCTCTTTTGAGGTGAAGTGCCGGTAAAGCGTTGTTTTGGCGATACCCGCTTCTTCCATGATCTCGTCGACACCGGTGCCGCGATAGCCGCGCCGATTGAACATCTGCATGGCGATGTTGATCAGATGATCTCTCTTGTCAGCGCGTCTCATCGTCATCTCATTAGCAACAGGTCGGTAGCGTTTAAGGTGTCACTTCTGTGAAGGATGATCAAGTGTCTGGGGAAAATATTGCAAAATAGTGCGAAAAAAGTAGCAATTTCAGCCTCACAACGACGTGACGCGACGTGATTTGATAAACGCTACAGATCGGTACATATTCAACTCAAGAAAAACGAGCGGCTCGAAGCGCCGCCGAGACCACAGCCTTCCAAATGAGCAACTTACAAACCCGAGAGATGATCATGAAAACCCTCATCGCCGCCCTCGTCGCCGTGTCGACCCTCGCAGCTATCGCTGCTCCTGCTTCCGCCAGCCCCTGGACGCCGTACGGCGTGACCAGCGGTGCCGAAGGCAAGTAACCCCGACGCTTCCTCCCTCAACAAGAACCCTCAAAACAAAAGAGATCTGATCATGAAAACCCTCATCGCCGCCCTTGTCGCCGTGTCGACCCTTGCAGCTATCGCTGCTCCTGCTTCCGCCAGCCCCTGGACGGCTTACGGCGTGACCAGCGGTGCCGAAGGCAAGTAACCCCGACGCTTCGATAGACACTGATATGAAAATGCCCCGGTGGACATCAGGTCCGCCGGGGCATTTTTGTACGCGAGACTGTCGAGAGATGTCAGCCGCTGCCCATGAGGCCACGCAGAGTGCCCCAAGCACCGCCCAGGAATTCGGCGGCGCGGCCACTCATCAACATGGCGAGGAAACCGAGCCCAAGAAGGTTGCCGAACAACAGCAGGCCCACGAGCCCGCGCCGGCTGCCCCGACGGGCAACGTCGATCTCGATGGATTCTTCGCCGAGCGGAATTTCGCCGCTGATCCCCTCACTGCCGACGATGCGGGTTGCGCCAGCTAGGCTGAGGCGAATGCGGCCTTTGTTGCGCGGCGTCACCCGCCACCGCCAAGTGGCGTCGTCGGCACCTTGATGCACGCGGGGTGGGCTGATCCACAGCGTTTCCGGACTGGCCAGTTCGACGTGAGCATCGTCGTTGCCGGCGCGGAGACGCATCGTCGCCACGCGCAAAGGCGGCCATCGGTGTCCCGCCGCTGGCGGAATCTCCAGCGAGCGACGCGGAACCGTGATTTCGATGACGTCGGTTTGGCCCTGCCGCAACCGCTTTGGTAGCGCCGCGATCAAGCTCCGCATGTCGACAGTTGGCGGCGGAACAGGCGGAACCCGTGGTGAGGCATCACGCGGCGCGGGAGTCGCCTGCGAAGCGACGAGATTTGCCGCTGCCAGCGCCGCAATGTTGGATGAGGGGGCGGGCGCACGCGGGGTGGTCGGCGTGCCGACGGTCGGCAAAGGCAGTGGCGGCGGCCCGCCGTTCTGAAGTGCGGCCGGCACCAGCGGCAGCGGAGGTTGCGTCGGCCGCGATGCCGCTTGAGCGGCCGGCGCCGCATCGGCAGGCCGCAACAAGTCGTCAGGCGTCAACGGTCCGTCGACAAAAGTTTCTGCGGATGTACGCGCGCGAACTGACGGCGGCGCGCTGGGATCGGCGACACGGGGCGCTTCCGATACCGGCGCCGCAAGCGGCGGCGAAACCAGCAGCGCTGCGGGCCGCGGCATCGGCGGGGAAGCTGTCGTGGGCGACGGCGCAGGCGCAGTCGATTGCGGTGTGGAAAACGCTTTCGCCGCCGCCGCCGCCGCATCTGTTGCACGCGTCACCGGCGCTGCTGCAGGCTCCGCTGGTACTGATGCCGTTGGCAATTTTGCCGCAGGCGGGACATCAGCCACACTTGTCACAGTGACGTCCGGTGCCCTGCTGGGAGCGGAAACCTCGCGGGGAAGTGGCGCTGCCGGAGCCGCGGCCTGCACGGGATCTGGCGCTTTTTCTTTGCGTGCGACCGGAGGGGGCGGCGCTGCATCCTGCAATCGTGCCCGAACGGACGCCAGCAACTCCTCCGTGGAGGCGCGAGGCGCCGTTTTGGCCGTCGCGAGAGAAGCCGGTTGATCGACCGCTGAGACGCGATCAGCGGCGGCAATGGCGGGGCTGACGGGCGTCGAGGGTTCCTGCGATCGGACCGGCGCAGCACCCGGCGCGGGCGCAATGGCAGGCGGCACCGGTGCGCGCATCGCGGGCGGCGACGCTGGGTCCGCCGACGGGGCGGTAGCTTTCTGCAACACCCGGATCACTTCATTGAAGGTCAGGCCATGCGCGCGCAGTAGCCCGGCCGACGGCGTCGACGCATCACCGATCACGGCGGCCATGACGATCGCGCCGTCGATTTGTCGCCGGGCAGATTGCTGCGCAGCCATTGCCGCAAGTTTCAAGACTTTCAGCAGATCGGCGGTTGGTAGAATGTTCTTTCCAGCCGGCGTGTCGTTGGGCAATTGCCCGAGATGCGTCGTGATATCCGCCCTGAGTCGATCGATATTGACCGTACTTGCCCCGAGCACGACGAGTGCTTCGGGATCCTCTGTCAGCGCGAACAGCAGATGCTCGGATGAAACGCCGCCATGATGCTGGCTGACCGCCAGCTTGTGTGCCTTGTCCAGGCTGGCGTCGAGAAACTGCGATCGCGCCACGGCAGCATCCGCAGTGGGCGGTGACGAGGGCGCAGATTGGATGGCTGGACGAGACATGAGTGCTGGCCGTTCCCCGACTATTCGCGTCAAACCGTGGCGCGCGTCCGGACAATCCTGGCGCGCTTCCAACAAACTGGAGCGACCCTAGCGTTTTGCCGCGCGCAAAGCACGACACGACGAACAAGAATCTGTGCGCACTGTCGCAGACGAATAAGTGCAAATTTCGTTGTGACCCGCGTCGGCACCGCTATAACGGGCCGTCACCCGGCAAATACGCCGGCTGGCTGTGACACCGCTAGCGTGCTCCCCGATGCAATCCCTGACTAGGTTCGCCCCCAAAATCGATCCAAGCCTGTAACCCCTGGATGTTGCCGATGTCCGCCACGCCGCCCGATCCCAAAAAATCACATCAGACCGAGCCCGCGCGTGCCGACAGCGCCGAGGCACAGCCCTCGCCCCACCTGCAGGCACGCATCCTGGCCGAAGCGTTACCACATTTGGTCCGCTACGACGAACAGACCGTGGTTATCAAGTTCGGCGGCAACGCCATGGGCGACCAGGCGCTTGCCGACGCGTTCGCACAAGACATCGCCTATCTCAAGCTGTCGGGCGTCAACCCGATCGTCGTGCACGGCGGCGGACCACAAATCGCCAGCCTGATGAAGAAGCTGCAGATCAAATCGGAGTTCGTGCACGGCTTGCGCGTGACCGACAAGGCGACCGTCGAAGTCGTGGAAATGGTGCTCGCTGGCGCGATCAACAAGGAGATCGTGTCGGCGATCAATCGCCAGGGTGGCAAAGCCGTCGGGATTTGCGGCAAAGATGCCAACCTCATGATCGCTCGCAAGATCACCGAATTGCCCGATCCCGAAACGAACATCATGCAGCCCGTCGACATCGGCTATGTCGGTGAGCCGATCGAGGTCAATCCATATATCGTCGAGATGATCGCAAAGTCCGACCTGATTCCGGTCATCGCGCCCGTCAGTGCCAACCGTGAAGGCGAAACGTTGAATATCAACGGCGATACGTTCGCCTCCGCGCTGGCCGCGCGTTTGAAGGCCAAGCGCTTGTTGCTGCTGACCGACGTCGCCGGCGTGCTAGATGCCGACAAGAATCTCATCCCCGACCTCACCATCGACGAGGCCCGGGCGATGATCCGCAACGGCACCATCACCGGCGGCATGATCCCCAAGATCGAGGGCTGCATCGAAGTGATCGAAGCGGGCGTCGAGGCCGTCGGTATCATCGACGGCCGCGTGCCTCATTGCGTTCTGCTGGAACTTTTCACCGAACACGGCGTCGGCACAATCGTGCGCCGCAAGCGCGAAAAGTCGAAGTAATCGCGCTTTGCGACGCGTCGAGACTCAGTCCGTCAGTGCGGCCCGGCGCAGTCCCCCGGCCGCGGCGATGGCTACGAAAACGGTCTTGGCGTCGTCGCCATTGACGCCGGCGGCCTCCCGCAACGGCTTGGCGTGCTTGAAGAAACCGCAGATCGATTTCGACCCGTCGCCATTTGTCGGCGTGAACTCGGTGACGAAGGGAAAGCCGCGCTCCTCCGCCGACTGTTTGCACTGGTCCCAGCTCAAGCCGCGGAAGATGCCGTGCGTGGCTTCGCCCTCCACCCAGTGTTTGTTATAGATCTTGGCGCTCGCCGTGCGCGCCGCGATGTCGAGCCGCTGCATCAGCTCCGCGAGCGCAGTGGCTGTCGGAATGTCCGGCTGCCGGGGCTGCGGCCGCTGTGCCAAGCGTGGTTCCTGAATCAGCGCCAACGCGCATCGCACCTCTGTGGTCGCGATATTGGCGATGCGTGTCAGCTCTTTGCTGGTTTCCAATTTAACGGCTCGTTCCCCGGGCTTGAACGGAAAAGCCAACCGGGTCCGCAATTGCCGTGCAGCCACATTGCGCGGGCGGCCCCGTTCGTCGACGGTCTGTACGGCGACGATTTCGCCGGCAACGGAGAGAAAGATCTTCAGCCCGTCATCGAGTGTGAACGTGTGGTAGACGTCGGCGATGCCGGACTCGTGCTGGTCGCGCCGGCCCTCCCACCCCAGCACTTGCGCTGGGCTGGCAGCGCCGGTGATCGGCTGGATGATGGCAAGGCCTTGCAACCTGTCCACCATCGCAAATTCGGCATCGACGAAACCGGACGCGAGCTTCACCTGCAAACGATGAGCTTTGGGACACTGCGTGAGGCTGCTGAGTGTATCGCCCCGCTCGGACAGAAAGATTGCCTTTCGCGAATAGGAAAGGGCATCGGCGTCGTCCGAACCGGGCGCGGATTTGACGCTGGCATATCCGAGCACCACCAGTGGCAAAGCAAAAAAAGCGGAAATGAATTGTCGCTTCATAGGTCCCCTCCAGAGACAAAAATAACAGAGGGCCCCGATCGGACGCGCGCGGCGACCGATGCAGTTTGGACAGCAAATCGGCTGATGGCCCGAGAAAGTCGCAGGCAGCTTACCGAATGTGACGAACTGGTCCTTGCCGACCACCCGTCGAGCAGCAACGTGCGACGATCTTAAGATGTTATGGAATAGCGGCGACTTTAGGTTGTAATTTGGGCTCAAAAGTTATTTTTGCATTGAACGGACAATACGTGTCCAGAGCGGATGGGCGGCGAGCACCTGGAGGGTACTCGCCGCCGGCATCCACGCATCGGCAAGAATGCTTCGGACGCAGCCTATGTCGTAATCGATCACAGGCCATGAAACACTACGCAATGATCGTGTCAAAATCGCGCCGGGTCGTGGCGCTCGACGTGGCACCGACTTCGCCGAACCGCCCAGCAGCGCCGAACGCGCTCACTGGAGCAATGCGTGCGCCAGCACGGCAGCCGACAACTGGCCAGAACCTCCGGCCAGTCTTGCCCGCACGAACAAGGCGCTAGGCTCGTCCGCAGTTCCAGTCAGGTACAACAGACCCGTGACAGCTTCCCCCGTCGGACCGAAGTCGAACGTCCCGAGCCCCGGCGTGTTCGCAGGCGTATTGCTGACGACCGCAGTATCGCTGAGGAAGGATAGCGTCTCGTCGGGCGAGCGCGAAACCGGCGACGCCTGCACTCTTTTCACGAACGGTTCGACGCTCGGAAACACCGAAGCTGCCAGCCGCCCGACCGTGGTGCGTCCGCTCGATCCGCCGTTGGCAAACAGCACGGAAATGAGCGGTCCCTTGTAGCCGGCGGCAAAAGCCACGCCTTCAGCCACGGGCGCGACCAGCAGCATCGATCCGGTATCGAAATTAAATTTTCGGCACTGCCAGTCTTTCGGCGCGAGCACACTCTCAGCTTCGCTCGCCTGATAGAGCGCGACCGAGTCACGAAGTGCCACCGGCACCTTGGCTTTTCCAAGCGGCGCGACGGTCGGCTTCAGATCGGGGCCACCGGGGGTAGACAGCGTACACGGAACGATTGGCACCGCCATGAAGCGCGCGTCGGGGTCGCTCTCGGGTAGCGCGGCAGCAAGCCTGCTGGCCAACACTTTTCCGTCCAGCGAAAGCATGCGCTTCTGGGGCGTCGGCGTCGGTGTGATAGCCGTCATCGCGGAAGCGGACGGCCCTGCTGCAGGTGACGTTGGAGCAACCGGAGTTCTTGGCACCGCGCTGGGGGCAACATTGGCGGCCTGCTTTTGCGGAGGCGTTACAGCGGCGGCTTTCGACGGCGGCGCAATGGCGGGCACGGGCGCTCGCGGGGGAGGCACAATTCGCTCGACCGGTGCGGCGGCGACGGTGTCGGCAGGTGCCGCACGCAACGACAGGCTCACGCGCGTGACGATCGAGTCCCACTGCCGCTGCTCGGCGGCTGGATAACGCATCTCGAAGCAAACAAAACGCGGCCCGGCTGCATTACAGCGCACGTAGATGACATCCGCCCCAAGCGTGCCCGAATAGGCATAGAACTTGTTTGTCGCGCGGAAGTAATCTTGTGCAAGTTCTGGCGGAACGACGGCCCGCGCCGCTTGCTCAGGCGTCCTGGTCCCGCGCACCGACGAATACAATGTGAGTTCAGCGCGTCCGTTTTTACTGCGTGTCGTCTGGCGTCCGGTCGCCCGCGCAGTAGGCATAGCTGAGACGAACACGTCGGCAGGGTAGGAGACGAGCGGACCTGCGGGACCCGTGCTTAAAACGCCCCACGCACTGTGTCGTGCTTCTGTTGCTGACGCCGGCCCTGAGCAAAGACCGAGCGCAACGAGCACTGCGCTGCTACTGTACGCGATAGCGTGCGTTTTGGAACGATACATTGCCCAACGCCTCATGACTGACAAGGAAAGCCTTAGCAACCATAACGCCCGCAGCGACACAAACCGTTCGAATTACCGCAAAATTATCGATCGCAAACCGAACAAAAGAATTTGATTCGCCGGTCAGAAAGCTTTTCGCTCACCCTTTTGA
>JANLYD010000007.1:0-8797 GCA_031365465.1 Hyphomicrobiaceae bacterium
GCCGAGGCGCCAGCCGACGTCGGCAGTCAACTTCTGATAAAACTCCGGCTCGTAGGCAGCCTCGGGTGTTTCCCGCACCAACGCATCCAGCCGCACGGCATCCTGCCCCACCAGAATACGCCAGCGATCAGCCTTCACACCGTCGAGGATCACGGTCGCAGCCTCCGCTGACGTCATCGGCGCATCAGCTTCGAAGGTCCGCTCGCGCTCGATGGCCAGCCGCTGCACTTCCGCGTCCGGCAACGCGGCCGCTGCCGGATTGACAGCCGTCATGCGCGCACGCGCACGGGCGATCTCCCCTGGCGACAACACATTGCTGTCGTTGCCGGTATGCAGCTTGCGCGAGTTCGCAGCGATTCCCGTGCCGATATGGCCGGGCATGACGACCGAACATTTGACGTGCGGCGCGGTCAGCCTGAGATCGGTCACCAGCGCTTCGGTGAACCCCTTCACGGCGAACTTCGCGGCACTATAGGCCGAGTGCGGCAGGCCCGGCCCGATCGACGCCCAGAACCCGTTGACGCTGGAGGTGTTGATCATGTGGCTCGCGTCCGCCGCAACCAGCATCGGCATGAACGCGCGCGCACAGTTGTAAACGCCGCCCCAGCAGATGTTGAACGTCCGCTCCCACGCGGCGCGATCGTCCGTGACGAAGCTGCCGCCACCACCGACGCCGGCGTTGTTGAACAGCAGATGGACCGCATTGGTCATGTGCTGGCTCGCGACCTCGCCCCGAAAACGCTGCACCGCAGCTTCGTCAGCCACATCGACCACGTGTGTGGTCAGGCGCGTGCCTTGCGGACGGCTGGTACCGTCACACAGCGCCTTGGTCTGTTCGAGTGCGGCCGGCGTCACATCGCAGGTCGCCACATGGCATCCTTCGGCGAGCAATTGCCGGACCAGTTCGCGCCCCATACCCGAGCCGCCCCCCGTCACGACGGCGATGCGTGCGGCGAAATCCTTCATGATCAGCTACTCCCGATGAACCCATCGGAACTGTGCAGCGCCATCGCAAAGTGGTCAATCGACCTGGCTACTGACCGGGCTACTGCTCGCCGGCGAACCGCGCGAACGTCACCTGCGTATCGCCCCAGCTGCGGCTGTCGAGGCGAGCAAATTGCGGCGGAAGCTCGATGACTGTCCCCGCGCGATCTTCGACGACGCATACCGCACCGGGAAGTAGCCACCCGCCCGCTACAGCCGATGCCAATGCGCGAGGGGCGAGCCCGTGATCATAGGGCGGATCGGCGAACACCAGCGCATAGCCGGCGTACTTGCCCGCAGGCCCGAGATCGGTCGCATCGCGACGGAAGATTTTCGTGATGCCGGTCAGCCCCATGGCCTCGACGTTCTCGCGGATGGCACCGCGTGCGCCCGCGTCCTCCTCGACGAACATGCAGAAGCTCGCCCCGCGCGACAACGCTTCGCAGCCCAGCGCACCCGTGCCTGCAAACAGATCGAGCACCTTCGCCCCCGCGATCTCGAAATCGGCGATGCCGTGCAGCAGAATGTTGAACACGGCTTCCCGCACACGGTCGGATGTCGGTCGCGTTGTCGCACTTTTCGGCGCCGCCAGCGCACGCCCGCGAAACTGCCCTCCGACGATGCGCATAATTCGTAGTCCAACCAAAAGACGGGCGGTCTGGAGGGCGTCCCTCCAATTGGGTGCAGGGCAAAAGCCCTGCTCGCGCAGCGAACTTAACTCCGTGGCTTCCGCGACTTCTGTGGCGCGCTCAGCTCTGGCGGCGGCTCGAGATGAAACTGTTTCGTCAACTCCGGCCCGAGTTGATCGGCGAGCACGCGCCGCTTGACGCTATCTGCCTTGCCCTCCTCGAGATCCATCAACTGGAACGGGCCATAGGAAATGCGGATCAAACGATTTACCGCGAGATCGAGACTACCCAGAATATTGCGCACCTCGCGATTCTTACCCTCGCGCAGTCCCAGCGTCAGCCAGGTGTTGCGCCCCTGCGCCTTGTCGAGCGTGGCTTCGATTGGGCCATATCGCACACCCTCGATCTCGATGCCGTCCTTCAACGCATCCAACTGCGCCTGCGTGATCGACCCATGGGCGCGCACGCGATATTTGCGCAGCCAGCCCGTCGACGGCAGTTCCAGATGCCGCGCCAGTTCGCCGTCGTTGGTCAGCAGCAGCAAGCCCTCGGTGTTGAAATCCAAGCGCCCGATCGACACCACACGCGGCAAATCCGGCGGCAGATGATCGAACACGGTCGGCCGGCCTTCCGGATCCTTGTGCGTCGTCACCAGCCCGCGTGGCTTGTGATAGCGCCACAGGCGCACGGGCTCGGCATCCGGCATCGGCTCGCCGTCGACGACGATGCGATCGCGCGGATGCACGTCGAGTGCGGGCGAGGCGATTTTCTGCCCGTTGACCGTCACCCGGCCATCCTCGATCCAACGCTCGGCCTCGCGGCGCGAACACAATCCCGCCCGCGCCATGGCTTTGGCGATCCGCATCGTTTCGGTGGGCCGTCCCGATGCCGGCGGCTTGTTCGGCACTCGACCCGATTTGGCTGGCGCATCTGGCGGCGCGCGCCGTGGCACGCTTGCAATCGCCGCCACCGGAGCCGTCTTCGGGCCGGCGGCCTTCGGCACCGCATTCGGCCGCACGCGCTTAGTCCAGCGCTTGCCGCCGCCCTTGTCGTCGCGATCCGACCCGGCAATCGAGCCCCGCGCTTCCGGAAAGTTCGCGTCGAGGCGACTGTGCCGCTTGCGCACGCCCTGTCCCGGCGCGGCCTTGTCACCGGCTGGCAGCGGCTTGCCGCGTCGTTGACCAAATGTCGGCTTGCGCATGATATGAACCGCTGAGGAGCCGCAGTCCGGTTCAATGAGCGGACGTGAAGCGGACTGCCGATTGAAGTGGTTCGGGTTATGACATCAGAGAGCCGGCAAAGCTACATGGAGATGGCGCTGGACGAGGCACGCGCCGCAGCGCTGCGCGGTGAGGTCCCCATCGGGGCCGTCCTCGTCGACGCCGCAGGCTTGGTCATCGCGCGCGCCGGCAACCGCACACGCGAGTGGTCCGATCCCACCGCCCATGCTGAGATCGTCGCCATCCGCGCCGCCTGTGCAGCGGCAGGCTCCGAGCGCTTGCCGGACTGCGACCTGTTCGTGACGCTTGAACCCTGCCCGATGTGCGCGGCGGCCATTTCGTTCGCCCGCATCCGCCGCCTGTACTATGCAGCCGCCGATCCGAAAGGTGGTGGCGTCGAGCATGGGCCGCGCATCTTCAACCAGCCGACGTGCCACCACGCGCCCGACCTGTACGCCGGACTTTGCGAGACGGAGGCAGCGCTGCTGTTGCGGAATTTTTTCGCGCAGCGACGCGGCCCTTAGCGGGCGCGATAGCGGCCACGGCACCATTTCGCGCTGCTCTCTGATTGACGGACGTGGCCTTCTTGAGCGCTGAACCGTTGATCCGCGCGTCACCATTGCCGTTTTTCGGCGTGATTTTCTTGAGCGCTCCAGCCTTCGATATCTCTGTTGCCGCCGGCATCGGTAAGATGCCGTGCTTGGTGAACAGTTCGCCCAGCGCCTCCCAATCGCGCACGACCGTGCGATAGATCCACCGGTAGCCGTAGTTCGTCTCGGCCAACGCCGCCGCCCGGTCCCAGCCGATGAATTCACTGGCCGCGTTGAGTTCAAGCCAACACACCACCAGATGCACGTACGTCTGCTCGTAGTTGCGCGCGCCGTCTGGTAGACGCGTCGGCGCCTTCGGATAACGGCGCACCAATTCGTCGAAAAACGGCGCCACCGGATCGTGGTCCGGCCCACCCAACCGCCAGAGATACCAGTGCATCTGCTCGTGCAGATATGTTGCCAGCAGATGATCTTCGCTGTCGGCGAAGCGTGTTCCGAGCGTCAGAATGGGGTGGCTGTGCGTCGTGCTCGCCGGCACGATGCGCACATGCCGGGTGTACTCGAAGCGTGCGAGGCCCTGATGCCGGCCACGCAACGCCAGCAGCCACGATTGAACGCGCGCTGCGGCCCGTTGCGCTTCTTCCAGATCGACGTCGATGCGAAATCCCCCCGAATCCAGCGTCGTAGACGACATCAGATTCGAATTTTGCAATTTCGCCGGGCGCCGCTTTGCCCCAGCCTTCGCCATGTCCAAGCGTCCTTCAATGCGAGCACTCTCTTAGTCGAGATTGCGCCTGACGGAAGGCCAAAAACGATGGCGTGTGGACAAACTTATTTATTGCTGTGAAATCAGTCCTGACGCCCGCCAGTCTGCAGGATGCTGTCGAGCCGGCGCTTCAGCATATCCTTGATCGGCGCGGAGGCCGTCAATATTTCGCGCCACTTGTGGAAATCGATTACGGAAAATGCGTCGACCGGGCACTCGATCAGAATATCGGGTTGTCGGCTTCTGAGTTTTTCGCGCACGATCGAGCGTTGCAAAATCTGCGACGACGCAGCTAGCACCGTCATCGCAGACGGAGAGGTCGGCGCTGTCGCCGGTTGCTGCGACGCGGCTGTTGCCGTGTGTTGCACGCCTTCCGGCAGTGAACCGGGCACGGCTCCGGACACATCGATCGCGACAGTGAACTCACGGTTCGCGGAGGTCTCAGACACTCCAGCGAACACATCGAACGGCAACGGATTGACAAAGCCCCCATCGACCAGCGCGCGGCCGTTTCGCATCACCGGCGCGAAGATGACCGGCAACGCCATACTGGCAGCGATCGCCGACCGCAGATCGCCACTGCTGTGAATGACTTCTGTTTGCGCATAGAAATCGCACGCCACCGTCTGCAACGGGATGCGCAATGCCTCGAAAGTCTGCGGCACGCCCGATGGCAGCAACGCGTCCAGCAGCACGTTCGGGTCCAGCAGAGCCGGCCGGAACGGCACCAAGCTCAACAGCAGCGCGGCAGGCGTTCGCGCCGCAAATATCTGCCGCATCAGATCCAACCGCTGACCCAACGTTTCTTCGGTGTGGGCGCGGATCACCTTCGCCGTCATCCCCGACGCGAATGCCGCGCCGTAGATTGCACCGATCGAGGTACCGGCGATGCGGCGTGGCTTCACGCCGAGTTCGTCGAATGCCTCCAGCGCCAATATGTGCGCCAAGCCGCGCGCGCCGCCTCCGCCGAGGGCCAACGCAAATCCCGGACCTCCAGCATCGACGTCACAGGCGATCGAAGACAAGACCATTGATCGAGCAACCCTGCTGTAAGCGTCTCAGACCCGTCGCGTCACGTGCATCGGCATGCCACCCTTGGGAATGAGCGTGACGCGCGAGATCGGTTCGGGGTTGTGGCTGTCGGCCACCTTGAACCGGGCGCCGCGTACCAGCGTCGCGAGAATGGCAGTCGCCTCCATCATCGCGAACGCCATGCCGATGCAGATGCGCGGTCCAGCGCCGAACGGCATATAGTTGTAGCGCGAAATCTTGGCTTCGTTCGCCGGATCGAATCGCGTCGGATCGAACTGGTCGGGATGAGACCAATACTTTTTGTGCCGCTGGATCGCGTAGATCGGGATCAGCACTTGCGTGCCTGCGCGCACGTCGTGCCCGGCCAGCTTGCAATCCTTCAGCGCCATGCGCCCGAACTGCGGCGCGGGCGGGTACAGACGCATCGATTCCTTGATGACCTGCTGCGTGATCTTCAGTTTGTCGATATGCTCGGCAGCGACTGAGCCGTCGCCGACCACCCGTCCGACCTCGTCGAGCACCTTGGCCTCCCACTCCGGTGCCCTCGACAGCAGATACAGTGTCCACGTCAGCGCCTTCGCCGTCGTCTCGTGCCCGGCCAGATAAAACGTCAGCAGATTGTCGATCAATTGCTGATCCGACATGGTGTCTCCTGTGTCGGGATTCTTCGCATCCATCAGGCGCTGCATGAGGTCGTCGGGCTTATCTGTCATCGCGCGGCGGCGCTCGATCAGGCTCTGCACCGACGACCGCAACATCTGGATGTTCTGTTTGCCCGACGTTTTGCCCGGCCGTGGTAGCCACGTCGGAAGGTTCGCCAGCGCATACAGCAGCGTCCACCCGGTCGACGCCTGGAATTTTCCGGTCGACCTTTCGATCGCCGCTTCCATTTCGCCGGTCCCGCCCGGCAGCAACGTGGCCGAGATCACATCGAAGGTCACGCGCGTCATGTCGTGGCTGACTTCGCGTGGCTCGCCGCCGGGATCGGCAGACAGCCGCGCGACATAATTCTCGGTGGCTTGCACGATCGGCGGCACCATCGCCGCCAGGTCCTGATGACGAAACATCGGCGCCGACGTCTGCCGCTGCCATTTCCAATCCTGCCCCTCGGCCGTCAGGATGCCATTGCCGAGCAGCGGTCCCAGCAGGCGCTTCTGCGCCGCCTTACTGAAGTCCGGCACCGCCTCGAGTGTAACGTACTTGATCGACGCGGGGTCGGTGATCCAGACCAGCGGCACGCGACCCTTGGTGTAGCGAACGAAGTCGTCCTCGTAGACGGCCTCGGGGATCGACGCGAGCGGATTACGAATGAAGTTCGCGGCAAACCTCAACCTCCCCTGCTGCCGTTTGGGCGGGACGACGCGCGGGGGTGTGAACGGCTGGGACATCCTGTCGATGGAGATGGCGGTCATGTAGCCCCCGTCGTGACGTTCGTTTCGGCGATGAGCGACGCTCGCCTCAAACCGGCGGTACGTCAACGAGACGAGATCGGCTTGTAAGCCCGATCCCAAACCTCAGCCTTTTCAGTCTCCAAGTCTACCATTCTATCGGTGCGCCGCCACGCGATTGCAAGTAGGCGTTGGCGCGAGAAAAATGGCGGCAGCCGAAAAAGCCGTTGCGTGCCGACAAAGGCGAGGGATGCGCGCATTCGAGGACGAGATGCCGGGCGCGATCGATACTCTCGCCCTTGCGGCAGGCGTGCCTGCCCCACAACAAAAACACCAGCCCCTGCCGTCCCCGGGAAAGCGCCGCGATAGCAGCGTCCGTGAAGCGCTCCCAGCCTCTGCCGTGATGTGAAGCGGCGTCCCCCGCGCGCACGGTCAGCGTCGAGTTCAGAAGCAAAACGCCCTGTGCCGCCCAGCGCGAAAGGTCCGGATCACGCGAAACGGGGCGGCCGAGATCGGCGTCGAGTTCCTTGAATATGTTCTTCAGCGACGGCGGCATCTTCTCGCCGCCATTGACCGCAAAACACAACCCGTTCGCTTGATTTGGGCCGTGATAGGGATCCTGACCGAGAATGACGACCTTGGTCGCCGCGAACGGGCAAGCCTCGAACGCACGAAAAATCTGGGGCGCCGGCGGATATATGGTTGCCGACAAATATTCGGTCTGCACGAAGTGGCAAAGGTCTGTGAAATAGGGCTGTGCGAACTCCCGTTCGAGTTGGACGCGCCAGCTGTCTTCGATGCGGATCGGTGCGGTCATCGGTCTCGAACGATCGGACTGAGAGGGCTGTCGCATGGGCGTGCCCTCACTCTGCCAACATTATGCGAGGCGTCGGCGATTGACCTCCTGAGATCATCTGAGCTGCCGGCGCCGCGAACGTTACTCCGACAGCGCGATTTTTCCGATGGCGGGAGATGTGATCTCGATGCGCTTCATGGTCATGGTGCCAGTACCCCACGCTGTCGGGATCGAAACCGAGTGCGGGATGAGCACCGAAGTGCCCGCGATCGGCCGTAGCACGACTTCGACATCGTTGTTGGCAACGTAAGCCTTGGTGTCGTCGTTGGCGCGATGGCCCGCGACCGGACGATAGACGAGCCGGCAGACATAGCCGGTCACCGGCGCGCCGCCCTTGACCTCTGCCGGCAGCATCGTCTTGCGCTTGAACGACATCACGAGATCGAATCTCTGCCAGCCATCGAAGATGGGCACGCGACGATCACACGGTCCAGCATCGCTGACCTTCGTCAGGCGTACCATGGCGGAGAATGGATCGAGGGTGCCCACTTTGTGGCTCGCCAGCAGCGGCACCGTATCGTGCTTCAGTTTGGCGGGTGGGTCTGCAACGACATCGGTGGCGACGTTGTCACGGAACGCCATCTTGACGGTGGTCGTCTTCTTGCCGGCGCGCCATTCGACATCGTACTTTTTCGGAGCCGGTGTGCCGTGTTCGACCTCGCCGGAGGCGCTCGAGGCACCAGACCATTTGAGAGCACCGAACAACACCGACACCGCGCCTGAGCCCGAAATGCTGTACGCCTTGCCATGCACACTCGAGACCACGTCGAGATGTCCGACATCGAGGCCGTTGTAGCTGAGCCGATAGTGCGCATCGACGGCAACCGTTTCAACGCCGGCGGCTGTAATTTTAGGCGGCGCCTCCGCAGCGGTCATGCGTGGGACGACGGCAACCACTGCAGCGGTTGCCACGACAATAGCGCCAAACCGCCGGACGCTGGACTTCGTGCGGAACCTGGACATGTGGATCATGGCAGCCAGCTACCTGCGGACTTCGTCAAGACTGCGGCAACGCGCAATCGCCTGTCGCAACGACGAACGCCGGAAGTCGTGGAGACTTCCGGCGCATCTCGTAACGGCATTGCAAAGCTGCGAGAGACCAGGCACACGCCCGGTCCCCGGATGCTACTCCGTGATGCTTGCCACGACGCCGGCGCCGACGGTGCGGCCGCCTTCACGGATGGCGAAGCGGAGCTTCTCTTCCATGGCGATCGGTGTGATCAATTCGACGGCAACCGTGATGTTGTCGCCTGGCATCACCATTTCCGTGCCTTCCGGCAGCGACACCACACCCGTCACGTCGGTCGTCCGGAAGTAGAACTGTGGACGGTAGTTGGTGAAGAACGGCGTGTGACGGCCACCCTCTTCCTT
>JANLYD010000010.1:0-5179 GCA_031365465.1 Hyphomicrobiaceae bacterium
GCTTCTTCTGGACGAGCGATGAATACTGCAATTCGCCGATGCGGATGGCCACGTCGAAGCCGCGACTGAAAATGTCGACGAAATCGTCGGTCAGGTGAAAATCGAGTTCGATCTCGGGATACTTGCCCAGGAAATCGGCAAGGTAGGGTGCGATGTGTTGGCGGCTGAATGACGTCGGCGCGGTCACTTTCAGCAGGCCTCGCGCCTTGGTATTGCGGCGCGACACGTAGTCTTCGGCTTCCTCGACCAGGTTCAGAATGTCGACGACGCGCTTGTAATAGCCCTCGCCTGTTTCCGTCAGTGTCAACTGACGCGTGGTGCGCTGAAACAGGCGCGCGCCCAGTTCCTCCTCGAGCAAGCTGACGCGCTTGGATACCACTGCAGGCGAAAGACCCATTTCGCGCCCGGCTGCACTCATATTGCCGGTACGGGCAACGCGGGCGAAGATGTCGAGATCGGTAATGGCGGTCACGGCATGATCCTTCAAAGCAACTTGAATGGCTGAGAGGGTGCTCGTGCCACCCCTGCGCATCGGAAGCACGGGCACACCTCAAATCGACGTAGCACCTTCCATGTTGTGGAATACGGTGTCGCAACGGCCATAGTTTGTCTACGATCTGGAACAACTCGCCGATCTGTTTCGCAATAATGACGAAGGCGCCCGCATTAATTGTGACTAAATCGTGGCGAGATCTCCCCCGCGAGTTGAGAATGTGGTTGGCCTGCTATGCCAGGGTGAGATACAGGAGGGTCCTCGCCCGCTCTTGATCAGATTGGAGTCGGATATGACGTCCATCGTATTGCCTGAACCCGACGCAGACGTCGTTCAGCGCCGCCCGCAAATTTTTGCCGAGCTCAAGAAGTTGCTGGGTGCCGATCGGGTCATCGGCGACGAAGACGGGCGACGCGCCTACGAGACGGACGCGCTGACGGCCTATCGCCGGATGCCGCTGGCGGTCGTGCTGCCGCAGTCGACGGAGGAAGTGGCGAAAGCGCTGAAGTATTGTCATGCCAACGGCATCAAGGTGGTGGCACGCGGCGCCGGCACGTCGCTGGCGGGTGGTGCGTTGCCGGCCGAAGATGCCGTCGTCATCACCGTCTCCAAGATGAAGCGCGTGCTCGATCTCGACTACCCCAATCGCATCGCGCGCGTCGAAACCGGCATCACCAATCTGGCGATCACCGGCACGGTATCCAAGGACGGCTTCTTCTACGCGCCGGATCCGTCCAGCCAACTCGCATGCACACTCGCCGGCAACATCGGCATGAATTCTGGCGGCGCGCACTGCCTCAAATACGGCGTGACCACCAACAACGTGCTGGGGATGCGCATGGTGCTGATGGATGGCGAAATCGTCGACATCGGCGGTAGCCATCTCGACAGTGGCGGCTACGACTTGCTTGGCCTCATCGTCGGATCGGAGGGCCAGTTCGGCATCGTCACCGAAGCCACCGTTCGCATTCTGAAGGCTGCCGAGGGCGCGCGCCCGATGATGGTCGGCTTCCAGTCGAGCGAAGTGGCCGGCCAGTGCGTCTCGGCAATCATCGGCGCAGGCATCGTTCCCGTCGCCATCGAATTCATGGATCGTCCGGCCATCCAGATCTGCGAGGCGTTCGCGAAGGCGGGCTATCCGTTGGACGTCGAAGCGCTGCTGATCATCGAAGTCGAAGGCTCGGAAACCGAGATTGACGACCAGCTCGGCGTCATCATGGAGATTGCCAAGCAGTTCAACCCCAGCGTCGTGAAGATGTCGGACAGCCCAGAGATGAGCGCCAAAATCTGGAAGGGACGCAAGAGCGCGTTCGGCGCCGTCGGGCGGCTGGCCGACTACATCTGCATGGACGGTACGATCCCACTCGGGCGGCTGCCGGAAGTGCTGGTGGCGATCACCGAAATCTGTCAGCGCCACCAGTTGAAGGTCGCCAACATCTTTCACGCCGGCGATGGCAACCTGCATCCGCTGATCCTGTTCGACGCCAACGACCCCGACAGCGCCAACCGCGCGGAACTCGCCGGCAACGAGATCCTGACATTATGCGTCAAGGTGGGCGGGTGCCTGACGGGCGAGCACGGCGTCGGCATCGAGAAGCGCGACCTCATGCACGTGCAGTTCAATCGTACCGATCTGGCGCTGCAGATGCGCATCAAGACCGTGTTCGATCCCGATTGGCTGCTGAACCCTGCCAAAGTATTCCCGCTCGACGCGCGGCAGATGGCTGAGATTCCAGTGCGTACAAGTCGCGCGGCGGCTTAGTTTAGGCAGACCGATCACCGCTTCAGCGACGACAGATCGATGGGGACGCCGGGTTCGAATTTGGCGCGGCGGATGGTCAGCGTGGTCTTGACGCTGGCAACGTTCGGCGCTGCTGTAAGCTGCCTGAGAATGAAATCCTGGAAGCCGCCTAGATCGGGCGCGACGCATTTCAGGATGTAATCCGCCTCGCCCGCCAGCATGTAGCTCTCGCGCACGATGGCCCAGCCGAGCAAGCGATTCTCGAACGCGCGCAGGTCCGCCTCGGCCTGGCTGTGCAGCCCCACCATCGCGAAGCCGACGACGTCGAAGCCCATCTGCCGCTCGTCGAGGGCCGCGAAATACCCAGAGATCATGCCTGATTGCTCGAGTGCACGGACACGCCGCAGACAGGGCGGCGGCGACAGGCCGATCTTTTCGGCCAGTTCGACATTGGAGATGCGGCCATTGGCCTGCAGCTCTTTCAAGATGCGCCAATCGGTGGCATCGAGGCGGACACGCATGGGATTCGTCGATCCTTAATCTGGTTTGCGGTGCAAGACAGGCCAAGCATGACATACGACGCACAACGGCCGCTGGCCAATCGCCGGGGTTGGCTGATCACGGATGGCAAGGCCGGCATGGACGTGCAAGCGCGCGGCGTGGCCGATGCTCTGGGCATCGACGCGGAGATGAAACACGTGGCGCCGACCGGCGTCCACCGGCTGCTGTCGCCGTGGCTGCCGCCATCCCGTCACGAGCGCATCGGGCGCGGTGGCGCGCTGAGTGCGCCCTGGCCAGATTTTGCGCTGGCGACCGGCCGCCTCTCCATTCCGTATCTCGCAGCGGTGCGCCGTGCTGCGGGCGTGGCGACGTTCACGGTCATTCTGCAGGACCCGAAGACTGGACAGGGCTCCGCCGATCTCATCTGGGTTCCCGCACACGACACACTGCGCGGGCCGAACGTGATCACCACGCCGACTGCCCCGCACAGCTTCACGCAGGCACGGCTGGCTCAACTGCGCAGTATCGTAACGCCAGAGGTTGCGGCGCTGCCCCGGCCGCGTGTCGCGGTGATGCTTGGCGGACGCAGCGACGACTACCCCTACAGCGACGCGTGCCATCGCCGGCTGTCGAACGCCCTGACGTCGCTGGCCAAATTGGGTGCGAGCTTTCTCGTCACCCCCTCGCGGCGCACACATCCGGAGTTGCTTGCGACGGTGGACGCGGCCACGGCTCCGGCGCCGAGACTGTTGTGGGACGGCGCGAGCGCCAATCCATACGCGGACTTTCTGGCGCAAGCCGACGCCTTGATCGTGACGGCAGACTCCGTCAACATGACCAGTGAAGCTGCCGCTACCGGGCGGCCCGTTTTCGCCTTCATGCCTGCAGGCGGCACGCCGAAATTCAACCGCTTTCACGAGGCAATGAGGCAGTCGGGTGCGGTACGGCCGTTGCCCGATAAGGTGACCGAACTGCCTGCCTGGACCTATAAGCCGCTCGAAGCCGGACACGTCATCGCCGCCGAGATCGAACGGCGCTATGCCGCTCGCCATGCTAGACCCTGATGACTTCTGATCACCACGCCGTCGGAACGAGAGTGGCAAACCTGCCCAACCTGCCGACACAGCTCAACGTTCGTTCGATAGAAGGTAAATCCGATGCCTGACCTCAAGACCGCGCATCTCAACTTGGACAAGCTGCGCACCGCGAAGATTGAAAGCGCTCCATTCGACTACGTGATCGTGCCTGGATTCCTCGGGGCCGACAGCGTGTCGCGCATCAACGCCAGCTATCCCAACATCGAGCAAGGCGGTTCGTATCCGATCGAAAGCCTGACGAATACGATGGCAATCAAGGACGTCATCGCCGAATTGGACAGTCCTGAATTCGAAGACCTCATCGAAGACAAGTTCGACGTGGTGCTGGAGGGGCGGCCGAAGATGTATTCGCTGCGCGGCTATACGCGCGCCAAGGATGGGCAAATCCACACCGACAGCAAAGACAAGATCATCACCGTCCTGCTGTACCTGAACGAGAACTGGCAGCAGCCCGGCGGTCGTCTGCGTATCCTACGCGACGGGAAGAATGTCGATAATTTCGCGGCTGAAGTCGCGCCGGACAATGGGACGCTGCTCGTGTTCAAGCGCTCGGATACGTCATGGCACGGCCATCACCCGTTCGAGGGTCCGCGGCGGTCCCTGCAGATGAATTGGATGACGAGCGACAGCTCCAAGGGTTTCCACGCCATTCGCCACAAGTTGTCCGCGGCGGTCAAGAAGTTGACCGCTGGCTGAGGCATCGCGCGATGGCGGGGTGGGCTCAGACCCAACGCGCGATGAACGACAACAACAGCGCAACGAGCAAGCTGCGAGCCGGGTCGCTCATCAGCATGCCGGTGACCGGCTGCAGGTTCACGCCGAAGTATTTCGCCGCAATGACCAGCACCGTGATCACGACCGCGAGCACATACAGAATATATCCGAGTAATCCACGCATCGACGCTTCCCCCTGTCGCTACTTCACGTCCGACGCGCTCAGCCTCGGACTGCCGATACCTTAGGTGTAGGTGGTGCCGAACGCGAGCAGAAACGGCGGCCGGCATCGTTGCCGTCCGCCGTCAGGGTTCGTCTAGCCGTCGATTACTTCTTGGCGGGAGCGGCCGGTGTTGCGCCGGCAGCCGGTGCCGTTTTCTTCGCATCGGTGGCTGCTTTGTTCAGGCCGACGTGATCTGCTACGCACTTCTTTTCGAAGCTTGCCTTGGCGGCGCCGGCAAGCTTCTTGTCTGCCGATTCCTTGGCGCATGACGACTTGGCATCCTTGGCGCACTTGGTCATGAAGCTGGTCTTGGCGGCGCCCGCCAACTTCTTGTTGCCGGCTTCCAGCGAGCAGCTCGAGTCGGCGGCCATGGCGGGGGCGGTTGCGGCAGCGGCAGCCGGCGCCTTCGG
>JANLYD010000011.1:0-18476 GCA_031365465.1 Hyphomicrobiaceae bacterium
CTCGGAGATTTTCGACGATACCGTCGTCGAAACGGTCGTGACCGTGGTCGCCGCCACCGAACTCGAGAGATATTTCGATCAGAGCTCCAAAGTCTTGCTCAAAATCGACGTGGAGGGCTTCGAACCTCAGTTGCTGGCCGCATTGAGCCAGCAAATCGAGACGTACCGGCCTGACCTGCTGATCGAAGTGCTCGACGGCGTGCCGGAACAACTTGCAGCTCTCGCCGCGCTGGCCGGATATGACAAATTTCTTATTACCGAGCGTGGACTTGAGCGGTTCGAAGTCATGCATGCCTCTAGCAGAGATCGCGACTGGCTCCTGAGGTGGCCCTCCGCTGACAGTGAACGTCGGACTTCGTAAAAGCTCGCGCATTTGGCTCGCCACTTCCCTCGCCCGCAGCGGCAGCGTATGAGGGAGCGCAAGAAGATCAGGGGGAACGCCGTGTCCATACGTGGAATGTTGGTTGCGCTGATCGCGCTCATCTTTGCCTCTAGCGCTGCACCGTCCGCCCGAGCTGAAGTGGCCGAGGTCACCTTTGCGCAGCAGTTCGGCATCGCCTTTCTGCCGGTCATGGTGATGGAGAACCAGAAGTTCGTGGAGAAGCAGGCGGCGGCGCGCGGACTGCCCGACGTGAAGGGCGCGTACCTGAAAATGAGCGGCCCGAGCGTCATGGTGGACGCGATGCTGTCGGGATCGCTGCATTTTGCGGCCCAGGGCCCACCGACCCTCGCATTGCTGTGGGACCGCACGAAAGGCGGCGTACGCGGCGTGGGTGGCATCACCACCTACAACCTTTGGCTCAACACGCGCAATCCCGCGGTCAAGTCGATCAAGGATTTCAGCGAAAAAGACCGCATCGCGGTGCCGTCGGTGAAGGTGTCGACGCAAGCGATCCTCCTGCAGATGCTGGCGGAACGCGAATTCGGCGCCGATCAGAAGTTCAAGTTCGATCCGTTGACGGTCGGCCTTGGTCATCCCGATGCGATGGCGTCCGTGCTCAATCCATCGAGTGAAATCAACACGCATTTCGCGTCGTCACCTTTCCACGAGGCGGAAACCAAGGCCGGCATGCGATCGATCATCACCGCCTTCGACATCAACGGCGGGCAATCGTCGCAGCTGGTGTTTTCGACGACCGAGAAATTCCGTACGGCCAACCCGAAGGTTTATGCGTCCGTCGTAGCCGCCCTGGATGATGCCATCGCCTGGATCAATGCCGACAAGAAGCGTGCGGCCGAGCTCTATCTGACCATGTCGAACGACAAGAAATCGTCGGCCGACGATCTCGTGACGATGATGAACTCGCCCGGATTCGAATACACCCGCACCCCGATGAAAGTCGGCAAGCTATTCGACTTCATGGCCCGCATCGGCTCGATCAAAACCAAACCCGACAGTTGGAAAGATCTGTTCTTCGTCGAAGCCCAGGGCTTGGCGGGGGATTGAGGGAAGTTGAGCGAATAGTGAGTTGCGAATAGCGAATAGGGCACAATTGCCGTTCATGCGAATTGCGCCACTCACTATTCTCTATTCTACGCTGTAAATTCGCTGCCCTATTCGCAATTCGCTACTCGCAATTCGCTTACCCGGAGCCTTCAGTTGTCACAGTCACCGCGTCATAATCTGCTCGATACCATTATGGAGAACATGGCGCCGGTACACCCGGATGGCTACAAGTTCCTCATCCCCGCCGGTGTCGTCACGCTGTTCCTGTGGTTCATGGTACCGTTCTCCTTCATCGGGTATCTGGCGCTGCTGCTGACCGTTTACATCGCCTACTTCTTCCGTGATCCCGCCCGCGTGACGCCGATGCGTGACGGCCTGGTGATCTCGCCCGCCGATGGTCGCGTGTCGTCGATCGAGCGCATGATGCCGCCCGCTGAACTTGGCCTCGGTGCCGAGCCGCGCGTGCGCATCTCGATTTTCCTGTCGGTGTTCGACGTGCACATCAATCGCGCGCCCGTTGCCGGACAAATTACCAAATCGATCTACGTGCCGGGGGCGTTCATGAACGCCGCACTCGATAAAGCCAGCGAAGAAAACGAACGGCGCTCCATCGTCATTCACACGTCCGCCGGGCAGGATCTCGCGTGCGTGCAGATCGCCGGGTTGATCGCGCGCCGCATCGTCACGTTTGCGAAAGAAGGCGCGACCGTGGGCATGGGCGAACGCTTCGGCTTGATCCGCTTCGGCAGCCGCGTCGACGTGTTTCTCCCGCCGGGCCATGGCTGTCTGGTGGCTGTCGGCCAGCGCGCCGTCGGTGGCGAAACCGTGCTGGCCGATCTGAAATCCAGCGAAGCCGAACGCGAGTCCCGCGTGGTGTGAATATTGCCACCAAGTACCAAGTACTAACTACTCCCTACTCCCTACTCCCCTATCTCGAACATCTCGCAAAACACGCCGGTCAACCACCGCGACCGGCGCGCGATCACGTCGCGGGTCCAGGTCTCCTCGACGCCGATGTCGGCCGCCAGCGGCGATTGCGCGGGCACGGCATGCAGCAGCAGCAGTTTGCGCTTGTTGGCGTAGGTCTGGTTGCCGAGTTTCGAATTGAGTGCGCTGGAGACCAGGCAGAGATTGCCCAACTGCTCGGCGTGTTCTGTGACGATCTTGAAGTCGTCATCATAGTGCGTCAGCCACGCTTTGGCTTTCGGCCGCAAGGGCAGCACGTGCTCGATGGTGAGGTCGTCGCGCACGATTGCCGCGGCTTCGCCCACCAGTGCCATTTCCAGCCGCACCATCAACGATCGCAGCGGCACCCACTTGGGCTCGAGCCGTCCGAGCACCAGATCGCGCATTTTCGCCCGCTGCTCCGCCGTCAGCAGCGAGCGCGCAGGAAGTGCTTCGAACGTGCCGGTCTCGCTGACGATCTTCATCAAAATCGCAAATCGCTCGCGACGGTCCTGATAGACGCCCTTGTCGTCGCGACTGAGATAATAGAACCACACCAATCGCTCGATGCGTGCCAGATCGGCGGCCAACCGCTGTGGCTGCTCGCTGCCACGGATGATCAACTCGGACACCACCGGCAACCACTCGTCGAAGTCGACAAGGTCCAGCGAGCGCAACAGCGTATCGATGCGGCGCTTGGCGCCGCCATCCGGAATGGCAATGTCGGCGGTATCGATCTGGCGGAAAGTCGACAGGTCGTTCGAAAGTTCGCTGTCGAGAAACGCGCGCGCTTCCGCTGGACTGTCGAAACTGTTCAGCAACGTCCGATGCAGTGACTGGCGCACGCGGCTGCCACGCGTCGCGCGTGTGCGCCATCCGGAAATGAATCGCTTCATTCCGCGCGGGCCGAGGTCACACTCCATGGCGTCCCAAAGCGCCAGATACTCGTCGCGTTTCTGCAAATCGTCGGTGGCATACTCGACGAGCGCGTACCGCAGCACGTCCTCGCTCGCGATCGGCCGGCCCCGGCTGTTGACGGTTTCAAAAATACGGAAGGCGTCGTCTTCGTCGCCGACCAGGATCTCCACGAACCGTCCGTGCGCCAGTACGAAGCGGATGAACGCCGTGCGATCGGTGTCGGGCATGCGCAGCAGAAACGCGCGGGCGAGCATGGTGTTGGCGCGCAGGCATTCCGCCCCCGGGTGATACTGCGATCCGAGTTGTTCCAATCCATCGGTGCCGTTTGCCGCAATGATGTGATCGCGCAGGAACTCGTTGTCCCCGCGATGCAGATTGAGCCGCGGGCTCGGATCTCGCACGGCCGGCGGCGATGCCTCGATGGTCACGTGCCCCGCCAAGTCGCGCCGCAATTCTGCGTCCGAGGTAATGTCACGGGCGGCCGCAAGCACAGCCGTCAACGACGTCAAGCGCTGCTGCCCATCGACCACTTCAAGGTGCCCGGCCGGATTGGCAAACACGATCACGTTGCCGAGAAAATGGAACGGCTCGTCCACCGGTTCGGTGCGTTGGGTGTGAAAGACCCCGCCCAGATCTTCGAGCAACTGATCCATCTCGCGCCGCCCCCACTCATAGCGGCGCTGATAGCGCGCCATGTGAAAGGGTCGGGGATGAGACAGAAGCTGCGCAAGCGAGATGTGTCGGATGGCAAGTGGCATCAATGGCTTTTCAATGAACGGGGCTGTCGGAATCGAGATGGCGTCAAGAACATGATTAAAAACTCTGAAGTCGGAAATTCGACCTCATTGGGACGTTAACGGCTTAAGTGTTTGTTGGTTCCACGGACTAGCGTCCCAAGGCGAGCGCAACAGTGACGATACCCTCCTGCATGGCAACGCGGCGAACGCCGAACAACGGTGCCTGCAATGTCGTATCGAGATGGTCCCGCACCGCTGCCGCCACCGCACGCTGCACGGCAAGCGTGTTGAGGCTGGCTTTGACTTGATCGCCCACGCGCTGCCTGAGGCGCAGGCTCTGTTTGTCGAGTGCCGCACACAACCGCCTGCCGACCAGTGGCCACGCGCATGTTTTGCCGACGTCGAAGGTGCCGCCGATGCTGACGGCTTGAACGTCGAGTGCGAGGCTTCGGTCGACGACGACAGGTTTCGCGACGATGTCGATACGGCCGTCGCGCCAGTCGATCGCGGGCAAGTATGTGTCACCGAGAGTGGTGCACGGCACGGCCGGCACTTTGGCACGCACGCACGTGCCGACAAGCGCGGGACCGGGCGAGGCGAGCGTGATGCTGATGGTGAAGCTGTCGGCAGTCGCGGTGACGAACACGCCCGTCGATCGCACGTGGTCCACGTAGTAGCCGTAGCGGCGACCAAGAAGGATGGTCGATGCGTCCGGCAACGTGAAATTGGTGCGTTGGCCGGGCACGCCGGAAAGGCTGGCTGGTACTTTGATCGAGGAGGCGTTGGCAGCGTGATAGCTCCCACCCGCGAGCGGACCGAGGTTATGGAGGTGCACGGTCGTCGTCGAGAGCGCGGATTGGAGCGTTGCGGCGAGTTGCGTCGCGGAAACTGTGCGCGTGAGCAGTTGCGCATGCGCGACGGGAGCGGCCGCAACCTGCACGACGAGCGCGGCGACGCAAACGAACCAACGGCAAATGATCGTTTTCAACATAGCTCCGCCACACACGCAATCGGATGAGCAGCCTAACACGACACGACACCTTGCGGACTCGTGGATGCTTTATCTCTGTCCGCTGTGGCTTGCTCGCTACGGTGCCGTCTGCACAGCTCAGGTTTTTGGCGACCGGATCCGTGCCGCGATCTCGTCGAGACACGCTTGGCGATCGGGCGCGAAATCGTGCGCCAGCCACCAGCTTTCGACCGCCGCCATCAACACGCCGACCTTCGGGCCGCCGCCGACGCCCAAAGCCAGCACATCCGCTCCGGTCACGGGTAATTTCGGTGCGGCCCAAGTGTCCGCCAGCACCGCAAGGTTGCGTCGCGAGGAATCGTCGGTGGCAGCGCTGCCGCCGGCCCAGGCAACCAGCAACGCATCGCGAAAACCGTTCGCACCTTGCCGGTAAATGGCGCGCTTGGCATCGGCTGACGTGACCAGCATTTGCCCCGCCGCCCAGGTCGCGGCGATGGTGTGCAGCCGTTGGCGCTCGTCTCGTGAGAGGCGCAAGCGGCGCGCCAACAGAGCCGCGTCCCCGCACGGGTGTAAGGCGAGCGCGGCAAGGCGACGGACGGGGTCCGCAGGCAGCCGCAGAGCCGCCTCGATCTCCGTCAGCCGTTCGAGACGCAATGGCGATGGCGCGCAACCGAGCATCGCCACCAGAAACCCGGTCGACTGCATCGTGCGGCACGCCTCTGCCGCGCGGCGCGCCAACAGCAGCTTGAACAACTCGGCGCGGATGCGTTCGGCCGATACGCGAACCAGCCCGTCACGCTCGGCACTGCACGCATCCAGCCCGTCGCGATCGAACGCACCGGCATCGTAACGCGCCGAAAATCTGAAGAAGCGCATGATGCGCAGATAGTCTTCGCGGATGCGGGCGCGGGCGTCGCCGATAAAGCGAATGCGGGTTGGCATCAGATCCACGCAGCCACCGAGCGGGTCGAACAGCGTGCCGTCGGCATCACTGTAAAGCGCGTTGATGGTGAAGTCGCGCCGGCTCGCGTCCAGCGCCCAGTCGTCGGTGAAGGCGACTGAGGCATGACGGCCGTCGGTGGTCACGTCGCGCCTCAAGGTCGTGACTTCGAACGGCGTGCCATCGGCGATCAGCGTCACGGTGCCGTGCTGCAGGCCTGTGGCGATGACTCGCAGTCCAGCACGTTCAGCCGCCAGCAGGACTTGATCGGGCGTCGCCGCCGTGGCGATGTCGATGTCGTCGATAGGTTCGCCCAGCAGTGTGTTGCGGACCGCGCCCCCGACGGCACGGCTGACCGCACCGGTGCCGGCAAGCGCCGCAAACACCCGGCGGACGGTGGGCGTTTTGAGCCACGACGCGTGGCGCAGGCGGTCCAGATCGAGCGTCTCTGTCACGACCGGTCTCGTTATTGGCCGCCGATGCTGCGGACCGGGCTACTGGATTTGACCGTCTTTATAGACGGCCGGCACATAGGGCTGGTCGATATTTCGTTCTTGCAGCGTTGCAAAGGCCAGCAACGTGCCGATGAGCAATGCGCACCCGGCGGCGAACAGCCAGACCAACGGCGCTTCTTCGAGCACCAGCGTTGCGGGTTTGATTTTGCCGGTGGCGGCGTGGGTCATTTCGCCGATCAGGTAGCGATAGCCGAAGTACATGAGCGACGGCAGCAGAAATACGAACGCACATTCCAGGCCGATGCGGATCATTGCGCGTAAAGCCTATCGTAAAGATTTTTGAGCATACCTGCCGTTGCGCCCCAAATGAAGCGCTCTCCGAATGGCATAGCCCAGAACGCACGGCGCCGTCCGCGCCATTCGCGTTCCTGTTGCAAGTGATTGACCTCCGTCATCAGGAACCGCAAGGGGACTTCGAAGACTTCGGCGACTTCGAATGGCGCCAGTTGTAACTCAAATCCTGGCCGCACCAGTGCCACCAGTGGTGTGATGCTGAAGCCGGTGCCGGTGCGATAGCCGTCGAGATAACCGAGCGGCTCGACGAAATGTGCGGCGAGGCCGACTTCTTCATGGGCTTCGCGAAGCGCTGCCGCTGCCGCATCCGCATCGGTCGGATCGACGCGGCCACCGGGAAAAGCAATCTGCCCCGCATGACTGGACAACGTGGTGGCCCGCTGCGTCAACAGCACTGTCAGTTCGTCGCGCATGACGATCGGCACCAGCACCGCCGCCGGCCTTGGTGGGTCCATGGCGGCGAGATCGGCGGTCAATTCGGGACTGAGGTCCCAGTCGCTGCGGCCGAGTGCCCTGCCGGTACGCGGATCGAACAACCGGTCGGCCGGCGCGGGGAGCAGGCCGCGAGCGGCACGTGCACGAAAATCGGAGGTGGTGAACGCCACGGTCGCAACAGCGGCGTCGGCTTCGGGCGGTGGCGGTGAAAGGCTCATGCGATCGTTTTAACCGGCTTCGCGCCAAAGGAACAGGCGGCGCGCTGGCAGCAAACCTCGGTTCGCAAGCGCTGGCAGCCCTCGAGCCCCACCGATTTTGTGTCGTCGGGATACGCTGGCGCTTTGCCCTGCTGCCACAAGGCGCTTGCCGGAAGGCTGCCATGTGCATATGTGTCGAGCACAATCAGCGTGTTTGCCGGGTCGGCAGGCGCGGCTGAAGCCATGACCGCGATTTCACCGCTAAACTCGAGGGACTACGCTGCAATGTTTTTCATATCCCCAGCCTATGCGCAAAGTGCCGGTGGCGGCTTGCAGGACGCGCTGGGAGGCATTGCGCCGCTCTTGTTGATGCTGCCGATCTTCTATTTCCTGCTGATCCGTCCGCAGCAACAAAAGGCGCGCCAGCATCAGGAAATGGTCGGCAAGATCAAGCGTGGCGACGGTGTGGTGCTGGCCGGCGGGATCATCGGCAAGGTCAACCGCGTGCGCGACGACGATCCGCTCATGGACGTTGAAATCGCCAAGGGCACCATCATCCAAGTCGTCCGTACGTCTGTGTCCGAAGTCCGCACCCGCGGCGAGCCGGTCAAAGACGTATGAGACGCGGCATCGGCGCATGATCGGCGCGATGCAACGAGACGAAACGTAACGCTGACAAGGCTGTGCGATCCAACGACGGCAGATCGCGCGTTGCAATTGCCACCTTCGACCTAGGTTGACCCATGCTGCATTTTTCCCGCTGGAAGACCATCGCGACGTTGGCGATTTGTTTGCTCGGCGTCCTGCTGACGATCCCGAATTTCATATCGAAAGAGCGGTTCGACCGCTTGCCGGCGATCGCCCAGCATAAATTCGGGCTGGGCCTCGACCTGCGGGGCGGCGCGCATCTACTGACGACGATGGACCTCGACGAGTTGCGCAAGGACTGGGTGACCAACCTGCTCGGCGACGTGCGCGACAAGCTGCGGACGGCGAAAGTGCTGTTCACGGGGTTGGGCGTGCAATCGGGCGCGGTCAATGTGCGGTTCGCGACGCCGGAATTGCTACAGGCCGGCTTGGCCGCGTTGAAGCCGTTGGCGCAGAGCGTCGGCAACGCGGTGACCGGTACCGCAGGCGTCGATCTCGACATCAAGCAGGCGGGGCCCGATCTGATCACCATCGCGCCGACCGAACCGGCGCTGAACGATCGTGCGACGCAGGCCATCGGCGCCGCCATCGAAGTGATCCGTAAGCGGCTCGATCCCGACGGCACCAAGGAAGTTGCCGTGCAGCGCCAGGGCCGCGACCGCATTCTCGTCCAACAGCCGGGCGTCGAGACCGAAAAGGAATTGGAAGTCATCCGCGACAAGCTGCGGCAGGCGGCGAAGATGACGTTTCATCTCGTGCATCCGACCATGACGGCCGAGGAAGCCAAGCAGACCCGCGTGCCGTCTGGCTATTCGATCTTCCCCGCGACCGACCGCGGACCAGCAGAGGAATTGATCGAAACCCGTCCCGTCTTGACCGGCGAACAACTGAAAACCGCCAGCCCCGCCTTCGACAGCCGCACCAACGATCCCGTGATCTCGTTCACGTTCAATGCAGCAGGCGCGCGGATTTTCGGCAAGATCTCAAGCGACAACATAGGCCGCCGCTTCGCCATCGTGCTCGACAATAAGGTCATATCCGCGCCGGTGTTCCGCTCGGCCATTCTCGGCGGCAGCGGCGAAATCTCAGGCAACTTCACGCTGCAGGACGTGCAGCAGTTGGCGACCTTGCTGCAGTCCGGTTCGTTGCCGGCCAAGCTGACCATCGTCGAGGAGCGTGTGGTCGGCGCGAGCTTGGGTCAGGATTCCATCGAGCAAGGCAAGCGCGCCGGCTTGATCGGCCTCATCGGGGTCGCCACGTTCATGATCCTCGCGTACGGCCTGTTCGGCGTGTTCGCCGTGGTCGGCGCGGCGCTGCATGTGATCCTCGTCCTGGCGCTGATGTCGCTGCTGGGGTCGACGATGACGCTGCCGGGTATCGCCGGCGTGGTGCTGACGATCGGCATGGCCGTCGATGCGAACGTGTTGATTTACGAACGCATCCGCGAGGAGTTGCGCAACGGCAAGACGCCGCTGGCGGCCATCGATGCCGGGTTCGCGCGCGCCTATGCGACCATCATCGATAGTCAGCTCACCACATTCATCGCGGGGTTGCTGATGTTCGCGCTTGGCTCGGGCCCGATCAAGGGCTTCGCCGTGACCCTGACACTCGGCATCGTCACCACCGTTTTCACCGCCTTCACCGTCACCCGCATGCTCGCCAGCTGGTGGATCCAGTCTCAAGATCGCAAAATGGTGCCGGCCCCGCTGTAAGCGAATTGCGAGTAGCGAATTGCGAATAGGGAAGGTTATCCGAGATCCCTTTTCGCCTTCTCTATTCGCTACTCGCCATTCGCAATTCGCTTCTACAGGACTACCGCCATGAAATTCAAAGGCTTCGACTTCTTCCCGCACGGCACGCGCTTCAAGATCATTTCTTGGCGCTACGTGTTCGTCGGCGTGTCGTGGGCGCTGGCATTGGCGGCGGCGGCCCTTCTCTATGGTCGCGGCCTCAACTACGGCGTCGATTTCAAGGGCGGCACGCTGATCGAAGTGCAGACGGACGCTGCGGCGTTGAACGTCGCGGACATGCGCGACAAGCTGAACCGGCTCGGGCTCGGCGACGTGCAGGTCCAAGGCATCGGCAAGGGCAACGAGGCATTGATCCGCATCGGGCAGCAACCGGATGAAAAGGCTCAAGCTGCTGCCTCGGCAAAGGTCAAGACGGCGCTCGGCGATGGCATCAACATTCGCCGTACCGAAACCGTGGGACCAACTGTGTCGTCAGAGCTGAAGCGCACGGGCGTCTATGCCGTCATCGCGGCCATCGGCGGCATTCTGATCTACGTCTGGTTCCGCTTCGAATGGCAGTTCGCGGTCGCCGGCGTGGTGGCGTTGATCCACGACGTGTTCATAACCGCCGGCATGTTCTCGCTCATGTGGTACGAATTCGATCTCGCGACGGTCGCCGCCTTGCTGACGCTGGCCGGTTACTCGATCAACGACACGGTCGTGGTGTTCGACCGAATACGCGAGAACATGCGCAAGTACAAAAAGATGGACTACGAGCAGTTGCTCGATCTGTCGATCAACGAAACGCTGTCGCGCACGATCCTGACCTCGTCGGTGACGGCGGTTTCGGTGTTGGCGCTCTATCTGTTCGGCACCGAGGCGATCCACGGGTTCTCGTTCGCCATGCTGTTCGGGATCTTCATCGGCACCTATTCGTCGGTGTTCGTGGCGGCACCGCTGCTGCTTTACTTCGGCATCAGCCGCGAAACGGTGACCGGCAAAGCCGAAGCCAAATCAGTCAAGGCATGAGCACTTGAAAAAAGCTGAGGATTCGGGAGTTGTGCTCCCGAATGGGTCATAGGGCGATAGCCCTGTTCGCGCAGCGATAGGTTCTCATGCCCGACCGCAACGCCACTGACACACCCCACTTCGACGGCTTCGTGCCGGAGCGCGCCGGCATCGACGCCTACGGCAACGGCGGGTTCCGCTTCGCAGGCATGAGCCATCGTGGCTCGCTGGTGGTGTTGGCCGACGGCATGCATGGCTGGGCGCTCCCGGCACCAACCTCAGCGAACGACCTCACGGCGCCGTTGCTGGCGTTGTTGGACAAGCTGGAAGCGCCGCAGTTTCTGTTGGTCGGCACCGGCCGGCGGCAAATCTTTCCCGAGCCGGCGGTGCGCGCGGCGTTCGGCGCGCGCCAGATCGGCCTCGACGTGATGGACACCGGCGCCGCCTGCCGCACCTACAACATCCTGCTGGCAGAGAAGCGGCCGGTCGCCCTGGCCGCCGTCGCGGTCGAATGATCCGATGCCGCCGGCGCTTGTCGTCAGCAGATGCGTTGCCTAAGCTGGGCCTGTAGCGACGGTTTGATCGCGGTTCGCGGTCGCGCAACGTTGCCAACGGGCGGGCCAGACGATGACCATTCTCACCGGACTTTCGGGCAACGAAATGTACTGCCTCGATCTGAAGGGGTTCAGGCCGGGTGAACTCGTCATCGGCAACAGCGTGCATTCGTTGGGCTTCATCGGCGGCATGAGCGCGGGGTTCCAAACCGTGTTCGGCGGCGAGGTGCAGCAGGTTACCGACATCATCTCGGAGGGCCGGCACGAGGCGCAGACGCGGCTCGAGGCGGAAGCCACCAAACACGGCGCGCAGGCAATCACCGGCGTCACCAGCGAGTTGCGCACGATGCAGGGCAACACCGAGTTCCTCTCGGTCGGCTCGTGCGTGCACTCCGACACGGCGGGCGGAAAAGTCGCCTCGACGAATGGCGGCGGCCAACAGCTCTATTGCATGCTCGATGCCGGCTACACGCCACGTCGCATGGTGATGGGCAACGTCGCCTATTCCGTAGGGATTGCCGGCGGTCTGCTCGGCACTCTAAAAAGCCTGCAACGCGGCGAGATCCGCGAATTCAGCGACATCTTCAACCAGACGCGCCACGTCGCGTTGCTGCGCATCGCCAAGGAAGCGCGCGACGCCGGCGCCAATGCAGTGGTCGGCATCGAAACGCGCATCATGCCGTTCAAGGGCGTGCACGAAATGCTGATGCTGGGGACCGCCGCAACGCACCCGGCGTTGCCGGCGTCAGCCACAGGCATGCCTGTCACGAGCGATCTGACGGCCGAAGAAATGTGGAATTTGGCGGCGCTCGGTTACATGCCCTTGAAGCTGGTGCTCGGCACGGCGGTGTATGCGTTGGGCATCGTCGGCGGCGTCAAGGCGATGTTCAAAAGTTTCAGCCGGGGCGAAATTTCAGATCTCACGTCGCTGATCTATGATGCGCGCGAGCACGCCATCGGCCTCGTTCGCCGCGAAGCCGAAGAGATCGGCGCCGACGATGTGGTGGGCATCAAGACGCACATCCACGAGATCGGCAACCTCATCGAGTTCATGGCGATCGGCACGGCGGTCAAGAAACTGCCGGGCTGTAAGCCGCTCAGTCCCACACTTCCGGCACAGGCGATCATCCGCGACCGCGACACCTGGATCACCGAAAGCGAATTCGGCTTCGCCACCGTCGGCACTGGTGAGTGAAGGTTGTTGCCCATTAGAGACAAGCAGTCGTCAATGCGCGTAAAGACCGCCGGCATGATTGCTATATGCGGCGACCACAGCTAGCGCTAGTTGACGTCATTTCACCGCTGCGGTGCGAGGTGATGCGGGGCCATACGACAATGCGCAATTTGCTGACCAAGTTCGTCGTCGCGTCTTCCATGTTGATTACTTTGGCGAATTCCGCCTCGGCGCAGGTTGCAGCCGGTAGCTACGGGTCGGTGGAAGGTGGCATCGCTTGCTCGCGCAACAATTCATTTCTCGACCTCAGTAACGCTGGCGCGAAGATCGGCGACAACGGTTGCGGCGGAACCGGCGCGATTGAAGTGGGCGGGGTTGGTAAGACGGTCGTCGGCGTCTTCGACTATTGGGCTTTGAGGGGCCGTCTCACGACGTTCAAAGACAGCGAGCACGCCGTAGTCGGGCCGATATTTGCCGATTTCAAAATGGCTGACAGGCGCGTTGTTCTCGACGCTGAACTCGGCGCGAAGCTACCATACAGTTTCATGGGCGGCGTATCACGTGTCGTCGTCGGTGTGCGTTATGCGCGCTGGAACGCGGCCATCGACATCACTGATTCATTCGGCAACTCCGCGAGTGTCAACGCGAGTGCCGCGGGTGTCGGACCCCGCATCGGCCTGCGTTCCAGCATTCCGCTCGGGCACCACTTCTCCTATGAATCGCAGATGGGTGCTGCGGCATTGTTCGGCCGCAACAAGCTGAGCGAAACCGACAACGGCGTCCCCGTTTACGCCCTTCAGGCTAACACTACCGTTTACAATCTCGATTTCTCTTCGGCAATTTCTTACAAGTTCAACGATCACGCAGCAGGCCCTGTCGCCTCACTCGGCGTGTTCAGCGAGTATTGGTTCCAGCAAGTGGCCGTGAACAGTTTCGGTGAAGATTTCAAGCGCAATCGCCATTCGTGGGGGCCGTTCCTGCGCGTAAGCGTTCCGATGCAGTGATGCGATGCGCTCAGGTTGAGCTAGGCTTTAGAACGAGCACAATAAAAAACGCCGGGCCCCGCATTGCGAGGTCCGGCGTTTTCACATCTTCAGGTGTCGTGGTTTGATGCCGCTCAGCCCGCTGCCTTCACTTCGTCTGTGATCTTCTTGGCGGCATCGGCGAGGTTGTCTGCGCCGGTGATCTTCAGGCCGCTTTCGGCCATGATCTTCTTGCCGAGTTCGACGTTGGTGCCTTCCAGGCGCACCACGAGCGGCACCTTCACGCCCAGGTCGCGGGCTGCGGCGACGACGCCTTCCGCGATGATATCGCAGCGCATGATGCCGCCGAAGATGTTGACCAGAATGCCCTTCACGTTCGGATCATTGAGAATGATCTTGAACGCCGCCGAAACCTTTTCCTTCGTCGCAGATCCGCCGACGTCGAGAAAATTCGCGGGCTCCAGCCCATACAGCTTGATGATGTCCATCGTCGCCATCGCGAGGCCGGCGCCGTTGACGAGGCAACCGATCTGCCCGTCGAGCTTCACGTAGGACAGATCATACTTTGACGCTTCGACTTCCGCCGGATCCTCTTCGCTGAGGTCGCGCAGCGCCACGATGTCCTTGTGACGGAACAGCGCGTTGCCGTCGAAGTCCATCTTGCCGTCGAGGCAGATCAGGTTGCCGTCCTTGGTGACGACCAGCGGGTTGATCTCGAGCATAGACATGTCTTTCTCGACGACCATCCGATAGAGATTGCCGATCAGTTCGACGCACTGCTGCACTTGCGGACCCTTGAGGCCGAGGGCGAAGGCGACCTTGCGGCCGTACATGGGGAAATAGCCGGCCGCCGGATCGATCGACATCGTCATGATCTTGTCGGGCGTGTCGTGCGCAACTTTCTCGATGTCCATCCCGCCTTCGGTCGACACGATGAAGGCCACGCGGCTGGTCTCGCGATCGATGACCGCAGACAGATACAGTTCCCGCTCGATCTGTGAGCCATCCTCGATGTAGAGGCGCTGCACCTTTTTGCCTTCCGGCCCGGTCTGGACCGTGACCAGGGTGCTGCCCAGCATTTCGCCAGCGAATTTCTTGACCTCGTCGATTGATTTGGCAAGCCGCACGCCGCCGCCAGTCCCGGCCGTTGCTTCCTTGAATTTGCCCTTGCCGCGTCCGCCGGCATGAATTTGCGATTTCACGACCCAGACCGGACCCGGCAGAAACTGTGCAGCCTTCACGGCTTCTTCGACCGACATCGCAGCCATACCCTTCGGCGTGGGTACGCCGTATGCGCGGTAGAGTTCCTTGGCCTGATATTCATGGATGTTCATGTCGTGTTCCTGGGTCGCTCGGAGTAATGCCGATTTCGTCGAACCGATAGCCGGAAGCGGGCTGCTGCACAACTGGGCGAAAGATGGAGCCGATGCCGCGAGCCGCCGAAATCAGGTGTGCCCACCGTCCAGGCGTACCCGGTACATGAAGCGGGTCCGCGCGGTGCGGCGCATGCGTTTCGCCGCGTCAGGCAAGCGGGCCACCGCTGCGCGGATAGGGCCAGCGCTGATGCAGGTGTGGCCATCGCCCATCGAGCGAGCGGCGTGAGGCGCGGCAAGGGTTACCAGCCGTTGCAGCTGGGGCTCGCGAATCCCGCTGTCGGTTAAATGCCGGACGGTTGCCAGCAGATAGTCGAGATTGTTTCCCGACAGGCCACGCGCGCCGCGAATCTGGTGCGCCTGCGTGCTCAACGGCAACAGGCCTGTATAACTCGGATGATTGCGCTCGACGATGTAGGCAAGCGCGGTGACGCGGCGATGGCTGCCGTCCGCCAACAACAGGGGCACCTGCTTTTCCAGATACACGCCACTGATCAGTTCGCGCTGGCGCAGGTAGGCCAAAATCTTGGGCGCGCCTTCCTCGTCGACCCGATAGGCCACGCCCTCGCACGCGCCGCCCCGATCGAGCCCGAGAACCAGGCCCGGGCGCCGCTCGTTGCCGCGATGGTGCGTGGACGATATGCAGAATGCGCGGTGATAGCCGTCCAGCCGCGCCCGCTGACGCTCGACAAACGCGAAACCCGGCCGCCACATCAGCGAGCCATAACCGAAAATCCAGTGCTCGCGAGATATGAGAACGTTCACGCGGCAGATCCCGCCAGCCGGAATGCCAGCACGTCATGCGGCGGCACAGAAGCCTCAGAGCCATGCACGCGGGCGCGGATGGCAAGTCCATACCCGGTCGATTGCAAGTGCGGCAGCACGTCCATAGGCGACAAACTCCGGCGGTTCCGACATCCGGCGCACCATGGCAAGCCCGCACGCGGCGTTCAAGTTCAACCGGCACCTGCCTCAGCGCCTGAGCCTCTGCCAAGGGCATTTCGAATTCATGCGCCGCAAGGAGCGATCACGCGCGCTCCGGCGTTGTCATTCATCGGTGGGCGCGACAGCCTTCCGCGGCGACATAGTGTTGCCAACCTTACGAGGTGAGCCTAGATCAGCTCGCGTTGTGTTCCACGAACAGCCGCCACGAGGATTGAATGCGTATGCATCGCCGTCCCACCTACTGGAACAGCCCGTCTCTGACAGCGCTATTGCCATCGGCGTTGCTGGCTGCAGCGTCGACCCCTGTCAGTGCTGCCGCATCCGGTCCGATCGTGATGGCGCCGCATCGCGCCGTCTATGATCTGGTGCTCGGCGACACCCGGCCGGGGTCGCAAGTCACCGACGTGCAGGGCCGCATGGTGTTCGAGATCACGGGCTCGTCGTGCGAGGGCTACACACAGAACATGCGGTTCGTCACCAAGATGGGTGCTGCCGAAGGGCAGCCGACCGTGACGGATCTGCGGTCGACCACCTTCGAGGACGGCGCGGCAACGGCGTTTCGCTTCAACAGTTCTCAGTTGCGCGATCAGAAACCCAATGAAACTGCCATCGGCGACGCTACGCGTGCGGAGCGCGATGCCGATCTGGCCGTGGACCTGACCAAACCCGAGAAGAAGAAACTGACGATCGGCAACCGGGTCTATCTGCCCGTGCAGCATTCGATCGCACTCGTCGAAGCTGGCCGTAAGGGCCAGACGCGCCTCAAGGCCGACCTTTACGACGGTTCCGAGCAGGGCGAAAAGGTTTACGAAACCACGTCGAACATTGGCGCCGAGGTGCCTCCCGGTGGTAACGCCAAACTTCCGCCCGTGAAAAATGCCGAACCGTTGAATGCGTTGTCCGCGTGGCCGGTTTCGATCAGCTATTATGAGAAAAACGCCGAGGCCAGAGATGCAGCGCCCGCCTACGAAATGGGCTTTTTGTTTTTCGAAAACGGTGTGTCGCGTAAGCTCGTCATCGACTACGGCGATTTTTCTGTGAAGGGCGACTTGAAGGAGATCACCTTCCTCGATCCGTCGCCTGCCGCCAAGTGCGGGACGCCGAAATAACCGACACGACGTTTGCTTTCATTCTTATTCAACGGTGTCTGAGTGCGCGGAGCAGAGTCCGCGCACTCGAACTGCCGTTTTCATTTCACGTCGGCCGCAACCTTGACAGAGGTCATCTTGTCGGGGTTCTGGACCGGCTCGCCGCGCTTGATCTTGTCGACGTTGTCCATGCCTTCGATCACGTTGCCCCAGGCGGTGTATTGCTTGTCGAGGAAGCGTGCATCGCCAAAGCAGATGAAGAACTGGCTGTTGGCGCTGTCGGGGCTCGACGAGCGGGCCATCGAGCAGGTTCCGCGCACGTGCGGTTCGGCGTTGAATTCAGCCTTGAGGTTGGGGTAGTTCGAGCCGCCCGTTCCTTGGCCCTTGGGGCAGCCGGTCTGCGCCATGAAGCCTTCGATCACGCGGTGGAAAACGATGCCGTCATAAAAGCCTTCGCGCGCCAGCTTCTTGATGTGGGCGACGTGGCCGGGCGCGAGATCGGGGCGCATGGCGATCACCACCTTGCCCTTGGTCGTCTCGATGATGAGCGTGTTCTCGGGGTCTTTGATGTCAGCCATGGGGGATCCTTGGGTTGCGAGCGTTCGCGTCGGATGGGTGGGAAAGCCGCGCTCATAGCACAACAGGCCTCCCCTGCAACACCTCCCCCTCGCCGGCAAAGCGCAGCCGGTCACGTCGCTTGACACGTCGCGCAGACATATCGGTTAGTCAGGGCAGATGCTCAAACATGGTTCCACCGATGGCGCATTCGGACAACATGGCCGCTCGACGCCGGCTCCTACTCGACCTTTATCGCGAGGCGGTGCGCGTAGCGCATCCCGCGACGTGCGTGCCGCCGCATCTGCCTGCGCTCGCGACTGGTGAAACGCTGGTGATCGTCGGCGCGGGTAAAGCCTGCGCGGCGATGGCGGTCGCGGTGGAGACGCACTATGCAGGCCTCGGACAGCTCGATCGGATCAGCGGTTTCGTCACCACGCGCCACGGATTTGGACTGCCGACACGCCGCATCGAAATCGTCGAAGCGGGACATCCCGTGCCGGACGCGGCCAGCGCACGATCTGCACAACGGGCTTTGGAAGCGGTGGCGGCAGCAAAGCCCGGCGAGCAAATCTTGGTGCTGTTGAGTGGCGGCGCCTCGGCGCTCTGGTCCGCTCCGGTCGATGGTGTGTCTGCTGCAGACAAGCAGGCAGTGACGAAACAGCTGCTGCGATCCGGCGCACCCATCGGCGACATGAACACCGTGCGGCGGCACCTGTCGCGGATTAAAGGTGGTCGGTTGGCTGAGGCCGCAAACGGCCGGCCGCTGTTGACGTTGGCAATATCCGATGTGCCGCGCAACGAACCGCAGGCGATCGGTTCAGGGCCGACGGTTGCCGATCCGTCGACGCTGGCGGACGCGCGTGCGGTGCTGGCTCGCTTCGGCATCACGCCCCCGGACGCAGTCGCACGCGCCTTGATGGATCCGCACAACGAAACGCTCAAGCCTGCCGCACCCGCTCTGGCGCTCGCGCGCTATGTGATCGTGGCACGGCCGCAGGCATCGCTTGAAGCAGCGGC
>JANLYD010000057.1:0-2212 GCA_031365465.1 Hyphomicrobiaceae bacterium
ATGCTCCTGCGGCAGTCCGAGGTTGGTCAAATCGCCGGTCACCGCGACGTGGTCTGGGGCCTGCGCCTTGAGATCGGCCAACAGCCGGTCGGCCACCTCGCGACGGTGAAGACCGACACGATTGCGCTGCCAGTTGGCAAACCCCATCGCACGTTTCAGGTTCCAATAGCGCGGCGTCAGCCCGCGAATGGGACCGAGATGCACGTCCGTCAAATGCGCCAGCGTGACAACCGTCATCGCGCCTGCCCGTTGAGCAACTTCTCGACGAACGCCGGTACAATTTCGCCGGCGCGGCCATGGATCGCTTCGTGAAACGACGATGCGCCCTCCGATGGCTCAAGATTGAGTTCGACGGTGCGGCCACCATTACGGCGCACGGCATTGACGAAGTTTGCCGCCGGATAGACGTTGCCGCTGGTGCCGATCGACAAGAACAGCTTTGCCTCGAACAAGATGTCGCCGATCTGCTCCATGGCATACGGCACCTCGCCGAACCAGACGACGTCGGGCCGCATATGGCCTGTGGCTTTGCACTGCGGACAGGTAACGGTTGCATCGAGATCGGCGGTCCACGGGCTGCGCTGATCGCACGCCCGGCACCAGGCCTTGGCCAGTTCGCCATGCATATGGATGACGTTTTTCGATCCCGCCATTTCGTGCAGGTTGTCGACGTTCTGCGTGACGATGCAGACGCCGCCCTTGTGCTCTCGTTCCAATCGGGCAAGTGCCAGATGCGCCGCATTCGGCTTGACGGTCTTCAGCCCCGCCCGGCGCATATTGTAAAAATCCTGCACGAGTTTCGGATTCTTCGCGAACCCCTGCGGCGTCGCCACTTCCTCGACATCGTACTTCGCCCAAACGCCATCCGGATCGCGAAATGTCGAGATGCCGGATTCGGCTGAGATACCGGCACCGGTGAGGATGACGATCGATTTATGCTCGGGCATGCGCACTCTCCGCCACACTGATCACGTGCACGACGCACCGGACGTCTATAGCATAGCGCGTATCAGCCGGATCGCGGCGTATTGAAACCGGGGCAGACCATGGGCAAGGAGCGACTTTTGGCATTCAGCGACGGCGTGATCGCGATCATCATCACGATCATGGTGCTCGAATTGAAAGTGCCGCATGGAGCCGCGTTGGGCGACCTGGCCAAGGTCCTGCCGGTGTTTCTCAGCTACGTGTTGAGTTTTGTCTACATCGCGATCTACTGGAACAATCACCACCACCTGATGCACACGGCAACGAGGGTCAGCGGCAGCATCTTGTGGGCCAACATGCATCTGCTGTTCTGGCTATCGCTGTTGCCGTTCGCGACCGGGTGGCTTGGCGAAAATCATTTTGCCATGGCGCCGACCGCGCTATTCGGCGTAGCTCTGCTGATGCCGGCGATCGCCTACACGATCCTGGTCCGCGTCATTATCGCGAACGAGGGCACCAATTCGGTGTTGGCACGCGCCACCGGCTCCGACCGCAAAGGCTGGATATCCTTGGCAGGTTATGTCACCGGCATTGCCCTCGCTTTTGTGGCACCGTGGGCCGCGAATGCTATTTACGTCGCCATCGCTTTGTTATGGCTCGTCCCGGACCGCCGCATTGAAAAACTGGTTCATCAAGCCTGAGCGCGACTGACTGAGCGCAATCACGCCGCCTTGTTGCGCTGCGCCAGATGCGCTTCCCAGGCCAGCGCATGGCCGACGATGGTGTCGAGGTCGTCGTACTCGGGTTTCCAGCCCAGCTGATTGCGGATCTTGTCTGACGCCGCGACGATGGCGGCTGGATCGCCGGCGCGCGCCGGGCCCATCTTGACCTTGAAGTCCTTGCCCGAGACGCGTTTCACGGCGTCGATGACTTCGAGCACGGAAAAGCCTTTGCCATAGCCGCAATTGAATACGTCCGACTTGCCACCTGTTTGCAAATGCCCGAGCGCTGCCATGTGCGCGCGTGCAAGATCCTTGACGTGGATGTAGTCGCGCACGCAGGTGCCGTCGGCGGTTTGATAGTCCGTGCCGAACACGTCCATGCTGGCGCGTTTGTCGAGCGCGGTTTCGCACGCAACCTTGATCAGGTGCGTCGCGCGCGGTGTCGATTGGCCGGTGCGGCCTTTCGGATCGGCGCCGGCGACGTTGAAATAGCGCAACGCAACATAGCGAAAGTCATGCGCCGCAGCCGTATCGCGCAGCATGATCTCGGTCATCAGTTTGGACGA
>JANLYD010000098.1:0-38108 GCA_031365465.1 Hyphomicrobiaceae bacterium
CGTCTCGATGTTGTTGACGAGCGTCGGGCGGCCGAACAGGCCGACCTGGGCGACGTAGGGTGGGCGATGGCGGGGCAGGCCGCGCTTCCCCTCGATGCTCTCGATCATCGCGCTTTCTTCGCCGCAGATGTAGGCGCCGGCGCCACGGCGGATGTGGACGTTGGTGTGTTTGGTGAGGCCCGCTAACTCAAGCTTGGCGAGTTCGCGTCTGAGTATCTCGATTACGGCCGGGTATTCGTCGCGCATGTAGATGTAGACGTCGGTGGCTTCGACGGCCCAGGCGGCGATCAACATGCCTTCAAGGAAGGCGTGCGGGTTCTTTTCGAGATAGTGGCGATCTTTGAAGGTGCCGGGTTCGCCTTCGTCGCCATTGACGGCCATGACGCGCGGCCCGTTTTCGGCGCGCACAAGCGACCATTTGCGGCCGGTGGGGAAGCCAGCGCCGCCGAGACCGCGCAGGCCGCCGTCGGACAGGGTAGCGATGACGGCCTCCGGCGTCAGGGCTGCAGAGAGGCACTTGCGGAGGACGGCGTATCCGGCTGCCTTTTCATAGGCGGCGAGATCGACGTAGGCGGGAATATCGGCGTGCACGTGGCCGGATGCGACGAGTTCCCTGGCCTTGGCAACGGTCGCGTGGTCGACGTGATGATGGCCGACCTCAATGGCGGGGGCTGTATCACACGAACCAATGCAGGGCGCGCGGACGACGCGGACATCGGCCAGGGACTCTTTTTCCAAGGCCAACCGCAGGGCTTCCGAGCCGGCCAGCATGCATGAGAGTGAGTCGCAGACGCGGATAGTAATCTTGGGCGGGCGTGGTTCGCCGTCCATCACGACGTCGAAGTGAGCGTAGAAGGTGGCGACCTCGTAAACTTCGGCCATTGGAATGCGTATGAGTTCGGCCAAGCCGTGCATGTGGCTGGCGGGCAGGCAATGCTCGGCATCCTGGATCTTGTGGAGGTACTCGATCAACAACGCGCGTTCGTAGGGCGCATCGCCGATCAGTGCCTTGACTGCCGCAACCTCGGCTTCGCGCAGCACGCGGCCCTTCGGATAGAGCGGTGCATTGCGCCGGCCCGCGCCCGGATGCACCGAGCGACGCTGGACGAGCGCGCGGGCTCCACTGTCGGCGGGCTGCTTCGACATTTATACAAGCCTTTGACGAAACTTGGCATTTATCGCAGGAGCGACGCTCGATCGACAAAGCGCACGCTAAACCTGGTTTCTTGGCATACCATATGCCAATTCGCCTGAATATGTCGAGACGCATCCGACTGGGACCATCAAGTGCCGGTCGGATGCGGTTTTCGCGACTAGCGGCCTAGGCCGTGACGTCTGAGTTGCGGCGGATGACGCGAGCGCGCCAGGGCTTCAGCACCACGAGCGCCAAGAGGGCTGCCAAGATGTTGGCGGCGGCGGCAATGATGAACACCGTGTCCCAACTGCCTGTCGCCTTCTGCAGCGAATTGCCATAAGGCACGAGAAGCGCGGCTGTTCCCTTGGCGGTATAAAGCAAGCCTGCGTTGGTGGCTGCGAACTTAGAGCCGAACGTGTCGGTGCACGTCGAGGGGAACAGAGAGTAGATCTCGCCCCAGGCAAAGAATACGAAGCCCGACAGAAGCACGAACCACACGGGATCAGCGCCGAGCTTATAGAGCGCGTAGATGCCGATGCCCTCCATCATGAAGGCCACGAACATCGTGTTCTCGCGGCCGATATTGTCCGACACCCAACCAAAGAACGGCCGCGTCAGCCCGTTCAGAATGCGGTCGATAGTGGCGGCGAAGGTTAACGCCGGCATGGTCCAGATCAGCAGCGAAACCGGCACCGTGTCGATCTTCAAGTCCTTGGCGATGGGCGACAGGTTGGCCGTCACCATCAAGCCGCCCGCGCCGACGATCACGAACATGAAATACATGAGGGTGAACACGGGTTCGCCGCGCGCGATGACGATGCCGCCGCCGATCACGAAGATGAGCAGCGCCAGGGCGAGCGGGAAGTAGAACAGCTGGCCCATCTGCCACATGACGAGACCGACCACCAGGGCCAGCAGCGAAGCGGCGATCCAGTAGCCGTTGCCACCAATGATCTCGCTCGGTGAGTATTGCCTGCGTGTTTGAATTACGTTGGCGTTGTTGGTGACGGCTGGGACCTGCCCCGTGCGCGGGGAGTTAATGAAGAATGCCAGCAGGCAGATGATGATGCCTTGGCCGATGCCGAAATACAGGAACGTGTCCTGGAAGCCGCTCGACTGGATCATATTCTGGATGGGACTGACGGTCAGCGCGGAGCCGGCGCCGAAGCCGGCAGCGGTGATACCGGACGCCAGGCCACGTTTATCGGGGAACCACTTGAGGGCGTTGCCGATGCAGGTGCCGTAGACGCCGCCCGCGCCGATGCCGCAGATGATCATGGAAGAGTAGTAGCCGTCGATGCCGCCCAAGGTCGTGGCGCGCGACGTCATCCACCAACCGAGGCCGCACAGCAGGCCGCCGATGAAGATCACGACGCGGGGGCCATATTTGTCGACGAACCAGCCTTCGATCGGCACCAGCCACGTTTCGAACAGCACGAAGAGCGTGAATGCGATCTGGATCGACGCACGATCCCAGCCGAATTTCTTTTGAATTTCAGGGACGAAGAACGTCCAGCCATATTGGTAGTTGGCGATCATGACCATGGCAACGACGCCGATGATCAACTGCAACCAGCGATAGCTTTCGCTGACTCTGCCTTCGCTTGCGGCCATTGTCTGAGTTGCCATGCGATTCTCTCCCACCTTCGCGTTTCCTCGTGACGGCGCAGCTCTTTGGCCGCGTCCGTCTCTCATCCCGCATTCGCGGGCTGGCAATCGGCGTAAAACAACGTTGTTTGAAAAATGAGCTTTGGGAGCGGAAAGCGGCATAGACGTCCTTGGGATACCATACACCAATCTAATTTTTTTAAGCAACATGCGTTGCCGACCGCAAAACGATGCGCAACTCGCACGGGGCGCAATCGTGGCGACGTGTGGCGTGGCAGTGAACGCCGCATTAAAGGTCGGCATTTGCACGCATCCGGTGCCTGCAATGGCTACCGTCCTGACACGATGTGGTCAGATATTCGTCGCTTATGAGCGTTAGTTTTCGCGCTGATGGCTTTGCGTCGACGGATTTTGCGCGACCAGACTGAAAGTGCAATCGACATGTCAGATCGTAGATTTCCCCGTGGTGCCGGCGGATCTGGAAACGGCAGCAACGGGGCTGGCGACCGAGGCGGCGACGGTGGGACTCCCGACTTTGGGCTGACGGCGTGGGACGAGACATCGGAGCACAAGCCGCCGCGCGATTACAAGAAGACGTTCCTGGTGGCCGGTCTCGCGATCCTGTCCTGGGTGGCGACCTACGTCGGCATGCTCGAATTGATCGAGGCGAACATCGGTGATCTGCCGATCGTACACAAGGTCATCATCGGCTTCTCGGTCGCCATGCTGATGACCATGGTGGTGTGGCTGCTGGATCAAATGTTCCAGCCCAACGGCTTCTTTGCCAAACTCGCCTATGCCGGCGGTTATCTGTTTTTGACGATCATTTCGATCGGCTTCGGCTTCGGCTTCTACTGGAAAGTGCTGGAGAGCCGCGGTGAAGGCACGCGGGGCGCCGAGACTGCAATCGCGTCCGTGCAAGCGCCGCTTCAAACGGCGGCCGCGCGGCTGGAAAGCCTGCAGACGACGCTGGTTCGTCTCAAGGACGTGTCGCAGTCGAAGGCCGAGGTCGAGCGAACGGCCGGCACGTCGTGCCCAAATTCTAAACCGGGAGACGGGCCGCGGCGGAAACTGCGCGACGACGATGCTGGGCGCTTCGCGTTCGCGTCCGACTTCGTCAAAGGGCGCATCGGGCAAGTCAAGAGCGACATGGCTGCGATCGAAGGCGATCTGCAAAAGATCGTGCAGGACGACAAGGCGATCATCGACAAACAGGGCACGCGCAACGAGTTCATGAAAACGATGAACCGCAAGCTCGACGGCACCGTTACGAATTTCAATGCGTTCCGGGGTGATCCACAACTCAAACAGATCCGGACAGAGTTGGCCGAACGCGCCGACAAGTCTTCCTTCATCGATACGCAGGGCAAGCCTTACGCGTGCCCCGATCAGCAGCTCGCAACGATGATCCGCTCAGTGGTGGCGTCGATCGATGCGCTGCCGGTGCTGGACAAGCCCAAGATCACCACGGTCGAGGGTTCGGACGCGACCATCGAAGCGTTTCGCCGGTTGACTGCGAGTTTCTATGGCTTGCTGTCGTTCAAGCTGCCGCCGTCGGCGGACGAACTGCGCGAGTTGCAGAAGAAAGCGATCACACAGGCAGAAGCGACGGCAGGCGGTCGTGTCGCCACGTCGAGCGGGGAGCAGGCAGGCCAAGGCGGCCTGTCGAAGCGGGACTATGTGCCGTTGGCGATCGCGGTGTTCGTCGACCTCTGCCTCTTGCTGGTCTCGATGGGTAAGACCAAGAGCCGGATGCAAGGGTTGGTGCCGAAGATGAAGGAGGCCGAGCGCGGGCCGGTCATTCAGATCCTGTCGCGCTTCAATGAAATCCATCGGGACCGCCAGATCCGTGAAAACTTCGAGATTTTCCGGCACGTCGTGTTCGATTTCAATGGAGACTATTACGCGGCCATTCCGCTGATCGCGCCGTACTCGGTCGATCGCCGGCGTCCGAACTCCTACGGTCCGGCGGATGTGGAAGCGTTGCAGCAGGAAGCGCATCTGCTCGGCAACTTCTTTACCAGCTTCGAGCAGGAGCGCCTGTTCAGCCGGGTGATGATGCCACTGATCCCGACGTCGCGCATTCAGAAGAAGCTTTGGGCGCAGGGGTCCAAGTTTGCCCACGCCGAAGCGTTCCGGCTGTATAAGTTCAAAGACGGCGCGTGGCAGGAAATGATCCTCGGTGCCATCATGGGAGCGGCCAAGCGGGTGGAAACCGAAAAGCGCACGCGACGCGTCGAGAACGACGTTTTCAGCCGGCACACGCCCGGATTTGCGCCGGCACCCAACGGCCAGACTTTCGATCCGCAAAGTGCGGCGGCTGATCTGAGAAGCGCCGACTATCAGGCACACGTCGCCTCGGCTGCAGCAATGGCCGCGATGGCACGGGACGTGGCACACACGCGGGCCGACCCGGCCTTCCGGCATGATCCCCGCGCGACGGAAGCGTTCGCACCCAACGTGCCAAGGCCCGGCAACGGCGCGTCGGGCCGGCCAGTGGCGCCGCCACCACCGGCAGCGCCACAGGACACCCGGCGGGGTGCGGCTTTCACGCGACAAAGAATGCCTGAGCCGTTGCCAGCCGAGGCCGGACATCGTTTCTCGCCGGGCCCGGGTGTGGGACGCCCTGCCGTTCACAACGAGCCGGTTTTTGCGGCACGGACCGAACCGCCAGCGAGCAACCCCGCCAATGCGGCAACGATGGCAGCCAACAGCAACACGGCGACGTTCGAAGCGGCCATTGATGCGGCGACTAACGACCCGTCTCGGGACGTCCAAACGGTTACTCAAATACTTGAGCCGGTCGAGGACCGTCACGCCGTGGCGTTCACGGAACGCAGCTTTACGATGCAGTTCAAGCGCGATGACCTACCGACGAGCTTGACGGCCGCCATCGCTGCTGCGGCAGCGCCGGCAACCCGCATCGATGCGCCGCTGCTCGAGATGGCGCCCGTAGAGACTAAAGCGGCATTCGACGCAATCGACGGCGCGGCCCTGGAGCGGGAACAGGCGGCCGTTCTGCGCGGTGACGAACTGGCCGGCGCGCCCGCCTGGGACGCGGAGACACCCGCCGAGTTCGAAGACGTGGCGACGATGGCGCAAAGGTTCGGCCTCAATCGCCAGCGTGCCTGACGTGCTAAATCTGCGTCAGGCCACAGCACCGAAAAAAAGAAAAAACTGGTTCGCCGCAAAAGCCCTGTTCGGTCGCAAGACGGGACAGGGCTTCATCCTTTTTAAACCGCAATGGAGGCTATACTCAAACCACAACAAGAGCCGCCGCCACGCCGACCAGAATCGTATCCTGCTGGTGTGACGAAGCGCTCAAATCAGGGACCGTCTTTAGATGCAGATCAAGACTCCGCCGCCATTGCCCAGCGTCGTGAAGCGTGAAGACAAGATGGAGACCCTGCGTTCGTTCATTACCGCATATTGGCTGATGCCGCGCCGCGACACCGCCCTTACTCAAATTACTTTGCTGGCACGATCCGCCGAAAGCCCGGTCGCTCGCGCGCTGGTGACACTCGGACCTGAGATCGCCAAGCGATCGCTCCGGGTGCGCGCCATTTTTGCACACATGGAACCTGAGAAAACGCCAATTGGCTGGTCGGTTTGTGGACCGCAGATCGCCTTCGAACGCGACCTCCGCTGGGCCAAAAATCCGCGTCTGGTGGATGCGCACGAGCAGTTGGTGCTTGGCGACGACACGTGCTGGATCGGCGATTGCATCCGGCGCGATCCGTCGCGCCGCGATGCGTATGAACAATTCGTAAACCACAACACGGTGGTTACTTCGCGGATGGCAACATCGTTCGAACGGCTATGGGGCGCCAGCGTCCCGCTACTGATCCGAACCGCTGGGGGCAACGCAAGCGTGGCGCGGCCGGCGTCGATGGAGGATGCCGGTTTGGCAACCTTACCTCCGCGTGACGACAATTCGGGACCGCTGGTGTCATCGCCGCACTGACCGAGTTGAATTCGGCGGGTTATTTGAAAGGGCGATGCCGGCGGGCGTCGCCCTTGCTGTATTTGCCGTGTGTGGATCGCGGAAGTGGGCAAAAAAACGATAAGTCGAGACAAGCAGGGATAAAGGGCCGTAGCCGGTGGAAAACGGCGATAGCATGTCGCTAGACTGCCACGGTGTGATGATCAATTGTTCCACAACGGCGCAGATTGCGCTCATCGAAATGGAACAAGGACCTGCCGATGTCGCATCATCACCGTCCCCTGCACGTGCTGGCCTCACTTGCCGCACTTCTGCTGTCGTCCACGGCACTGTCATCGGGCAGTTACGCGCAGACGCGACCGGTGCAGGCGGCGGGGACGACCGCGCCCAAAGCCGTGCCGCCAGCCGAGGCGCTGGTCCCGATCAATGTGGTGCGCGACGCGGAACGCTACGAGACGCAGATCAAAGCGACGTTCAAGCCGGGAAAAAGAACGGCTGCCGACCTCGTGGCGGCCGGTGCGAAGGCTGCGACCGTGGCGCAACCCAACATGCGGGCTGCGGCTGAGTTGTTTCGCGAGGCGCTGTTTGTCGATCCCGCGCATGCGACGGCTTGGGCCGCATTGGCGGAAGTGCTGCTGGCAACGACGCCTGATCCAAGCAAGCCCGCAGACAAGAGCGACCTGATCGGCGCTGCATCGGCGGCGGCTCTGCGGGCGGCGGAAAAGGCTACGACGCCTGCGGAAACGCTGCGTGCGTTGGTGGTGCTGTCTGAAGCCATGCAGCGCCGGAGCTACTGGCGCCCCGCGATCAATGCACTGAAGCGTGCGGTGGCGATCGAGGACACGCCGGTTCGCCGCGCCGCGCTGACGACGATGATCGCGGAACATGGGTTCCGTATTGTCGAAACGAAGACGGACGCCGACGCAGTCAGCCCGCGTGCATGTCTGCAATTTTCAGAACTGCTGGCAGTTGGCAAAACGGATTTCTCGACGTTCGTCCGAGTCGACGGACGCGCGGCTGCAGCCGTCACGGCCGAAGGCAAACAGCTTTGCATCGACGGGCTCAAACATGGGCAGCGCTATCAAATCGAAGTGCGGCAAGGCCTGCCGTCGACGATCGACGAGGCGCTGATCAAGACGGTGGAGTTGACGGTCTATGTGCGCGACCGCGCGGCATCGGTGCGGGCGGCGGGGCGCGCGTATGTGCTGCCGCGCACGGGGCAACAGGGCATTCCGTTGACGACGGTAAATGCGGATGAGGTGGCGATAGAAGTTTTCCGCATCGGCGATCGCAATCTGGCGAGTGCTATTCAATCCGGCGAGTTTCAGAAGCAGATTTCCAGCTACGACATCGAGCAGATCAAAGAGCGTTCAGGCCAAAGCGTCTACAAGGGCGAACTGGTTACGCTCAACAAACGCAACGAAGACGTGACGACGGCTTTTCCAGTTTCGGAAGCGCTGCCGAAACTGCTGCCCGGCGTCTATGTGCTGTCGGCGGGAGTGAACGCAAGAACTGGCGGAGATAACGGCAGTAGCAGTGATGCGCGGCAGCGTACGTCGCAGTGGTTCATCGTGTCGGATCTCGGCCTGACGGCTTTCAACGGTCAAGACGGCGTCCATGGCTTCGTACGGTCTTTGGCGACAGCCGAGCCGATCGCCGGAGCGCGCGTGCGCATGATCGCGCGCAACAACGAAGTGCTGGGTGAAGCAAAGACCGACGCACGCGGCTATGTGCGGTTCGCCGCCGGACTGAAACGCGGCGAAGGCGGGCAGGCTCCAGCCTTTCTTTCGGCGGATACGACCAGCGGCGACGCGGCCGATTTCTCGTTCCTGGATTTGACGACGGCGGCGTTCGACCTGTCGGATCGTGGCGTCAAGGGCCGCGATGCGCCGGGGGCTGTCGACGCTTTTACATTTGCCGATCGTGGTGTCTACCGACCCGGCGAGACCGTGCATCTGACGTCGCTGGTGCGTGACGATCGCGGTCGTGCGGCGACGTTGCCGGTAACGCTGATCGTGACGCGACCAGACGGCGTCGAACACAAGCGCCAGGTGTTGGTCGACGACAATCTCGGTGGCCGCGTCGCGGATCTGGTGCTTGGCGGCGGGGCGCAGACCGGTACATGGCGCGTTCGCGTGCACACGGATCCGAAAGCCGAAGCGATTTCCTCAGCAGCATTTCTGGTCGAGGATTTCGTACCGGAACGGCTGGAGATGAAGCTGGAGGCGCTTTCTCCGATGCTGGAGCCGAACACGGGCGGCAGTGTGAAGCTCGCCGGTAAATATCTTTACGGCCCGCCGGCGGCGAACCTTTCGGTGGAAGGTGAAATCGTCGTCAGGCCCTCGCAGAAGGATGTCGCTGGCTTGGCGGGCTTTCGCTTTGGTTTGGCCGACGAAAAAATCGTTCCGGCACGCAAGGCATTGGAGAGCCTGCCAGACACGGACGGCGAGGGATTTGCGACACTGCCGATCGTGCTGCCGCAGATCGACCGCACCGCGCGTCCGCTGGAAGCCGACGTGATCATCAAGTTGAGGGAGCAGGGCGGGCGCACGATCGAGCGGACGATCAATCTGCCGGTGGCGGCGTCCGGTCCGCGCATCGGGATCAAGCCGCTGTTCGGGGCGACAGGCGCGACATTCATTCAAGCGGCTGAAGGTGAAGATGCGACGTTCGACACGTTGCTCGTGGATGCGGCGGGCAAGCCGATCGACAGCAAAGGACTGAAATGGGAGCTGCTGCGGCTCGAGCAACGCTGGCAGTGGTACAACCGTGACAACGAGTGGAGCTATGACGCGCAGACGTCGACGCGGCGTGTGGCCAGCGGCACGGTCGACGCCAGTGGCACTACGCCTGGCCGCATCTCGGCGAAAGTGGATTGGGGCCGTTACCGTCTCGAGATTTCAGCAGCCGACCCCACCGACGCGAGCGCTGCGAAGCCTATCGTTTCAAGCATCGTGTTCAATGCCGGATGGTTCCAGGAAGAAGCGGCCGACAGCCCGGAGATGCTCGATCTCGCGCTCGATCGGCCTAGCTACAAAGCGGGCGATACGGCACGTGTCCGCATCGTTTCGAAAATGGCCGGGAAGGCGCAGATCGCGGTGATCAACTCCGGTGTCATAAGCATGCAAGAGGCCAATCTGCCGGCGGGCGGCGGCGAAGTACTGGTGCCGATCACGGATGCCTGGGGCGCCGGCGCATATGTGACCGCGACGTTGTTCCGGCCGCTCGACCAAACCGAAAAGCGGATGCCGGGCCGGGCGTTGGGGCTCAAATGGGTGAGCGTGGACGCCGACGCGCGCAAGCTGCAGGTCTCGCTCGCGACACCTGAGAAGGTCAAATCGGCGTCGAAGCTGGTGGTGCCGGTGACGTTGACCGGTCTCAAGGCTGGAGAGCAGGCGCGCGTGACGATCCATGCGGTGGACGCGGGCATTCTCAATCTGACACGCTATGAAACGCCGAAACCGGATGCGTGGTTCTTTGGACAACGCAAGTTAGGCCTGGAAATAAGGGACTTCTACGCGCGATTGATCGACGGCATGCGCGCCGAGAAGGGTCGGCTGCGATCGGGCGGCGATGGCGGTGCGGCTGATTCGATGTCGCTGTCGGGTGCGCCTCCGGTCGAGGCGACGCTGGCGATGACATCGGGCATCGTCACTGTCGGACAAGATGGCAAGGCGAGCGTGTCGTTCGATCTGCCGGACTTCAACGGCACGGTTCGACTGACGGCGGTCGCCTGGAGCGAAGCCCGTGTCGGCTCGACGTCGAAGGACGTGGTGGTGCGAGACGCAGTGGCTCTAACCGCTGCAGCGCCGCGGTTTTTGACGCTGGGAGATGAAGCGCGCCTGCAACTGGACGTGCACAACGTCGAAGGGCCGGCGGGCACCTACGCCGTCGAAGTGAAGCGTGCCGCTTCCGAGGCAACAGGCGGCACGCCGCAAACGCTGGCGAGCAAATCAGTGGCGCTTAAGGCCGGCGAGAAGAAGTTGGAAGCGATCTCGCTGAAGCCCGACGATGTGGGGCCGATGGTGCTGGACGTATCCATACGCGGGCCGGGCGATGTGGCGGTCAAGCGGACGTTGACGTTCGATGTCAAGCCACCCGCAGGCGACATCAAACGGACGACGTTGGCCACGCTGACAGCAAAGGGCGGCAAGCTGGCGGTGTCGGCCGATCTGCTGGCGGATCTCATTCCGTCGACGGCGCGGGTGACGGCGCACGTGGGTCCGCTGGCGAACTTGAACGTCGTCGGCCTGCTGGCAGAACTGGATCGCTATCCGTACGGCTGCGCCGAGCAGACGACGAGTCGCGCGCTGCCGTTGCTGTATGTCAACGACGTCGCCAAGCAGATCGGCATCGGCGCGGATGCGACGCTGAAACTACGGGTGACGGCGGCGATCGACAGGGTGATGGAGATGCAGGACAGCTCCGGCGCGTTCGGTGTGTGGGGGCCGAGCAACGGCGACCTCTGGCTGACCAGCTATGTGACGGACTTTCTACTGCGCGCAAAGGAAAACGGCCATGCAGTGAACGGGAAGGCGCTCAGCCTCGCCCTCGACAAACTCGCCAATAGCGTCGCGATCGAACAAGAATTCACGAGCGGCGGTGAGAACCGGGCGTACGCACTTTATGTGCTGGCGCGCGGCGGGAGAGCGCCGGTGGGTGAATTGCGCTACGATATCGACGCGCGGCTCGACAAATTCGCGACCGCACTGGCACAAGCGCAACTTGGTGCGGCATTGGGCCTGGTGGGTGACCGCGAGCGAGCCGAGATTGCATTTGCCGCCGCGCTGAAGAAGCTGGACATCTCCGACACCGCTACCGACTTCCGGCGCGATTATGGTTCGAACCTGCGCGACCGCGCGGCCGTGGTGACGCTGGCGTCGGAACTCAAACTCGCAAAGCGTGACGCGCCGCGCTTGGTCGATGTGCTGGCGAAGGTTTATGCCGGACGCGGGTCGACGTCGACGCAAGAGCAAGCGTGGATGCTGCTGGCAGCCAAGTCGCTTGCGGATCAGGCTGCCGATGCGGCCTTGAGCGTGAACGGCGTCGCCCATCAGGGCAAGTTTACGCGCACCTTCAAAGCTGGAGATCTCGCCGCAAATCCACTGACGATCGTGAACACGGGGGACCAACCGACCAATGCCGTCATCTCGGTGATCGGCAGTGCGCTGACACCTGAACCGGCTGTTTCAAAGGGGTTTACGATCGAACGCCGCTTCTACACGCTGGAGGGCAAGGAAATAGATCTCAAGAGTGCAACGGGCGGCAAGTCGACCGTCGCGCAGAACGATCGTTTCGTGGTGGTCGTGAAGATCGACGCGACAGATGCGGGCGGGCGGATCATGCTGGTGGATCGGTTGCCGGCAGGATTTGAAATCGAAAATCCGCGCATCGTCGACAGTGGCGACGTGAAGACGCTCGACTGGTTGAAGACGACGCGGACACCCGAGCATACCGAATTCCGCGACGACAGGTTCGTCGCAGCGTTCGATTTCTTCGCGAGCGAAAATCGGCGCCGGAACTCGGACGGTGACCGTTCAGAGGCCGCGAAGACAGCCACCGTCGCCTATCTGGTGCGGGCGGTGACGCCGGGCACATTCGTGCATCCCGCAGCCACCGTCGAAGACATGTACAAACCCGATCGATATGCCCGGACGGCGACGGGTCAGTTGAGCGTGACGACGAAGTAAAGCGCGACGCAGTGATGGTGACGGTGACAACCGTTACCAGCATTCGCGGGACCGGATTGGGCTCACGATGACGCTTCGATTAGCAGGCATTCGCCGAAAACCCGACAGCCCGCGTGCGCCGCGAGTGCGGACTCGTGTGGTGCTCAAATGGATCGGCTCGAGCGTGCTTTGCGCCTGCGTGACCGCAGCCGTGCTGCTCGAGGTCGCGATCCGGCGGCTCGGTCCCTTGCCGATGGAGCGGGCGACGTCGTCGTCGGTGACAGTGCTGGATCGCAATGATCAATTGCTGCGGGCGTATACGACGGTGGACGAGCGCTGGCGGTTGCCGGTGGAGATCGGCGACGTGGACCCGCAGTACATAAAGACGTTGCTGGCGTTCGAGGACCGGCGCTACTATCTGCATCCGGGCGTCGATCCGATCTCGACGCTGCGCGCGATGGGGCAATACGCTCGGTATGGTCGCATCGTATCCGGCAGTTCGACGCTGACGATGCAAGTCGCGCGGCTGCTCGACGGTGTGCACGAGCGCGATGCCGGCGGCAAAATGCGACAGATGTTGCGGGCTTTGCAGATCGAGCGGCAGTACTCGAAAAGCGAGATATTGCGGCTGTATCTCAATCTCGCGCCGTTCGGTGGCAATCTCGAGGGCGTTCGGGCTGCGACGCTGGCGTATTTCGGGACCGAGCCGAAGCATCTGAGCCCGGCGCAGGTGGCTGTGCTGGTAGCCATCCCGCAAGCGCCGGAAAGCCGCAAGCCGGACCGGTTTCCAGAGGCTGCGCTGAGGGCACGCAACCGGGTGCTCGAGCGTGCCGTTAGCGCGGGAATTTTGGCGCGCACCGAAGCTGCGCTGGCAAAGCTGGAGACAGTGCCGTACGTGCGGCGGGAGTTTTCCCGGCTGGCACCGCACCTCGGCGATGCGGAGCGTGAGGCGAACCCGGAGCGGTTGGTGCACCGGCTGACGCTGGATGTGAAGGCGCAGGCGTCGTTGGAAACGCTGGCGCGCGATCATTCGCGGACGCTTGGCAACGGCGTCTCGGCCGCCGTCATCGCAATCGAGCACGCTAGCGGGCAGGTGGTGGCGGAGGTCGGGTCGGCCGGCTATCTGGACGCCAACCGTACTGGCGCGGTCGACATGGCGCATGCCGTGCGCTCACCCGGTTCGACGCTGAAACCGCTGATCTACGGAATGGCGTTCGAGGCAGGACTGGCGCACCCGGATACGATGATCGACGACAGGCCGACGCGCTTTGGCACCTACGTTCCGAAGAACTTCGACCGCGATTGGCACGGTACCGTGACGATGCGGGAAGCGCTGGCACAATCGCTGAACATCCCCGCCGTCAGTACGTTGGAGGCGGTGGGCGTGCCGAAATTTTTTGCTCGTTTGCAATCGGCGGGACTGGTCCCGCAGTTGCCGAAGGACAGCGAACCGTCGCTGGCGATCGCACTTGGCGGACTCGGCATGAAGCTGTCGGACTTGGCGCAACTTTACAGCGGGATCGCACGGGGCGGCGAAGCGGTGACGATCACGCACCGGCGTGGCGAGGATCGATCACCGATGACGCTGCGCGCGCGTGTGCTGACGCCGGTTGCAGCATGGTATGTGACGGACATTCTGCGGCACGCGCCGGCACCGGCGAACGCGAAAACAGGTCAGATCGCTTTCAAAACGGGGACGTCCTATGGCACGCGCGATGCGTGGGCCGTCGGGTTCGATGGCCGGCATACCATCGCGGTATGGGTTGGCCGTGCAGATGGCGCGTCGGTTGCGGGACTTGCGGGACGGGCGGCGGCGGCGCCGTTGCTGTTTGACGCATTCCACCGCGTCAGCGAGCGGAGAACTCCGTTTGCACCTGCGCCGCCGGGAGTGCTGATGGCCAAAAGCGATCAGTTGCCGCCGCCGCTGCGACACTTCAATGCAGTGGCATCGGATGAACGGATTGCCGGTGTGTTCCGCGCGTCACCGTTGCGAATCGCGTCGCCACCCGATCGCGCCGTTGTCGATGCGGACGGCGAGAGCGTTACGGTAAAAGCAGAGGGAGGAGCGTTGCCGTTGACGTGGCTGGTAGATGGCCGACCGGTCGGGACAAAAACTGCAGGATCGGTGCTATCGCTTGAAGGTAATCATCGTGGGTTTGTGAAGATCTTGGTCATCGATGCCGAGGGCAACACCGATCGTGTCAGCATTCGCGTGCAGTAGCTCGTCCTGCTCAACGCTTTCCAGCGAACTTACCGCCGCCACCTCCACCGCTACCAACAGCAGACGCGGCATCCAAGGGTGGTCGTCGTTGTGCCCGGAACCATTCGGCCATATGGTCGAGAAACACGCGTTGGCGGGGAAGAATGTGGCGCCCGCTGACATACAGCGCATAAACCCCAGTGGACGAGTTATCGATCGATCCCTCAAGGACTTGAACCAACTGACCAGCGGCCAGTTCGTCGGCCAGGATCAGCTCGGTAGAGCGGATCAAACCCAGGCCTGCCAAAGCGGCAATGCGCAAGACTTCACTGCTGTCGGATCGCAGTCGCGACGAAATTCTGACCGTAGTCTCGTTGCCTCCGGCGCTGAAACTCCATGAATACGTATCGGCCAAAGCGAGACAGGAATGGTCGGGGAGGCTTTCAGGTGTTTCCGGAGTGCCGTGCGCTTTCAGATAAGCCGGCGATGCGGCTATGACGACGCGGTCGGTGGTCAAACGCTTGGCGATCAAAGTGCTGTCGTTGAGAGCGCCGGACCTGATCGCAATGTCATAGCCCTCCTCGTGCAGGTTGACTTGCCGATCAGTGGTGTCGAGTTGCACCTCGATGTCGGGGTATGCGTCCAGGAACGAAGGGATGGACGGCGCCACATAAAGACGCGCGATGACCTGCGGCGCGGAAACCTTCAACTTGCCAACCGGCGTCTTGGAGCTCGCCGCCATCGAGGAGCGTGCCTGATCGAGTTCATCCAGCACCCGCTCGACGTAACCAAGAAAACGAGTGCCCTCTTCAGTGATCCGGATCGAGCGCGTGGTGCGTTCGAAAAGGCGCACCGACAACGCCTCTTCAAGCGCCTGTATGCGCTTTGAAATGGTGCCGGGCGTCAAGCCAAGCTCGGTGCCCACCGCAGACAAATTCTGCAGTGCCGAAACGCGCGAAAAGATGAGAAGGTCTTGGATGTCCATGGTGTCTCCTGCGGCTACCATCATGGTCCCGCATGGCCGAGCAGTGCCTATGGCTCGTCGGCCCGATACGTCTGTAAGGGTTAAACAATCGACCATCGGTAATGGTTCGAGCGCGAACCGTAATCGCCTCTGGCGAGTGGCTGGGTCGGATATCATGAGGGCTGTGACGCCTTTCAACCTAGGTGGTCAGTGTGACGCAAGGGTTAAGGCAACGCGGTAGCCGCCCGCAAGCCGCCAGCCGAGGGTCCCGGCGCGGCGTCAGTAGCTTGCAGCAAGCCGATTGGACATTCTACAAGGGTCAACCGTGGTTGATGCAGCGGGTAGACGCGCGCTGACCCAATGGCGAGTGCAGTGAAAAAGGTTGATGCCTCATGCTCGACGTGACGCCGCTGTTTCGCCCGTTCAGCATGGGGCCGTTAGTCCTGCGCAATCGCATTGCGATGGCGCCAATGACCCGCTCGTTTTCTCCGGGTGGTGTGCCGGGGGCAAACGTCGCTGCATATTACCGCCGGCGTGCCGAGCAAGATGTAGGATTGATCGTCACCGAAGGGACATTGGTACCGCATGCGGCTGCCGGCAATGATCCAAACGTGCCGGCGTTTCACGGCAAAAGTGCGCTTCAGGGATGGGCGCACGTGGTCAAGGAGGTGCATGCGGGCGGCGGCCGCATCATGCCGCAACTTTGGCATGTCGGAAGCATGCGGCGCAAAGGCGATCAGCCCAATGTCGAGGCAGCGCCCGTAGCGCCGTCCGGTTTGCTCAAGCCGGGCAAGAAGGTCACCGAGGCTTTGTCGGCGTCGGAGATCGAAGCGTTAATCCAAGCTTACGCCTACAGCGCCAACCGGGCGCGCGAATTGGGTTTCGACGGCGTTGAAATTCATGGCGCGCACGGGTACCTCATCGACCAGTTTTTCTGGTCGGGCACCAACGAGCGGACCGATGCGTTCGGGGGCGGGATCGTCAATAGGGCACGGTTTGCTGCAGAAATCGTCAAAGCGTGCCGCACCGCAACGGCGCCGGATTATCCAATCATACTGCGTTTTTCTCAGTGGAAGCAGCAGGATTTCGCCGCCAGGCTTGCGGCAACGCCGACCGATCTTGCGGCGTTCCTGAAACCGCTTGTCGAAGCGGGCGTGGATATTTTCCATTGCTCGACGCGGCGGTTCTGGGAGCCGGAATTCCCAGACGAGGCAGGCTCAAACGGGTTGATGAATTTGGCCGGCTGGACGAAAAAGCTCTCAGGCCGCCCAGTTATAACAGTGGGCTCGATCGGCCTCGATACAGACTTCGTCGAGACATTCCGAAGCAAGGGTGCAGGCGTCGCGCCGGAGCATCTCGCGCGTCTGGTCGAGATGGTGTCTACGGGCGAAGTGGATATTGCCGCCGTTGGACGAGCACTCATCGCGGACGCTGGATGGGCAGTCAAGCTGCAACGCGGGCTGCAAAATTCGTTTGTGCCCTACACCCGGGAGACGTTGGCTCACCTTGTCTGACGACGGATACGAAGGGCGCAACCCGCATGAGTGAGACGGAACTGCGATGACAAAAGCGAGACATCGCGTAGCGCTGGTAACGGGGGCGGCCCGCCGTTTGGGCCGCGCGATTGCGCTGGACCTCGGACATCAGGGATGGTCGATCGCTTTGCATGTGCACGTCGACGACCCCGACGCTCAATCGGTGCTGCGTGAGTTGACCGCGCTAGGCGTGCAAGCGCAGTTATTTGTCGCCGATCTGGCCTCGGAGACGCAGGTCGACGACTTGGTGCCCAGGGTGGGAAAGGCGTTGGGACCGCCGGTGTGTCTGGTCAACAATGCTTCGGTTTTCACGTACGACGACATTGCAAGTTTGACATCACCGACTTGGGACCGACATTTCACGGTCAACGCCAAGGCGCCAGTGTTTCTTGCCAAGGCGTTGGCGAAGCACCTTCCGGCTGGCCGGGCGGGCGTGGTGATCAACATCATCGATCAGCGGGTGTGGAAGCCGACGCCGCATTTCTTGTCGTACGCCGGGTCCAAAGCGACCCTGTGGGCGATGACGCAGACGCTGGCGCAAGGACTGGCGCCACACGTGCGCGTGAACGCCATCGGGCCCGGTCCGATGCTGCGTAGCGTGCATCAGAGTCAGGCCGAATTCGACGCGCAATGCGCGGCCACGCCACTGGCTCGGGCCACAACGACCGACGACGTTGCAGCCGCGATCCGTTTCATAATTGACGCACCAGCCATGACCGGCCAAATGATCGCCCTCGATGGCGGTCAACATCTGGCATGGCAAACTCCGGATATCGGGAACGGGCGCGGGTGACGTGATCATGCACGCGACGTTTCGTTGTGACGTTATCTTGCGCAGTGATGATGTGACCTCATGACAAATGGGCGAATTTCAAATGACGATCTTGGTAGCGACATGACCGACCAGCCCGGCCGAACGATTGGACCAGGAGGCCCCGGACGGCCACCGCGCCGCGTTTTCGTTCGCGACCTGGAAATCTTGGCAAGCGTGGGGATTTTCGAGGTCGAACTGAGGTATGAGCAACGGATCATCGTAGGGCTCGAAATAGACGTGGACGATACTTACGATGGGAAAAGCGAGCGCATCGGCGACGTGTTCGATTATGGCCGTGTCGTTCGCGATACAGAGTTGCTGTGCCAAAGCCGCCATTTCAAACTCATTGAAACGCTGGCGGAAGCTATCGGCGCACAATGTCTTTCGGATCCTCGAGTGAGGGCCGTTTTGGTTCGAATCGAGAAGCCGGACATCATGCCGAATTGCCGTATGGTTGGAATCGAGATCCGGCGAGTGAAAGCAATCTGACCAGAGGGCGTTGCTGCCCCTTACTGTGGTACGGGTTTGCGACTGTCCCCGTTGAGGCGTGGAATTAATCGCATTGGGAATGGCCGCAACTTCGACACGCGCCGCAGCCGCCATGTCCGACGTAAGTCATCTCGAGGCAATTCGGACAGCGGGTCGCCATATCGGACACAAGCAAGCTGGGTTCGGCCGAAATCGCGGGCCTCGATTGCTCCATGGCGGACGCGGACCAAGTCTCGCCTGTTTCCGGCTCGGGGTAGGTATCGGCGACCGCGGACAGATCGGACGAAGTCTGCGCGAGTGCGGTTTGCGGTGGCGTGATAGCCGCGTCGGACGTCAGTACCGAGCCTGTGACCGCGTTTGGCCGGAAGGTGGTGCATCCTTTCAAACCCAGCTGGTGGGCATCGAGGTAGACCGACTGAAAGGCTTCGAACGAAATACCAACCGGGCAATTTATGGTTTTCGAAATCGCGCTGTCCACATGCGGCTGTGCTGCCGCCTGCATTGCGAGGTGGTCCGCAGGAGTGAGGTCGGCGACAGTTACAAAGGCCCTGGTCAGTGATGCAGACCGGCCAAACGTCTCGCGAAACAACCGATACGCATAGTCTTGAACCTGCTCTTCGCGGCGGTCGCCATTCGCGTCCATCACCTTACGGCGATACGTGAAATCGAAAACTGGCTCGATGCCGCTCGAAACATTGCCGGCGAGAAGAGACGTCGTGCCGGTTGGTGCAATTGTCGTCAGAAGGCCGTTTCGGAGCCCGTGCTGTTTCACCGACTCGTGCACATCAACCGGCAGTGACTGCAAATTCGGCGTCCTCAACAACGCTTCAGAGTTACAACGGGGAAACGCGCCTTTCTCCGCTGCGATCGCCGTGCTGGTGCGGTAGGTGGCGGTCTTGATCAACTGAAGCCAACGTGAAGTCAAACGGCACGCTTCAGGAGACCCATAACGAATATCGAGCATTATCAGTGCGTCGGCCAAGCCCGTAACGCCTAATCCGATGCGCCGCTTGGCCATGGCTTCGTCCCGCTGCGCCTGCAGCGGATAATGCGATACATCTATGACATCGTCGAGGAATCGCGTCGCGATGCCCGCCAAGTAAGTCAGCCGCTCTTCATCAAGGGTAGCTATGGGTAAAAAGGGATCGCGGACGAGGCGCGCCAAATTCAGTGCGCCCAACAGGCAAGCGCCATAGGCCGGGAGCGGTTGCTCGCCGCACGGGTTGGTAGCTGTAATCGTCTCGCAATAGGCCAGATTGTTCTGATCGTTGATGCGATCGATAAAAATAACGCCCGGCTCTGCAACATCATATGTGGCCTGCATCAGCCGGATCCACAGTGACCGCGCCTGAACGGTGCGTACAGTTTGCCCATCGAACACGAGATTCCAGGGTGCATCGGCGCGCACGGCCGCGACAAATGCATCGGTGATCAGTACGGACAAGTTGAAATTGCGCAGACGATCGGGATCGCGCTTCGCATCGATGAACACCTCGATATCGGGATGATCGCACCTCAGTGTGGCCATCATGGCGCCGCGCCGTGCGCCCGCAGACATGATCGTGCGACACATCGCATCCCATACGTCCATGAAGGACACAGGACCCGAGGCATCAGCGCCCATACTGCGCACCAATGCACCGCGCGGACGTAGCGTTGAGAAGTCACTGCCGATGCCGCCACCGGCCTGCATGGTTTGAGCGGCCTCTTTGACCGAGTCGAAGATGGAGCCTAGATCGTCCTCAATGCGGCCCATGACGAAGCAATTGAACAAAGTCACAGCCCGCTCGGTGCCGGCACCGGCGATGATGCGACCGCCGGGTACGAACTCACGCTCCGCCATTGCGTCGGCAAAGCGCGCGGTCCACCGGGACCTTGCAGGTGCCGGTTCGGCTGCTGCAACCGCGCTTGCGACGCGCGCGACAGTGTCGCTGAAAGACTGATCGACCGGCAAACCTTTCGCATCGTGCAGCCGATACTTCATGCGCCAGATCTCGTGTGAGATATGGGGCCAAGTCGCTGTTGTAGACTGTCGTAGAGACATTGGTGGCCACACCTGAACTCGAGGTGATTGCAAACGGGAGAAAGCTACTGCCGGCCTAACCGGCGACAGACGAAGCGAATAGACGCCTGGGCGAACTCACTACGTCCCACTACGTCCGAAACTCAAAATAGCGAAAAAATGACAATTGTCAATAAAAGTTCTTGTAAAGTTCTATTTTTGGTCTATTTTAGTTCTTTATCGGAACGTGTACGGGCGGGCTGGCAGCCGTCGCTTCATTTAGGAGTACGTCGCATGCGGTCTCAATACGACTCTCTAAAACGCGCCGGAATTGCGCCCGCGGCATGCCCGGCGGCAGCGGTTGCAGGAACTCGACGACGATGGTGCCGGGGTAGCGCATGAGGCTCCGTCGCGGCCAAAATGAGCCCGAGTTCAGCGCGACCGGAATGCACGGCACCTGAAGGGCCTCATAGAGGGCAACATAACCTGGCTTATAAGCCGGAGGGGCGCCGGGAGGGCGGCGCGTGCCCTCCGGGAAAATAAGAATTGGACGCCCCTGGGCTACTCTAATTTTTGAATCGGCAACCAATTTTTTGAGAGACGCAGACGCGCGACTTCGTTCAACCAGGATGTGCTCGAACTTGAGACAGAACCACCCGTAGAGGGGAATCCACTTCAGTTCTTCTTTAAGAACGACGGCCGGATCCCGGAGCAATGGAATTAGAGCGAACGTGTCCCATGTGGATTGATGCTTGGAAACGACAAGGCATGCGCCATCGGGCAGGTGCTCACGGCCACGCACCTCGAGACGGGTGCCGCAGATGACTTTGAGTAGCCACGTGCAGAGCTGTCCGTGCATTCGCAATGCAGCCATCGCCCAAGCGCGCGGCGTCAAGAGAAGCCAACTGAACGCCACCAACATCAGCACGGTTAGTACATAGAAGGCTGTGGCATAGACGAGTGATCTGATCATGACCTGGGAAAACCGGAGTTTAGCTGGACCACGACAGTTACGGCGGATCGTGCGATCAAAGGCCGCTGACGCGCGGCAGAGTCGACGATACCGTCGGTGGTGGGCTGGACGTCGAACCCGTCGCGACCTTAGTGCGGAACGTTGCTGCGGACCAGCGAATCGCAGACGGCCAGAATTTGACGTACTCGGTCAGCATGCGCTTGACGGCCGCCGGATGACGCCACCATTCGCTTGGCCGATAGTTGGCGGAAACTACGGCATGCGGGACCAACTCGATGCCGGGAAGCGTCCGCTTCAATTCAAGCATGCTGCGTGGCATATGGTAATTCGAGGTGACGACAACGAGGCGGCGGAAGCCCCAGGTTTGCAGCCACGTTCGGGTTTCATCGGCATTGCCGACGGTGTCACGAGCGGCATAGTCAATGTCGACGCAACAATCGAACAACATCGCCTGAACGCCCGAAAGTCGTTGGAGGTCGAGCTTCGTGGTGACGCGATTGACGCCGGAGATCAAGATTCGCCGGCCACCACCCCCCGTAAAGATTCGGAAGCCTTCGCGAACACGCAGTTCACCACCCGTAAGTACCACGATGGCGTCACCACTCACGGGCGCAACGACGTCATATCTCATGACAAACAGGACGAACGCGAGAAAGCCCAGCAGAAAGGCTGCACCCGCAACGGCGGAGGCGCCTACTGCAAATTTGAGCGTTCCGCTCAACTTCATACCTACATGCTCCTTCCGAGATGCGGGCAGCGTGGCCTTTCACAGGGCCTTCCGTCACTTGATGCGTCCAAGTCTTCGGCAACCGGAAGGTTGATCTAGTTTTTGGGCGCAGTCGACCATTGTTGGAGCGTGAACATTGGAATCCGGTTAATTTCGGGTTGGATCGTGGGCATAAGGCTTGTTTTGCGTCACACCTAACCTAGCAAGGAGCGTCAGCGGAGGCCAAGTTTCAATGGTGGAAGCTTACCAGCACAACTTCCCAGCGCGCCGTCCGCGACGTGAGCGCATGACAGGAATTTCAAAATCATGAGACCGATGGCAATCGCCAAATAGCATTTCGCAGAGGGAATAGCGCAATTCCATCGGCGAATTCTTGCTGCGCCACTGCATCAACCATCGAGGGGATTGGGCGCTCTGCTGAGCGTCGACGCGCCAACGATGCCGAGCCACCGCTGCAGCAATCAGCAAGGGGTGATTGGGCTACGCGCGTGGTGCCCAGCCATTTGAGCACCCAGCCCAGTATTTTAGCCGTGTGCGAACGCCTAGTTGAGGCGGCCCTTCAGGTCACGAATGCTTTTGTCGATCAAATCGGAGCTGGTGACGGCGGCTTTCGACGCGATCAAGTGCTCTGCTGCGGACACAGCGAGGTCGACGGACGTAGCACGGACCTCGGCAATCGCCTGCGCTTCGGCGCGTGCGATTTTTTCTTCGGCCATCTTGGTTCGACGCTCGACGCTATCCTTGAGATTACGACGGGCTTCGGCGGCCATGGCTTCGGCCTCCTGGCGGGCGCCGGCGACAATAGCTGCGGCTTCCTGCTCGGCCGAGGCGTGGCGACGTTTGCTTTCCTCAAGCAGGGCGTGCGCTTCCTCGCGCAGACGCAGCGCTTCGTCGATCTCGGCCTTGATGCCGCTGGCTCGATCGTCGAGGGCTTTGCCGATGGCGCGACCGGCACCCTGCTGGATCGCGAAGCCGATCAAAATTGCGAATGCGACAGCCACCCAAAAGACCGGATTCTGCCAGATTGGTTCGGCGGTCCCTGCCAACAACACCATGACTTATCTCACTTCGCTTTGACGGCGGCGATCGCGGAGGCGATCTCGGAGCCAGTCACGGTTTGTCCGGTTAGTTTGGCGACGATCGCGCCGACGGTATCGGTGGCAACGCCGCTGACGGCGGATAAAGCGGTCGCCTTGCTCTGGGCAATACGTTGTTCGGCGTCGGCGACCTTGGCAGCCATTTGCGCGTCGACGGCAGCACGCTCGCGATCGGTTTCAGTGGTCAGTTGATCACGCTGGGCCTTTGCGATGCCGGCAGCGTTCGCCTTGGCGGTGAAAAGCGCCTGCTCGTAAGACTTCAGCGCCGCGTCGGTCTCGCCCTTGAGATGCTCTGCCTCGGCAAGGTCGGCACGGATACCTTGAGCGCGGCTCTCGATGACGCCGGCGACGCGCGGCAACAACGTGCGCGACAGCATGACATACAGAAAGCCGAAGGTGAGGGCGAGCCAGATCAGCTGAGGACCGAAGGTGGCTTTGTCGAACGGCGGGAATGCAGACGTTGCCGCATGCCCATGCTCGACGGTGGCCGACGTTGCTTGCTGGCCGCTGGCCGGCGCTATGACATTGGCCGCTGCTTTGGTTGGAGTCGCCATCAGTCGTCACTCATTCAGCGTGGGCGTAGGTCGAACAAGGTTCGAGCATACGGGCATGACGGACGCAGCGTACCGTACTGCAAAAAGCAGCGCGGCACCGCAGTTTGAATTGGCGTTGCCAATCGAACCACGACGCTACTGTCGCGCCAATGAGATGCGTACCCGCGTTCTATGACGGGCCACGCATCACATCGATTGGCATCAGACTGCGAAAAGCAGCAGGAGTGCGATCAGCAGAGAGAAGATGCCCAAGGCTTCGGTGAGCGCGAAGCCGAGCAGCAGCGTGCCGCGCTGGCCGTCTGCGGCGGACGGGTTGCGCAGGGCGCCCGACAAGAACTGGCCGAACAGGTTACCGAGGCCAATGCCTGCGCCGGCCATGCCGAGGCACGCGATACCAGCGCCGATGTACTTAGCTGCAAGCGGATCCATTTTGAACTCCTGAGTTGGATTGGGTGGATTAGGTGATCAGTGCGCGCCGTGGACAGCGTCGGACAGGTAGACGCAGGTGAGAACGGCGAAGACGTAGGCTTGGAGGAATGCGACCAGTAGCTCCAGTGCGGTGAGCGCCGTGGTCAGCGCCAATGGCAACGGAGACAACGCCGACCAGACGCCGGCTGCGAGCAACGTGCCAACGAAGCCTGCAAAGATCTTGAGGGCGATGTGGCCGGCCAACATATTGGCGAACAGACGCACCGACAGCGATACCGGACGCGAGACAAACGAGATGACCTCGATCGGCACGAGGATCGGCATCAGCCAGAACGGCACGCCCGAAGGCACGAACAATTTCAGGAAGCCGACGCCGTGACGCGCGAAGCCGTAGACCAGCACGGTGCCAATAACCAGCAGGGCCAGGGCCGCCGTGATGATGATGTGGCTGGTAACGGTGAAGAAGCCGGGAATCATGCCGAGACAATTGGCAACCAACACGAACGAGAAGAGCGCAAAAACGAAGGGCAGGAATTTCATGCCTTCTTTGCTGTCGTCGAGGTTATCGCGAACGGTACCGGCAACAAACTCATAGCTCATTTCGGCAACGGACTGAAGCCGCCCGGGAACCAAGCTGGCGTTGTTCATGGCGAAGTGCAGGAAGGCGCAGATGAGGCCGACCGACACGACCATGAACAGGGTCGAATTGGTGATCGACGCATCGATACCGAAAGGCTTCAACGACACGAATGTCGTCAGCGCAAATTGTTCGATGGGACTATGCCCACCACCGCCAGCTGCCACGTCTCAATCCCCCGCCCGTTGAAACGGGAGTCCCTTACTTGTCGTCGTCTTCGTCGTCCTTGACGGACGGAGCAGGCGGCGTTTTTTCACGCTGTGCCTGCCGCACGATATTCAAAATTCCGGCTGCGGACCCAAGCAGGAAGAAAAGAATGAAGAGCAAGGGAAACGTCCCGAACGCCTTATCCAGCAACCAACCCAATCCACCGCCGACAACAACCCCGCCGATCAACTCGGCCGAAATCTTCATCCCCTTCGCCATGGCATTCGCCTGGCCCGCATCGCTGCGCACCGGCGTCGCATGCCGTGACTTCGCCGAAGCCAATTTATCGCCGATGGCCGACGCACGCTTCGAAAGAGCCTCCCGTTCAGCTGCCGACAACGCGTCGGCGGCCCGGTGGCCATTCTTGTCGTCGATCGACATCGGAGTGCCCTTGCCTGAAGGGAAAAGGCCAAAAACGGCGAGGTGACTTGCGGCGCGGACCATAGGCATGGGTCCGGGGGGTGTCAAGAATCGCGCGGCCCGGATCGGCTGCAATTCCGGCGGTCAAATCCGCGCAGGTCCTATCTCTGTAGAGACGGTGCCGACGACCTCGCATGATCGAGAGCGCATCCGCGTGAGGCTTCCTATATACTGGCCGGGTGGACACACCACCAACGCTCGACGCCAGCTTCCGATCGGTACTTCAGCATGGACTTGCAACTTCTCGTCGCGCTCAACGCCATGACCGTGTCTGCGCTGGTGATTGCGATGATCGTCATCTATCGGCCGCGAAATCAACCGGGATGGCTGAGTGCGAACGGACCTTGGCTCGGCGTGAACGGCGGCGTGCTGGCACTCGGCACTTTGGCGCTGCTGTTGGTGCCGGCATGGGCCGGCACGGCCGTAGCGGTGGTGTTCATCCCGTTCGTGGCGGCGCCGATGATCTTGTTTTCGCAATCCCTGCGGCAGGCGCAAGCTGGACATTTGCGGACGGCTGCGTGGCTGGCGCGAGGGGCAGCGTGGACGCACCCGACGCTAGCCAATCGTATGCACGCGAAGTTGGCGACGGCGATGGCGGGGAATGACGAGCAGAACGCTGCGGCGTTGGCCGAATTGGCGGCGGACGCGCCGCGCGAATACCGCCCGTTCATTCAGGCGCAGCGCGCGCTGCTCAGGCGTGACTGGAGTGAAGTGCTGGCAATTGCGGGTGCGCGCGATGCCGGAGACACGATCATGAAACCGCTGGAGATCAGGGCACTTGGGGAAACCGGGCGCACCGATGCCATGGTGCAGAGCTACTTGTTCGGCCGCAGCGCCCTGATCGGCGCGCAGGGTCTGATGCCAAGGCTGGTCGTGCTGGCATTTGGTGGCCGTCCCGGTGGGGTGGCAGCGCTGCTTGCGAAACGCTTCAGTGCGATGGACGAGGAAACCAAAAGCTATTGGATCGGGCTTGCCCGCCTGCACAGCAGCCTTTCGGCGTCTGGAGAACGCGTGCTGGTCAAGTTGTCGGCGGAGGCCAAGCGGGAGTCGACACGTCTTGCTGCGCGGCGGCAACTCAATGCGTTCGTGGCACAACCGCGGCAGCCGTTACTGGCATCGACGGAGGCGAACCTCGATCTGATCGAGCAGCAAACGCTGCAAGAGACGCTCGAGCGCAGGCAATCATTGGTCGCTGTGCCGGTGACGCTAGGCTTGATTGCTGTCAATCTGCTTGCGTTCGCGGCTGAAGTGGTGACGGGCGGATCGGAGGATTCTGAGGCGCTCATCAATCTGGGTGCGCTATGGCCGCCGGACGTGTTCGAGAGTGGCGAATGGTGGCGGCTGTTGACGGCATCGTTTCTGCACTTTGGTCCGATCCATCTGTTGTCGAACATGTTCGTCTTGTGGGTGCTAGGGCGATTGCTCGAACCGATGCTCGGGGCGGGCCGCACACTGTTCATCTATCTGGCAGGGGCGGTGCTGTCGTCGGCCTTCGTGCTGTGGCTGATGGCCGAAGGCTATACGAGCTTCGGATTGCTGGTGGGCGCATCGGGCGCAATATTTGCTCTATTGGGCGCGGAGACCTTGGTAGTGCTGCAAAACTGGTGGCGCGACCCAGAGGCCTTCGACCGGCGGAAATTTTCAACTTTGGCCGTCATTCTGGGACTGCAAATCGTCATCGATCTCAGCGTGCCGAACGTCAGTTTCGCCGCTCACGTTTCGGGCTTTTTCGCCGGGATGTTAGCGCTTCTCGTGGTGCCCATCGGCGGCTGGCGGCGCACGCAAACCAATTCTTCTTCCGGAGCCTGATCGATGAGTTCTGCTATTCCGATGACGGTGCTGACCGGCTTTTTGGGTTCGGGCAAGACGACGCTGCTGAAGCGGCTGCTGGCGGAGCCGGAAATGGCGGGCACGGCTGTCATCATCAACGAATTCGGCGATGTCGGGATCGACGACGCGCTGATGGAAAAGGCCGACGACGACACGGTGCTGCTGCCGTCGGGGTGCGTGTGCTGCGCGGTGCGGGGCGACCTGACGGCGGCGCTGGCGAAGCTGCACAAGCAATCGCTCTACGGCGAGATACCGGCGATCAAACGGGTGGTGCTGGAAACGTCGGGGCTGGCCGATCCGACACCGATCGCACACACGCTGATGACGGACGAAGACACGTATCGCATCTATCAGCTCGACGGCATCGTGACGACGGTCGACGCGCAACACGGCAGCGGACAGATCGACGGACACTTCGAGCCGGCCAAGCAGATCGCGATGGCCGACCGAATCGTGGTGACGAAAACGGATCTGGTGGATGCGGCTGTCGTGACGGCGCTGGAAGCACGGTTGCGGACGCTCAATCGTACCGCGCAGATCTTGCGGGTGGTGAAGGGCGAAACGGCGGCGTCCGACCTGATCGGGCTCGGCGCGCACGAGCCGGCGCTGACGGGCGCCGATCCCGAGCGGTGGCTTGGGCATCGGGAGACGGCGAGCGGCGATCACGCGTGCGGGCCGGATTGCGGGCACGACCATCATCATGAGCATGGGCATGGGCATGAACATGGGCATCAAGATCATGCTCACGCGCACGCCCACGAGCATCTGCACGGCATTGGATCGTTCGCGCTGGTGTTTGACAAGCCGCTCGACGGAAACGCGCTCAGCCTGTCCCTGCAAACCCTGGCGGCTGCCTATGGAGAGAAGCTGCTGCGGGTCAAGGGTATCGTGACAGTCGAGGGTCAGGCAAAGCCGTTCGTGGTGCATGGGGTGCAGCACATTTTCTATCCGCCGGACGTGCTGCAGGATTGGCCGAAACGGGCCGATGGCGAACGCGACAAGCGCTCGCGCTTCGTGTTCATCACGCGCGATCTGGAACGGGCGGCGGTGGAAAAGCATCTGAAGCCGTTTCTGGGCGAACCGATCGGATAAGTGCCGCCGGTGTGCCGTGGCGTTCCGGCAACAGTTAACAGGTCCGCATGACGCCGGGCGACGCCGGCAGTTGCATCGACAGCGGATTTCGGGAAGCGTTGGGGATCGTTGGTCGCCGAGCGGAACAGGTCCATGCGGGTCGCAATCATAACTGCTGTCGCGTCGTTGGCGATGGGGGCCGCGTCACTGTTGGGGGCAGCATCGGTGTCGGCGCAAACCGTACCGGGGCAACCGAACCAGGGGCGCGACTGCCAAACGGTGCGGACCTGCAATTTCGCGCGCGGGGCGGCTGTGCGCGGCTGTCTGTCGTCCTATTCGTGCCGGAGCTGCCGGCTGGTGACATCGAGCTGCACGGTTGGCGGCGGCCAGGGCGTTTGCCAGCGCATGCGGTGTAACTGGGGCGCTTGAAGCCTCGCACGGACGCGCGGGGGAAACGGCACCGAATCTGTGGTGCCTATTGAACATCGCCGAGCGCGATGCGATTACGCATGCAGTTTTCCCCCTCGCAAAAGAGACCTCTCCATGACACTGCGATTCGACGGCCGCGTTGCCATTGTCACGGGTGCCGGCAACGGACTTGGGCGGCAGCATGCGCTGGCGCTGGCGAGCCGAGGCGCGAAAGTGGTGATCAACGATCTCGGCGGCGCGCGTGACGGCAGCGGGGCATCGCTATCGGCGGCGCAGCAGGTGGTTTCCGAGATCACCGCCGGCGGCGGCGTGGCGATGGCCAACGGGGCGTCGGTGACCGATGTTGCCGGCGTGGAGCGTATGGTGGCCGAGACACTGGCCGCCTACGGCCGGGTCGACATCCTGATCAACAACGCCGGCATTTTGCGGGACAAAAGCTTCGCGAAGATGAGCGTCGAGGAATTTCGCGCGGTGGTCGACGTGCATCTGATGGGCGCGATGATCTGCAGCAAGGCCGTGTGGGAGACCATGCGGGCGCAGAACTACGGCCGGATCGTCATGACGACGTCGTCATCGGGGCTGTACGGTAACTTCGGGCAGTCGAACTACGGTGCGGCAAAAATGGCGGTGGTCGGGCTGATGCAGACGCTGTCGATCGAGGGCGCGAAGAATGGCATCCACGTCAACTGTCTGGCGCCGACGGCGACGACCCGCATGACGGACGATATCCTGCCGGGTGCGATGCAGGATCACTTCAAGCCGGAGTACGTGACGCCGGCGGCGGTGTTCCTGGCGAGCGAGCAGGCGCCGACACGGTGCATCCTGACGGCGGGGGCTGGAACGTTCGCTGCGGCCAACGTGACGCTGACGGGGGGTGTGCACCTGGGCTCGGACGGGGAGACGCCGGAGAAGATCGCGGCGCAGTTCGATGCGATCACTGCACGGGGCGGCGAGGTGGTGCCTAAATCTGGTGCGGAACAAGGCGGCAATGAACTGGCGAAGCGGGGCGTTACGCGGTAAGCGATTCGCGGACGGGCGCGGGCGCGCACGACGGCTCAAGAAGCGGCTCATTCCACAGTCGGCCGGATGACTTCTTCGTCGGCTCGACGACAGGAACCGCCGGACAGATGCGCCTACTTCGAACCGTCCATGCGTTCAAACCGACGACACTCCTCACGAAAAGGCGCTTCCCCTTGGCTCATGACGTCGACTACAAAGACCTGGCTACACTCATCAATCTCGAATTGCCGCCGACGAAATGGCTGGTGGTGGACCAGGCGCTGATCGATGCGTTCGCAGACGCGACGGGCGATCACCAATGGATCCACGTCGACGAGGCGCGCGCCAACAAAGAGATCGGCGGCACGATCGCGCATGGTTTCCTGACGCTGTCGCTGATGAGCGCCATGTCGCAAGATACGATGCAGATCAAAGGCATCAGCCGGGGCATCAACTACGGGTTCGACAAGGTGCGGTTCACCGGCGTGGTGCCGTCGGGGAGCAAAGTGCGGATGCGCACGACAGTGACCAAGATCGAGGACAAAAACGGCGGCAAGCTGATCACGCGGAACTGCATCGTCGAGGTTCAGGGCGCGGATGGCAAGGTGTTCGACAAGCCGGCTGTGGTCGCGGAGTGGCTCGGACTGGTATTCCCGGGCTGAGACGCAGACTGACCCAGGGCAGCGCCGGAAACGGGCTGCAAACCGTTCGTAGACGGCGTTTACCTTTCAGGTGGCGGGTGTCCTGCCTGAAGGTGCAAATCGCCGCCAGTGGTCAACCTCGCGGCGGCGTTTGGATTAACTGTAAAGCTGCGCGTTTCGGACTGATTCAACCGTAGAACCGGCAATGACGCACGTCGCCGGGGCCGATCCAGCAACGGCGTTCATAACGCCATTCGGGACCCGGACGGCAAGCCCGCCATGTAACGAGCCAAGCCGATTGATGCCAGCCGCGCAGGCGGGTCCACTTGCAGGGTGCGCCGCGATCGGCGTTGGCTACGGTGACGGCGGGTTGGGTGAGCGGCGGCGGAGATCTGACCACGACGGGCGCCCAAGATCCTGCCGACGCGCGCTGCGGCGACAGAGGGACGACGAGCGCCAGCGCCAGTGCGACGGCGGCCGATTTCGCAAGCATGACGCGGAGTCCTGAAGCTGAGCGCGAGTGGGACCGGAGAGATATTTTTCAACGGCCGCCACCGATAGCGTTCGATAGCTCGGGATTGTGGCGTCTTGCGGGACGGCGCCCTTCGCAGCGGGTTTGCAGAGGTCGTGTTTCACTCTCGCTGCGCCACCTGCCGCCAACGGATCAGGCGACGGGTGCAGGCGTCGATTGAGCTGCCTGCCGACGCTGCATGTAAAGGTTGGCGAAGTCGATCGGGTCGAGCAGCAACGGCGGGAAGCCACCCTCACGCGTGATATCGGCAACGAGCCGGCGGACAAAGGGAAACGTGAGCGCCGGACAATTGATGAGCAAGAATGGTTCGAGCGACGTTTCAGGCACGTTTTCAAGCTGCAGCAACGCTCCGTATTCGATTTCCAGATCGTACAGGACGCCAGCTTTGGCCGAGCAATGAGCCTTGAGTTCGATCACGCTTTCGAAGGCGTTGGGTCCGACATTCTGGGCGTTGACGTTGACCTCGATGCGAATGTTCGGCTGCTCGTTCGGCTCGATCTGGACGCGGCCGATGCTTGGATTTTCGAACGACAGATCCTTGATGAACTGGCCGATGACGCGCACGTGCGCTTGCTGGTTCGCCGGACCTTCCGATGCGTTCGGCACGTTGCCGTTTTGTGCAGTGGCCATAAACTTTATTCCGAAAATGCGCAGCGCGCAGGTTAACCGTGTCGTTCGGCCTTGCGCTAACACGCCGCCTCGCGTCCGGCAATGTGCGGTACTGATTTCCGTCGCCGGCAAGACCGCTTGCGATCAGTCATGCACAATCGCCGAGCCTGCGGTGCGTGGACGCGTTGGACAACGTGTTGCGGTGCGGTATGACTGCTCAACAGCGCGCATCGTCGGCTGATCACTTCAGGACTATTCAATGCACGCGAAGGTCGACGGCGAGATCAAATTTCTGCTGGATGCGGCACCGGAGCCGGGTGGTATCAAACCGCTGCTGCCGGGATTATCGTGGGTTCGGGTGCCGTTGCCGTTCGTGCTAGACCACGTGAACTGCTGGCTGCTGGACGACGAAGACGGTTCCGGCGGCGTCACGCTCATCGACACGGGCGCCGACCGTCCGGAAACGCGGAAATTGTGGACCGACCTTTTCGAGCAGCATCTCGCGGGGAAACACGTGCGCCGGCTGGTGTGCACGCATGGTCACCCCGATCACATCGGCTTGGCCGGCTGGCTGTGCGAGTTGCTCGACGTGCCGTTGCAGATGACGCTGGCGGAATGGCTGGCGCCACAGGTTTGGCGTGAGGAGGGAATGAAACCGGCGACGGCTGCCACGCAAGCGTTTTTTCGCGCGCACGGATTGCCGGAGGCGATGATCGCCGCGATGGACCGGTCCCGCGACGCGCCGCCGTTTTCGATTTATCCGATGCCGTCGAGTTTCATTCGAATGCGGGACGGCGATACGATCAAGTTCGGCGCGCGGAGCTGGAAAGTGCTGGTGAACGGCGGGCACGCCGACGAGCACGCGTCGTTTTACTCCAAAGACGACAATCTGCTCATCGCCGGGGATCAAATCCTGTCGCGGATTTCGCCGGTTGTCGGCGTGTTCCCAGCACAGCCGCAATCGGAGCCGCTGTCCGATTATCTCGCGTCGCTCAAGCGGTTGCGCAAGCTGCCTGCGGAGACCATCGTGCTGCCGTCACACGGCATGCCGTTCCGCGGACTGCACGCGCGTATCGATCAACTGACCGCTCACCATGCGGCACGGCTCGGAACGCTATGGGAGCTGCTGGCGGTGCCTGCCACCGGGGTCGAGCTGGCCTACGGGCTGTTTCCGAAGGCGATGGCTGCGAAGGGGCAAACTGTCATGGCGCTGGCTGAAACGCTGGCGCACGCGCACCATCTGGTCGCGAAGAAGCAAGCGAAACGTATCATCGCCGACGACGGAACGGTCCGGTTCAAGCGCGCTTGATGCGCGCCTGTGTTAGGAGTCTTTGCGGTCGTTCGCGAGCTTGTCGATCATCGATTGCATGGCGGCGAGTTGCGACCGCATCTCAGATAACTGATCGGTAGACAGCTGCGCTGGAACCTCTGGTGCCGGCGCCTTTGCCGCTGAGGACGGCTGCTGCGCTGCCGATTTAACGACCGACAGATGCGACCCCGCCGCCTCTGAGGTGGTCTGTGCTTGGGCCGAGGCCTGCTCCCTCGCCTTGATCGCGTCCTCGGAGGCTTTCAGGTGCGCCGCTGTGAGATTGGCTTGCGTCGAGAACGGCGAGAACATCTTCATGGCCTGCTCGAACATCGCCAGGTTCTTGCGGGCTTGCTCGTGATAGGCGTCGAGTGCGCTCTGCGGGCTGAAGGCCGACGTGAACTGCTCGCGCACCCGGGTCTGTTCCCGTGTCAGCGTGTCCAGCGACACCTGAAGATAACTCGGCACCATCTTGCCGACGCTGTCACCGTAGAAGCGGATCAGCTGGCGGAGGAACGGGATCGGCAACATCGTCTGGCCGGAGCCCATGCGCGCCTCTTGCTCGACGATAATCTGGGTCAAGACGGAATGGGTGAGATCGTCGCCGCTCTTGGCGTCGTAAACCACGAAGTCGCGCTCGGATTTGACCATGGCAGCCAGATCGTCGAGCGTTACATATGTACTGGTTTCGGTATTGTAGAGGCGGCGGTTGGCGTACTTCTTGACGACGACCGGTTCTTTTTTCTCGACCTGTTTGTTATCCATAGCTTTATCGAGCATGACGCTTCGCCTTTGGTAGACCGAACGTATGTCGCCATACGTGTCGCGGTTCCAGTTACGCCCAAACAGGCGGCCGACCTTTAACCTGAATAAAGTTTATTTTATATTTATCACACGGGTGATGCACTGCACCAGTAACTTTTCGCAAAGCACCATATCGCGCGACCGCGCCTATGCGGCGACGGCCACTACCATCGGCTAGGTAAGACGCGCCTAGACGGCATTACCCGTCGCGCCCTATATACACTGCAGTTCTTCAACGCCGTCCGAGGATCCATCATGTCAACCGATGCAACCACTGTCGTCATCGCTTCTGCTGCCCGCACCCCGGTCGGCTCGTTCAACGGCGCTTTCTCATCGATGCCGGCGCACGACCTCGGCAAGGTCGCCATCCAGGCTGCACTCGGCCGCGCCAAGGTTGCGCCGGGCGACGTGTCCGAAGTGATCATGGGGCAGATCCTGACTGCCGGCATGGGGCAAAATCCGGCGCGGCAGGCCTCCATCAACGCCGGTATTCCGGTCAGCGCGCCCGCGTGGGGCATGAACCAACTGTGCGGCTCCGGGCTGCGTGCGGTCGCGCTTGGTGCCCAGCAGGTGTTGGACGGGTCTGCCAAGATCGTCGTCGCGGGCGGACAGGAGAGCATGAGCCAGGCCCAGCACTGTGCCCATCTGCGCGATGGCACTAAGATGGGCGACTTCAAAATGATCGACACCATGATCAAGGACGGCTTGTGGGATGCCTTCAACGGCTACCACATGGGCACCACCGCCGAGAACGTCGCCAAGCAGTATCAAATCACGCGCGAGCAGCAGGATACCTTCGCGGTCGCCTCGCAGAACAAGGCCGAAGCTGCCAGGAAAGCGGGCAAGTTCAAAGACGAAATCGCGCCCGTGACGGTCAAGACGCGCAAGGGCGACGTGATCGTGTCCGAGGACGAGTACATCAAGGACGGCGTCACCATGGACGGCGTCTCTAAACTGAAACCGGCCTTCGACAAGGCCGGCACGGTGACGGCCGCCAACGCATCGGGCATCAACGATGGTGCAGCGGCGCTTGTTTTGATGACGCTGGCTGAAGCCAAGAAGCGCGGCATCAAACCGCTTGCCAAGATCGTGTCGTGGGCCAGCGCGGGCGTCGATCCGTCGATCATGGGCACAGGCCCCATTCCCGCGTCGAAAATGGCGCTCGAGAAGGCCGGCTGGACCGTGAAGGATCTGGATTTGATCGAAGCCAACGAAGCGTTCGCGGCGCAGGCGTGCGCGGTCAACAAGGACATGGGCTTCGACACCAGCAAGGTCAACGTGAATGGTGGCGCGATCGCCATCGGTCATCCGATCGGCGCATCGGGCGCGCGCGTGTTGACGACGCTGCTCTATGAAATGCAGCGCCGCGACGCCAAGAAGGGCCTCGCGACCTTGTGCATCGGCGGCGGCATGGGTGTCGCTATGTGCGTCGAGCGGATCTGACATCGAGCGGTGACGGACGTGTCGTTGCACGCATCGCCGGCGCGGGCCACGATGGCTGGGCTTGGGGCGGTTGCGCTCTGGGCTTGGCTGGCCGCGCTGACGGTGTTGTCCGGTAAGATTCCGCCGTTTCAACTGACGGCGATGGCGTTCGCGGGTGGAACGCTCGTCGGCGTTGGATATGCTTGGCTGACGGGTCAGTCGCTGGCTGTGCTGCGGACGGTGCCGCTGAAGGCGTGGGCGCTCGGCATCTACGGATTGCTCGGGTATCACGCCTGCTATTTCCTGGCGTTGCGGCTGGCGCCGCCGCTGGAAGCCTCGTTGATCAATTACCTTTGGCCGCTACTGATCGTGGTGATGGCCGGGGCGCTGCCGGCTCGAGTCGGCGGACGGCCGCTGCGCTGGCAGCATATCGCCGGGGCAGCGCTCGGGTTCGCGGGCACGGCGCTGGTGCTGGTGCAAGGGCGGCAGCGGCCAGACTTCAGCGGTGCTCTGGCGGGCTACGGGTTTGCAGTGGCTGCCGGGATCATCTGGTCGAGCTATTCAGTGGCATCGCGCCTGCTGCGTGAGGTGCCGAGCATTGCGGTGATCGGCAGTTGCGCGGGCACGGCCGTGGGGGCTGCGCTGTTGCATCTGTGGCTGGAAGTCTGGCTGTGGCCGGAAACGATCGGGCAGTGGTTGGCGATCGTGGCCCTCGGATTGGGTCCGCTCGGGTTGGCGTTCTACTGGTGGGACGCTGGGATGAAACACGGCGATCTGTTGCGGCTCGGGCTCGCATCGTATGCGACGCCGCTGCTGTCGACGCTGGTGTTGGCGGCCCTCGGGCTCGGCACGCTTTCGCCGTTGCTGGCGGGCGCTGCAGTGCTGGTCACAGCGGGCGCCATCGTCGCGAGCCTGCCGGGACGCTCAGACCGCGCACAGCCAGCGCCGATCGCGCCGGCCTAAGCATCACCGATCAGTTGGCGCAGGTGCAGATCTTGGCGTGGAGTTGTTGAATCTCGCGGGGCAACGAGAGCACGCTGGCGTTGAACTTGCGATACCGTTCCGCATAAATTTCGGTGTAGGCGGCGGCCTCGATCATGCGCACCGCGCGGCCAGCGGCTAGCACCAGTTCACGCTTGGCGTCATCGGCTCTCGTCGCGTCGACTTGGGCGAGGATCAAGCCCGGCTTGGCACGCTGAAGCGCTGCGAGACCAGATTTTTCCTGCAGGATCGTCGAGACGTCGGCCGGTGAGAGCACCGCGCGAACCGCTTCCGCCGTCATCGACGCGAGAGGTAGATTTGCTAAATCCGCCGCGGTGGCGACCACAGCCGTTGACGCCTGCACAACGGCCGGTGCAGCATCGTTCGGCTGCGCGGATGTCGGAATCGCCGACGTTGCGGAGCCTGAAGCTGTCGCAGGTGTAGCGGCGGCAATGATGCGGGTGGCCGCCAGATTGCGCGTCCGCTTGACCAACTCGGCGACGTCGTCAGCGCGCTTCTGCAACGGCTTGAGAGCGGTGACATAGAACTCGGAGATCTCCCGCCCGCCCGAACAGAGCGCGGGGTGCGCGGGTTGGCTGACGTAGAGCCTGAGATCGCTCGACGCGCGCTGCGAGAGCCAGGCATGGCGTCCGTTGTTGCCGACGTCGGGCACGGCACCGCGTCCGTCGACCAAGTCGGCGACCGCCTTTAGAATGCGCTGCTCGTCGCTGCTAGGCACCGGCGTGATCGTCAGTTCAGTGGGCAGGATGGGTTCGGACGCCGCAGCGGTCTCTGCAAATTTAGAGCAGCGATAGCGGCCGGCGACCTTGATCCGTTCGACGCAGGCACGCTCCTGTTCGACGGGACGAGCCGCGCGGCCGGCTTTGAAGAACAGTGCGCGCGAAAAGATCCATTGGCCGGGCAGCATCGGGTCGGCTGCACGCAATGCCGCGACGGCGTTCGTCAAATCCTCGCCCTTAGACTTGCGAAGCTCATCGAGAGCCGCGTGGTAGGTGGCGCTGCAGCTCGCGGTGTCGGCGAGGGCCGCCGAGGTGCCACCTACGGCGAACGCGCCAAGCATTGCCGAGACGGCCAATGCGCGAGCGAGATTCGTGGTGGAAGTTGCGCTGAATACGGCCACGTTGACTTTAGCTCCGCCACTGCTGCGATATCGTCGAGCTGCTCGAAAAAAAACGCTGTCGACCTTCGTCGGCCGAAACGACCATGCGTCGAAGCTGGACTTACGCGAGTTGTTACGTGGAGTTCAAGCACCGTTGCTGCGAGATTGGTGCGACTCCACCGCTGTCGAGACGAACGCGTTGCTGATGCGAGGGCACAAAAACAAACTGCCGGCCTGTTGCCAGACCGGCAGTTCTCCCCCGCTGTGGGCAGCAGTGACGAATAGGCCCCTCGTCTCACTGCCGCCTGTCGTTTGGGGCCGGTCGCAATTGCCGGCACGATGAGTGCGCGGCGCCGTTGCCCAATTCGATTGCTGGCGGGGTTATGACGCGAGACCGACGCGGCGACAATGCGATGAGGTACGATTTCCAGCTCTGCCAAATGCAGGCTCTTTCGAGTGCCGGGCCAGAGTCACCGAACGCACACAGACTGTGCGCCTTAAGCGCTTTCGAGAACTGACTGAGAGACAGCGCCAAGTTTTGATTCCGAGCGCCGTCTTCGTTTCGTTCGGTGGCGTAGTCGGCACGATGCACAAGTGACACAAACGCCACAAACAAATCATCACACCAACTTATGCCCGTTCAACGTGGTCTCAAAACAGACCTTCGATCTGGCCGGCGGTGTTGAACCTGATGTGTTCGGACGACGGCACTTTCGGCAGGCCCGGCATGGTCATGATCTCACCGCAGATGGCGACGATGAAACCGGCGCCGGCCGACAAGCGCACTTCGCGCACCGGCAACGTAAAGCCGGTAGGTGCGCCGCGCGCGTTCGGATCGGTGGTGAAGCTGTACTGCGTCTTGGCGATGCAGATCGGCAGATGGCCGTAGCCCATGTCTTCCCAGGTTTTGAGCTGATCGCGGACGCTCTTGTCGGCGGTGACTTCGCCGGCGCGATAGATC
>JANLYD010000103.1:0-4881 GCA_031365465.1 Hyphomicrobiaceae bacterium
ATGCTCCGCATCAAATCGTCTTCGACTGCTTCGGGTGTCTTGCCGTGTGACAAATCCAGGCGATGGGATACGCGAAAAACGTGCGTATCAACCGCCATCGTCGTGTGGCCGTACGCCATGTTCAAAACGACGTTGGCGGTCTTGCGGCCGACGCCCGGCAGCGCCGTCAACGCATCGCGATCTGCCGGCACCTCGCCTGCGTGGTCGCGGATCAACTGCTCAGACAATGCGATCACGTTCTTGGCTTTGGTGCGAAACAGACCGATGGATTTGACGTGTTCACGCACCGCGTCTTCGCCGAGCTTCAGCATCTTGACGGGAGTGTCGGCCTTGGCGAACAGGCTGCGCGTCGCTTTGTTGACGCCAGCGTCGGTCGCCTGCGCCGAGAGCACGACCGCAACCAGCAGGGTGTAGGGATTGACGTGCTCCAGTTCGCCTTTCGGTTCGGGCAAGGCGGTGGCGAAACGCGCAAAAATTTCAGCGATGGTTGCGGCGGACGCCAGTCGCCGTTTTTTTTGTAACTTCGCATGCTTGGCTTTCGATGCAGTTGCTTTTCGCTGAGGCGCCTTGGCGGCGATAGGATTTTTTGACGGCGTTGCGGACCTTGTCCGTAATGGGGTTCGCGTCTCACTCTTGATTGCTTTGCGCATCTCGTAGGGAACCTGATATTGAAGCTGGGTGTTGACGCGCAATGGCGTGGCGCACCGCACCGTGGGTGAAACAGCGAGGCACACTGATGGACGCAAATCGCCCACGCGATCAAGTGGCTGCTGTGCCGATATCGTTGCCGTTTCGAGCCGTGCTCGCGCCGCACCGCTCCCTTTCACGCCGGGGCTTCATCATCGTCATGCTGGTGTTGAGCGGCGTCAGCTTTGCGGCAGGTATCGTGTTCACGTTGATCGGTGCTTGGCCGGTGCTTGGTTTTTTCGGCTTGGACGTCGTGCTGGTTTATGTTGCGTTCAAGTTGAACTACCGCGCGGCGCGTGCGCGCGAGACCATCGAAATTACCCGCGACGACCTGACCGTTACACGCATCTCGGCGAACGGCGGTACGTCTGAGATCGCGACGCTCAGTGCGACGTGGGTCAGGCTCGACGAACGCGAAGCGCCCGATGGTTCTGTGGACCTTGCGCTCACCAGCCGTGGCCGTCGCGTGACCATTGCACGTGATCTCGGCAGCGACGAGCGGCGCGATCTGGCGACCGCGTTGCGTGCGGCGTTGCGGTTGGTGCGCGAGCCTGAGTTGCCATCAGGCACCGTCTGACTGCAACGCATCACGCAGCGCCGACGTCAGCCGCAGAACGCGGCCGGCTTGGCTGACCAGAACCACCGTGACCGTTGCTTCGAACAGCGTGACGCCGCCGCGCGTAATCTGCTGATCGAGCGTCAAGGTGGCAGCGCCAAGATGTTTCACCCGCGTGGTCACTTCCAGAATTTCGTCGATGCGTGCCGGCTTCAGATATTCCAGCTGCATGCGACGTACGACAAACGCCGACGGCTCGCGCCCCAAATCGCCCTGCAAGAGTGCAAGATGGTCGTTGCCGACGAGACGGAGAAAGTCGCTGCGGCCGCGCTCGCACCAGCGCACGTAACTCGCATGATAGACGAGGGTCGAGAAATCGGTGTCCTCGAAATAGACGCGCACCGGTAGAATGTGTGTGCGGCCCGTGCTCGTCATCTCGATGCGACCGGCCAAATCCGGCCATCGGCGTTGTGCTATTTCTGCCATCACGCGTCGTCCGGAACGTCGACGGTGTAGTTCAGGAACATGCGCCCGCCATCAGGGAAGATGGTTTGGCCGGTGATGTAACTGGCTTCGCTGCTGGCCAGAAACGCTGCGATCGAGGCCACTTCCGATGGCTCGCCGAAGCGGCCGAGCGGCGTCCGCGACAGAATTCTGCGCAAGCCTGCAGGATTGTCCGCAACAGCTTTGACGATGTCGGTGTTGATCGTGCCGGGCCCGATTGCGTTCACGCGAATGCCGTACTTGGCAAGGCTGATCGCCGCCGCCTTGGTGATCTGGCCGATGCCGCCTTTGGAAACCGTGTAGGCGACGTGATCGTGCAATCCGAAATGGGCGTTCGCGGAACTCATGTTGACGATCGCGCCCGGCGCTTTGCCGGCTTTGACCTGCGCAACCATCTGGCGCGCCGCGCCTTGTGCAACCATGAATGCGCCACGCAAATTGACCGACAAGACCCGATCGAATTCGGCGATCTCGAGATCCAGAAAATCCGCGCTGTCGATGATGCCGGCATTGTTGATGGCGATATCGATGCCCCCGAATTTTGCCACCGCGGCCGCAAGCATGGCGTCGACGGCATCCTTTTTCGACACGTCGCAGGCCATGCTTTCGGCCTGACCACCCGACGCAACAATGGATTTGGCGACGTCAGCGACTTTCGCGGCGTTCACGTCCGACAGCATGACGCGCACGCCGTCACGGGCCAGCCGTTCGGCGCAGGCGCGACCGATGCCTTGTGCTGCGCCGGTGACGATTGCAGTCTTGCCCTGGAGACCTGCCGAGGTGTGCATGGAAACGCCTTTCATGCGTTAAGTGTGTTACTCGGCAATAGGCTAGGACGCCGCCGTGCGAGCGACAAGCGGACTGCGGTCCGTCCGTTAACCAATGCACGACGCAATGCGTGTGCGATTAACCAATCAGCGGCACAAGCGCCGATAAGTGGCCGTTTCCATCACGGAGTTCAAACGATGTCGTTGTCTGTGTCACGCACATTGATATGTTGTCTTGCGCTGGCAAGTTTCGGCGCGACGAGCGCGCATGCCAGCCGGAGCCAACTCAAAGCTGCCAAAAGCTGGACGTACCAGTTGCAAGGCAATGTCGGCGAAATCGCTGCGACGGGGGCCGATGTCGCCGTCATCGAAGCCGACACGGCCGGCGGGCGCGGCACGATCGAACGGTTGAAGCGGAAGCCCGATGGCGGGCGGCGCGTGGTGATCGGTTACCTGTCGATCGGCGAGGCCGAGAAGTGGCGGGGCTATTGGAAGTCGTGCTGCGCCAGCGGATCGCCGAGTTGGCTGACGTCGAAAACGCAGGGCTGGTCTGGTAACTACGCCGTGAAATTCTGGGATCCGGCGTGGAAAGCCATCGTAATGCAACGTTTGAACTCGATGATCGCTGCGGGTTTCGACGGCGTGTACCTCGATCGCGCCGATACGTGGGAAGCGATGCGCGGACAGAACGCCAACGCGCGCGGCGAGATGATCAAACTGATCAAAGAAGTGGCGGCGACGGCGCGCGCGAAAAAAAGCGACTTCGGCATCATGGTGCAGAACGCCGAGGAATTGCTTACCGATCCTAGTTATGTGGCAACCATCGACGCGATCGCCAAGGAAGATCTGTTTCACGGCATCCGCCACGACGGCAGCCGGAACAGCGCGGGCGACATCAGCTCGTCGGTGCGCGACGTCAAGCGGGCGCAGGCTGCGGGCAAAGCCATTTTCGTCATCGAGTACCTGAACGGGGCCAACGCTGACCGGGTCCGGTCGGAGATCCGGGCGCAAGGCTTCATTCCATTTTTTGGGCCGCGAAACTTAGGTGGCCAGAAGTCGTGAGTGCAGCAGATTCCTGCGCATTCGTCGCTTGCGGGCGGTGCGGGTGGTGAACGGTTCGGTTATAGGTGCTGGATCGTTTTTCGGAGTGCTGCGCCCATGTCGATACAACCGCCTGTCCGATTTGGCACCATCGGCTTCGGCATCATGGGCGAGCGCATGTTGCGTGCCGCGCTTGCGCACGACGCAGCAGCGCTGACGATCGCGGGTGCCTGGGATCCATCGCCTGACGCGATGCAGCGGCTCGGCCGAGAGTTGCCCCAAGTCCGGCAGTTCGAGAGCCTGTCTGCTTTGCTCGCCGCGTGCGACGCGGTGCATATCGCGTCGCCGCCCCACTATCATCTCGTGCAGATGGAAGCGGCCGTCGATGCGGGCGTAGCGGTGCTGTGCGAAAAGCCGCTGGCCGTCGACGTCGAAGCCGCGCGTTCGGCAATCGTTCGTGTGCAGGCCAAACACGGACGTGTGGCTGTCAATTTTCCGTTTCCGTCGTCGTTCGGTGTCGACCAGATCAACGCCTGGCAGCGCGATGGCAGCATCGGCCAGCCGTCAAGTGTCGCGATCGACGCGCGGTTCGCACAATGGCCGCGGCCCTGGCAGTCGGCTGCGGCTGTTTGGCTTTGCAGACGCGGAGAGGGCGGCTTTACGCGCGAAGTGCTGTCGCATTTCCTGTTTCTGACGCTGCGGCAGCTCGGACCGATGACGCTGAAGTCGGCGTCGGTGACGTATCCCTCGGGCGACGACGCGGAGACGGCGATCAGCGCAACGCTCGATGCCGGCGGTGTGCCTGTGACCCTATCGGGGAGCGTGGGCACGACCGACAAGCCCGATCACAATCTGTGGGTTCTCCGCTGCACGGACGGTCAGATCAGGTTGCGCGACTGGGCCATCGCCGAACGCTTTCAAAACGGCGCGTGGGTTGCGCCTTCGACGCCGATTTCGAACGAGGAGATGCGCCCGCTCGTGCTGCAACGGCAGCTAGACAAGGTCGTTGCCATGACGCGGGGCGCGCCGCATACACTGGCAACGCTCGACGAAGCGCTGGCCGTGCAGATCGTTGTGGAGACGATGTTGCGAAGGGGGATAGGCACCTGAACAGCGCCTTCCAGGACTGCAGTACGTTTGACGCATAGCCACGCTGTTCAGGTGCCTGTCCCCAACTCACCCCCCAACTCACCCCAACCAATCCGGCAGGCGATCGAGGCCGATGAGGTCGTCGAAGCTGGTGCGGGGACGTACGACGGCGAACTCGGAGCCGTTGACCAACACTTCCGGCACCAACAGCCGCGTATTGTATGTGGACGACATGGT
>JANLYD010000130.1:0-10287 GCA_031365465.1 Hyphomicrobiaceae bacterium
AACGTGCTGAAGGCGGCCGGCTACACCAACATCGAACGCCACGCCAAAGCCCTGGACGGCGCAACCCTCCGCAAATCCCTCGATGGCGTGCGCCTGCTTGGCATCCGCTCACGCACTCAGATCACCGCCGACGTGATCGACGGCATCCGCAGTCTGGTGGCGGTCGGGTGCTTCTCGGTCGGGACCAATCAGGTCGACCTCGCCGCCTGCGCCGCGATGGGCATACCGGTATTCAACGCGCCGTTTTCCAATACGCGCTCCGTCGCCGAACTGACGATTGCCGAGATCGTCATGCTGATGCGGCGCATCGTTCCCAAGTCGATGTCGGCGCACGCGGGGGGATGGGACAAGAGCGCGGTGGGCTCGCACGAGGTGCGCGGCAAAACGCTGGGGATCATCGGCTACGGCAACATCGGCAGCCAACTGTCGACGTTGGGCGAGGCGATGGGGATGCGCGTGCTCTATTACGACCACACCGAAAAATTGCGCCACGGCAACGTCGAACCCGTCGACACACTCGATGAATTACTCGGCAAGTCCGATGTGATCACCATTCACGTTCCCGAAACGCCGCAGACCCAGGGCATGATCGGCGCCGCCGAAATCGCGCGGATGAAGACGGGCGCCATTTTCATCAACAACGCGCGCGGCAGCGTGGTCGACCTCGACGCGCTCGGCGCAGCGTTGGCCAGCAAGCATTTGTCGGGCGCGGCGGTCGACGTATTTCCGGTCGAGCCGTCATCTAACGCGGAGGCGTTCAGGTCGCCGTTGCAGGGGCTGGACAACGTGATCTTGACGCCGCACGTCGGCGGGTCGACCGAGGAGGCACAGGAGCGGATCGGCTCGGAAGTAGCGCGCAAGTTCGTCGAATACTCCGACGTGGGCTCGACCTCGGGCGCGGTGAACTTTCCGCAAGTGCAGTTGTCGCCCCGGCCGGCGGGGACGCGGTTCATCCAGGTGCAACGCAACCTGCCGGGCGAACTCGGACGGCTGAACGAAGTGTTCGCGCGGCGCAAGGTGAACATCGCGGCGCAAACCTATCAGACCGCCGGCGATCTCGGCTACGTGGTTCTCGATGCCGATGGCTCGGTGGCGGACGCGGAAGCCGTGGTGAAGGACATCCGGGCGCTGCCGGGAACCATCCGCGCGCGCATGCTGTACAGGCGGTGATCTAGCAGCCGGACGGCAAACTCGACCGTCGACGTTCCAACCGACGCTGGGCTGCCATGGCGGGCCAGGGCATTTACGCACGGCGAAAACGGTGCAATCCTGTGCCGGATCGTTGTTTGCGGACGATCATTAGCCGTCATTCATTGCCTGATCATGCACGCCTTTCCTTCAATCTTCGATCGACGCCCGGTCTCTCGCGCTCTTGCCATAACAGCAGAGCGTGAAGGCCGACCGCTTCGAGTGGCATTTGAAATTCAACGGAGGCCTTCCATGACACACCGTGCGATACCCCAACGTTTGATCCTTGCCGCAGCCACGTCCGCCGCAATCGTCGGCGGATTTCAAGTCGCCGCCGCCCAGCAGGTTCCCCCGCTCTATGACGGCCGCGATGCTACTTATCAAATCATGCCGGGCAGCAATTTGCGCCGGGGCGACGGCTTGACCTCCGGAATCGTGATCACGTTGTGGCAGGGAGGCACTCTGAAGGGCAACGGGCCGTGTACGCAGCAATCGTGTCCGGTGGCCTACAATACGCAGAACCTGTTCGCGCGCCGGTCGCGACTGCGCCTGGGCACCGGCGGCGGCACGGGCGGCGGTGCGATCACGGAAACGCTGCGGCGGGGCGATCAGGGCGAAAACGTGCGGCGGCTGCAAGAGATCTTGAACAAGAGCGGTGCGACGTTGACCGCCGATGGCAACTATGGGCGTGGCACCGAGGCGGCCGTGGCGACGTTCCAAAGGTCGAAGAACCTGAATGACGACGGCGTCGCAGGTCCACAGACGTTGAAGGCGCTCGGGTTGTCGTAATCAGCAGCGCGCGACCATCGGAACAGCCATCGATGTCCGCCACAGGCGACGGCGAAAATGGATGAAACCCCCATTTCCGACGCCGCGCGATTGTGATGTCAGGCACGCACTGCCGGCACGGCGGCAACGGGTGTTGCGGGCTGTGCCGCCGCTGCGGTCTCTTGCTCGATCTTGCGCATCATGTCCGCGCGGCTGCGAGTAGGCTCTGCGGCGATGGCTCGCGGCGCGGGGCGCGCCTGCTCGACAGCGCGACGTTGGCGTCTGAGATCGATAATCTCGGCATCACCCTCGCCGTCAGCGTCGGACTCTCGAGGGAGTGACGCGCGCGCCGGTGGGAATGCCACGACGTTGCCGCCGTTCTGAACTCGCGTACCGTCCTGCGGCATCGAACTTAGAACGTGCCTGGCATACAGATCGCGTTTGACGCGCACCGCAGCGGGCAACGTCGCCTCGACCCGACCGGTTGCTGCCTGTTCGGCCGCCATCGCTTGCACGACGCGGGTCGTCAACTTGCGATGCTGCCGGTTGATGAAAACAGTGATTGGCCATGCCGCAATCGCTTGTGTCGCCGAGGACAGAAGCGACACGGGCGGGGCCTCGACAGCGGCTTCGGCGATCGCCGCGTCGATCGCTGCGGCGATCAGCAGTGTAGCGCGCTGCACGTAGCGGGCCATTGCCGCATGTCCGGCCGCGTCCAATCCGGTTGCCGGATCGGTGAGCGAGCGGCGGACATCGAAACCGCCGACCAGCACGTCGTAGTCGGCACGCGCAGCCGTTGCCCCGGCCCGCAGCGCCGCGTCGAGATAGGACGCAGACGAGACAACGGGTGCGGGGACGGATGCTGCCGCAGCGGTATCGGCGGCGAGGCCGCGATAGACCAGCAGCGTGACCCGATCGAGGGCGGCAGACGCGTCGTTGTCGGCTTGCGATTGCGCGGTGTGGAACGGGTGCACGGCGTCGGACAGGTAGTGGCTGAGAACACCGGCGCAGTAGGACGCGTTCTGCCATTCTTGCTTCTGCAGTGCAGTGACCAGGTTACGATACCAGCACTGAACGCGCGCCGGCGCGCCGCCCCAGAACCCAGCGGCTGGAAACAGGAGATGGTTTTTGAAATCGCGGAAGTCGTGATCGGGGGCTTCTGCGCCCAGCGCCAACACATCAGCATGACGCGCGAACAACCTTTGCCAGGCCTCAGCCACAGGATTTTCAAGACGATCGATCGCGTCGAACACGAGCGCCTGATGCACAGTCGAAACGGCCGCATGCCTGATGAGGGTGCGTGCCAATCCGGCGTTCGTTCTGGTCGGCTTGGCCATGCCCCGTCCCCGTCTTATGCCCACGCACATCGTCGCAGTGAGTCGGGTGATTCGGGCAGGCTTATTCGGCTTCTACACAGAAATATCTGGATCTCGCGCTTGGCGTCCGCGATTTGGCTTTCACGATTTCGGCGCGGCGACGCCCGAGAGGGCCATCACCGCCGTGTGATCGGCATCGGGGCCGAGCGCTGCGAGCGCCCGCGTCAGATAGCCGGACACGAAGCTCAATTCGGCCGCGTCGAGACCGAGGTCATCGGCCAGCTTGCGAGCCATGCCCACATCTTTCTGCATCAACGCCAGCGCGAAGCCGGATGTGAAGCTGCGCGGGATGAGATAGCGCTCTGCCTTGTTCTCGGTGGTGTTGTTGCGCCCGGTCGAGGCGTTGATGACGCTTGTGACGGTCTTTGCGTCGAGGCCGAATTTCTCGCCGATGACGAGCGCTTCGCAGGTCGCGATGAGGCCCGCCGCAGACACATAATTGTTCAACGCCTTGATGGCGTGGCCGGAGCCGAGTGCGCCTGTGCGATGCACCTGCCCCATTGCCGACAGCATCGGTTCGACCCGATCGAGTGCCGCAGCGTCGCCCCCGGCCATGATCGCGAGCGTGCCGGTCACCGCTTTGCCGACGCCACCAGAGACGGGTGCGTCGACGACCGAGATCGAACGCGCCGCGACATCGGCAGCGAGCGCGCGGGTATCCAGCGGATATGAGGAACTCATGTCGACGATGATGCTGCCGGCGCGCAGGACGGATGCGAGGCCGGCGGTTCCATTGGCACCGAGCACCACCGAGCGCACGATTTTGCTGTCGGGCAGCATGGTGATGACGACATCGGCGGCGGCGAGATCGGCGAGGTGGAAGGCCGCCCGTACCCGGCCGGCGTTGGCAGTTTCATCGGCGAGGCGGGCTGCAGCGCCCTCCCGGACGTCGTAGGCGATCACGGATCGGCCTGCCTTCGCCAGACAACGAACCATCGGCACGCCCATGTTGCCAAGACCGATGAAACCGATGGACGTGCTGGTCATGAGGATGTCCCGAGAGCGATGATTGATCAGCACTTATAGGCGGGATGCGTCGGTGGCCCAAGCGTCACGTGCGCGACGCGGGTGTGGTGCCCACCGGCACGCGGGCCCGAAGGAGCGCCTCGAGGGCGAGCAAGCTCGCGGGATCCAGACGCAGCGTAATGGGCAGCGGACGCGTTGCGGCGCGCAGGGCGGCCAGCGCACGCGACTGGCCAGCGTCTATGCGGACCAAATCTTTCTCGGTTGTCAGCAGCAGCGAACCTGTCGAGTGTGCAAGTGCCAGCAATCGCTGCGCATCGGCATCGGTAAACGCGTGATGATCGGGAAACGAAACCTGTTCGCGTAGACGCGCACCACAGGCGGCGGCGGTGGCGAAAAACCGCTGAGGCACACCGATGCCGGCGTAGGCGACGACCGAGGCAGCCTGTAGCCACTCGAGCCCCGCAGCCGGTGCAACGAGCGCCGACAGGACCGGACAGGACACGGCTGCGACGAGCGCGAGCGTGGAGGCGGCAGGTGCGGCGGCAGCGTCACTGCCCTGGTTGAGCAGGATGGCATCGACCAAGGGAAGCTGCGCCGCCAACGGGGCGCGCAAAGGACCTGCCGGAATGCAGCGGCCGTTGCCGGTGCCGCGTGACGCATCGACGACGGCAATGGTCAGGTTTTTGGCGAGGGCCGGATTCTGGATGCCGTCGTCCATGACGATCACGGTGGCACGCGGCAGCGACGCGTGCGCCGCCGCGATGGCGCGGGCCCCCTGCACTCGGTCGCGCGAAATGACGACCGGCGCATAGCGCGCCAGCAGCAGCGGCTCGTCGCCGACGCGGGTCGCGGTATCGGAGTGCGCATCGACCCAATGCGGCCCCGGCAACGTCCCGCCGTAGCCGCGCGACAGGATCACCGGAGTGTGACCTTGTGAGCGAAGCACATCGCAGATCACCGCCACGAACGGCGTTTTGCCAGTGCCACCAGCGGTGAAATTGCCGACGCACACGACGGGGATCGCCGACCGGTAACGCGGCAGCGATTGCATACGCCGGCGGGCAATTTGCCCATAGGCCCACCCGAACGGCGCCAACGCCTGCGCCTGCCCGAGCCCGGATGAAGATCCATACCACCAGCTGGGTTCGCGCATCGTCATCTCACTCGGCCTGCGCGGCGGTGGTCGCCTCCGGCGCGGCAACCGCTGACGGCAACAAGCGGAGCAGTGCGTCGACCGTTTTTGGGAGCGCCCCGCTCAACTTCGCGAAAGCGGCGTCGGCGCGGGCGTTCTGCTGGGCGAGAGCGACGGGGTCCTGCAGCAGCCGCGTGACTGCGGCCGCGATTTCGGCGGCGGATCCGACCGCAACAGCACCACCGGCAGCGAACAGTGCTTTGTAGGCGACATCGAAATTGCTCCAGGCAGGCCCGGTCAACACGGCCGCGCCGTGCCGCACCGCTTCGATCGGATTGTGGCCACCGCCCTCGCGGCTCAGCGACTTGCCGATGAAGGCAACCGGCGCCAACGCGAACCAAGTGCCGAGTTCGCCCAGCGTATCGGCGATCACCAGACCGGATTTAGAGCCGGGTGCGGGAACGGAGAGAGCCGTCTGTTGGGAGCGCAGAAGGGGCTCGAAGCCCTTGGCGCGAAGGCGCGTCGCAATGTCGGGGCCGCGATCGGGGTGACGTGGTACGATGATCGTCACGAGATCGGGAAATGTTTTGGCCAGCATCGCATGCGCGTCGGCGACGATCGCTTCTTCGTCGGCGTGGGTGGAGGCGGCGAGAAACACCGGACGTCCCGCGCACGCCGTGCGATAGGCGTCGAGCAGCACCGGGTCGGCAGGTGGTGGGGGCGCATCGAACTTGAGATTGCCGGTGTCGGCAACGCCGGGCGCGCCGAGGGTTGTAAAGCGGTCGGCGAACTCGCGCGATTGGGCAAGCACGGCGGCAAAACGGCTGAACAGCGGACGTGCCACACTGGTTTGGCGACGCCAACGGCGGAACGACGTCTTGGACATGCGTGCGTTGACCAGCGCCAGCGGCAGGCCGCGCAACGACGACTGCAGGATCAAGTTCGGCCAGATTTCGCTCTCGACGAAGACGCCGAGATCGGGTTGCCAATGATCGAGAAAACGCCCCACGAAGGCTGGCACATCGAGCGGGACATACTGGTGGATACAGCCGGCAGGCAGCCGCTGCGCCGCCAGTTGCGCCGACGTGACGGTGCCCGTCGTGAGGAGCACCGACAGCGCGGGCCGCGCCGCCAGCAGCGCGTCGATCAACGGGAGGATGGTCATGGTTTCGCCGACACTGGCGGCGTGCAGCCAAACGACTTGGCCAGCCGGTCGGGACTGCGCCGCGATGCCGAAGCGTTCGGGTCGCCGCGCCGGGTCTTCTTTGCCACGACGGGCACGTAGCGCCAGGAACAGCGCGGCGACGCCGCCAAACAGGCGCGTCGCACCCGCATACAGCCGCAGTTTGCGTCCGGGCGGAGCGCGCTCGCCGGCCATTGTCAGCGCGGCGGGTGGAGTTGCGCGGTGGTGGCTGACGCCGGCGCGATTGTAGGCGTCGACGGTGGCGATGTTGAGCTGTGTTTCGACGTCCCGCCGCAGACTTTCCAGCAGTTCGGACGAAGCATCGGCTGGAACATGGATGGGACTGCCGAACGACGCGCCGAGCTGCGAGCCGGGCAAGTTCACCGTCATCCGGCTCCAGGTCGGCAGCGACCAATAGCGCGACGACGCCATGGCGACCGGCAGGATCGGCCGCCCCGACACCTTTGCCAGCGTGACGATACCGTGCCCGGCGCGCCGGGCTGGCCCCGGTGGCACGTCGGCAGTCATCGCCACCGAGAACCCCTGCTCGAGCGCATGGACCGCCGCGCGAAAGGCGTTCGTGCCGCCGCGATCCTTGCCCTTGGCGGACGCACCCGCACCGCGAATGAGCTCGATGCCATAGCGGCGCAGCGCATGGGACAAGCCTTCGGCGTCACGATGAAGCGCCAGCATCGCCTTGGTAGGCACGCCCAGCCGCGACATCGTCGGCAACAGCATGAACTGCCCGTGCCACATAGCGATGATCATCGGGTGATTGTCGGTCAGGATCGCCGAATAGCGGTCCATCAGCGGCGGCGGCGCGGAGGTGCGCTCGACGAGGTTGATATATCCTGCCACCGCCGCGCCGAGAGCGGCGTCACGCGGACGCGATGGGACGGGTGGAGGCGCCATGCGACGAGAATTTGCCTGATCGGTGAAAGGAGCGTGGCGGCCTTATAACACTGCGGCGGCGACGGTCAGCAGGTATTGCGGCGGCCCGGACCGAGGTTTTCCAACGCTATGATTGGAAACAACTCAGGGCGCATTTTGCATCGATGCAAAACGCAAAACCGCCGAAGCGCGGAGCCTCGGCGGTTTGCGAAAATCAGGTCGGTGCGTCGAGATCAATCGCCGCGGCAGATGCGGTATTCGCGGCGCAGATAGCGGGCGCGCTCGTACATGCCGCGCTCTTCGGCGTATTCCGCACGCTCGCGCAATTCACCACACCCACGATATTCGCGCGCGGGCGCGACGTAGACGCGTTGCGGTGGGGGACCTGAGTTCTGGCCGATGATGCCGCCGACGATGGCGCCACCGATGATGCCGGCGGCAATGTCGCCACCACGATCAGCAGCGGCCGGAGTGACGGCTGCCAAAACGACGAGGCCCAAGCCTGCGACTGCGCCCGTCTTCATAAAACCAAGCATTCCGTTTCCTCCAATGGCCTCTAATGATGACGATGACGATCCGATGCCGATCCGCATTCAAAGACCGCACCATGCGTGGTGACTCGATGACCTGCCTGCTGTTAAGCGAATATTATCAGCAAAAATATGTCTGATAGATGAACGTTAGGTGCGTCGAGGCCAACGCGGGAAAAAAAATTGATGGCATTTGTGGATAACGTTAACGGGTGGGCACGGGCTGAGCGATTCAGGTTGTGAATACTGCTTTACTCAGAGTGTCATCCCGTGCGCGGCGCAGCACACTTGTGGTGCGACGCTGACACGGGACCGCTAAGACCTCTCGTCCCATCGCTTTCCGATTGTTTGGCGGTCCCGTGTCTGCAGCGCACGGGATGACACCAGCTGGCTAAGGCCACTCATGCGAAGCGACCGGCAAGTCGGAAGCGACCGACGAGGGCCACGATGACATAAAACTTGTCATGCTGCTGGCTCGAACTACTGAACTCGCAAAGTAAGACTGCAGGCGAACTCAGCCCCAGACTTCCTTGGCGACGCTGACGATCAGTTCGAGCTTCTTCCATTGCTCGGCGTCGCCGAGGGCGTTGCCTTCCTCCGTCGAGGCGAAGCCGCACTGCGGGCTGAGGCAGAGTTGGTCGAGTGGAGCGAATTTCGCGGCCGCTTCGATGCGGCGCAGAATGCTGTCGCGGCTTTCGAGATCGCCGACCTTGGTGGTGACGAGGCCGAGCACCACTTTCTTGCCCTTCGGCAGATAGCGCAGCGGTTCGAAGCCACCGGAGCGCTCGTCATCCCACTCCATGAAGTAGCCGTCGACGTCGATGTGGTTGAACACCATGTCGGACACCGGCTCGTAGCCGCCCGAGGCCACGAAGGTGGAGCGGAAGTTGCCACGGCAGGTGTGCGTGGTGATCGTCATGTCCTTGGGGCGATCCTTCAGCGCGATGGCGAGCACGTCGCGGTACTGGCCCACGAGCTGCTTGGGGTCGTCGCCGCGATCGGCCAGCATCTTGATCTGCGCGGGATCGCAGAAATAGGCGAGGCTGGTGTCGTCGAGCTGCAGGTAGCGGCAACCAGCGGCGTAAAAGGCTTTGATGGCCTTGGCATAGGCGTGACCGAGGTCGTGATAATAGGCGGCCATGTCGGGATAGACCGTGGTCGAAATGCCCGCGCGGCCGGCGCGATAGTGCATCATGGACGGGCTGGGGATCGTCATCTTGGCGGTGCGGGTGGTGTTCGCCTTGAGGAACTTGAAGTGGGCCAAGTGGGGGTGGTCGTCGGGGAAATCCAGCTTGCCGACGACGCGCACCGCTTCGGCACGGGTCTGCATGCCCTTGAACTGAATGCCCTGGCCAGTGTTGTAGCGGTCCGCACCCGTCAGCAGACCGAGGAAATCGTAGTGCCACCACGTGCGGCGATATTCGCCGTCGGTGATCGCCTGCAGTCCGATTGATTCCTGCTTTGTGATCAACGCCTTGATTTCGGCGTTCTCGACCGCTGCGAGACCGGCGGCGTCGAGCGTGCCCTTCTCGTGGGACTCACGGGCGGCCTTGAGCGGGGCCGAGCGGAGCAGGCTGCCCACCTGATCGGCGCGGTAGGGACCGGATTTCTGAGCGCTGGCGGACATGCGTGTTTCCCCTGATGGCGTTGTATTTGCGCGGTTCGTAGCAGGGGTACGGGTGTGCGGCAACGGTGGATTTCCCTGCGCGAGCAGGGCCTCGGCCCTGCACCCGACCGGAGGGCACACGCTCCGGACCACCCGATTTCTTTCAGATGAAAGACGGGTGGGGATGGGCGGGTGTCCCGCCCATTGGGGTGCGGGGCTAGCCCCGCTTCGCGCGATCCGCGCGAACACGCGTTCGTGACCGAAAAAGGTTCATCCGATCGGCATACCACGCCGTAACTCTTTTACCTGGCCGTTGCGGCCAAGCAACCAACTGAGGATCACGTCATGAACCGTTCGATTTTGGCCCTGACCGCCGCTCTCATCGTCGCCGCTGTTGCGCCTGCCCTGGCCGAAAAGTCTTACGGCAACAACACCGAGATGTATAACCTGAAGACGTCAGACGGTAAGAAGGCGCTGTTCGACCGGACCAAGTAAGCAGTGCGCGGCGTCATACCCAAGCTTGAAGGGCTGCTCGCGAGAGCGGCCTTTTTAGTTTTCGACACGCCACATGCAAAAAGGGCCACTCTCGCGAGCGACCCTTTCTGGTTCAAATCTCTAAGAGATCAGAAGCGGATCTTCGAACCTGC
>JANLYD010000134.1:0-1772 GCA_031365465.1 Hyphomicrobiaceae bacterium
CTGTAGACCACGCGCAGTTCTGTGAGCCGGGGCGCGCCGAGCCACGCCGCGATCGCGACAGTCATGATGGTCATAGCTATGACGACGATGATCACGCTGCCCCCCAGAGGACTCCCCAGACACACGTAATCCATTAGACGCGCCGAATCGGTCGAGAGCAATATAACGTCGGGTGGAAGCTGGGGAAAAACGGCGGAAATGCCGGTGCGGCGCTAAGCCTGCGGCCGCATGCTCTTGACCAAGTCGTGCGTGGCCATGAAGTCGACCTTGCCGGAGGCAAGCACCGGGATCTGATCGACGATCAACACGGATTTCGGCACCCAGAGTTCGGGCATGCCTTCCTGCCGCGCCTGGCCCTGCAGCGCCGATCTGTCGGCTTCGGGTTTGTCGGTGACGAGCACGAGTTGCTCACCCTTGCGCGGATCGGGCAGCGAGATCACGACATGATTGGAGCCGGGCCACAAACTCGTCACCATGGTCTCGACGGCGGCGAGCGAAATCATTTCGCCGCCGATCTTGGCGAAGCGCTTGGCGCGGCCCTTGATCGAGATCAGGCCGGTGTCATCGATATCGACGATGTCGCCGGTGTCGTGCCAGCCGCCAGTGGGCGGCACGAGAATGCCGGGTTTATCGGCCAGCAAATACCCGGCCATGACATTCGGGCCGCGTACGACCAGACGTCCGCCCGTGTCGATGCCCTCGACCGGCTCCAGGCGTGTCTCGATGCCGGGCAGCATGCGCCCGACGCTGCCGAACGTCGCGCTGACGGGCAGGTTGCAGGCGAGCACGGGCGCGCATTCGGTCGCGCCGTAGCCTTCAAGAATTGTGGTGCCATGCTTGGCGTACAGCGCGCGCGTGTTGTCCTTCACGCGCTCGGCGCCGGCGATGATGTAGCGCAGGGTTTTCAGCTCATCGGGGCCTGCCGCGCGGGCATAGCCCTGCAGGAACGTGTCGGTTGCGAACAGCACCGTTGCTTTGGCATCGGCGATCAACGCGGGGATCTGCTTGTAATGGAGGGGGCTCGGATAGAGCACGGTTTTCATGCCGTTCAGCAATGGCATCAGCGCCGCTGCGGTGAGGCCAAACGAGTGGAACATCGGCAACGGGTTCAGCACCGTGTCGGCGGGCGACAGCAGACCGTCGGCGTGGGCGTAGATCTGCATCGCATTCGAGACCAGGTTGGTACTGGTCAGCACGACGCCCTTCGGCGCGCCCTCGGTGCCGGAGGTGAACAGCACGACGGCGGCTTGATCCGGTCCAAGTGTGTGGCGCGCATGGATACGGCGGGCGAATTTCGACTTGATCGCGCCGGCCAGCTTTTGCGGCGTGCCGATGGCCTTGCGGATGTCTTCCAGGTAGATGATCGTCAGCATTCTACCGGGGGAAACCTCGGTTTCGGCAAGTGTCGCGATGACCGCATCAAGTCCCGCCGTGCCGATGAAGCGGCGCGACGTGATCAGCGTCTTGATCGCGCCGGTGCGGATGGCGGACTGGAGATTCTTCACGCCGGCGGAAAAATTCAGCAGCGCCGGCACGCGGCCATAGGCGTTGAGCCCGAACAGCACGATCGGCAGGCCGGCCACGTTCGGCAGCATGATGCCGACGGTTTCTTTGCGCGCGGTCACCTTGGCCAGCGCGCGGCCGAGCACGAGACTGCCGATGATCAGGCGGCCATAGGTCAGCGGCTGGCGTTCGACGTCCTCGAGGATGGGCTTCGACGCACCATGCTTCGCGCTCGCGTCGAGCAACGCGGTGAACAGCGATCTGCGCGC
>JANLYD010000158.1:0-5679 GCA_031365465.1 Hyphomicrobiaceae bacterium
GTTCAACGCACGCAATCGACCGATCCGCTTGCCGCGTGATGGGGGCGATCACCGCTTGCCGAACAGCAGCCCTCGGCGGTCACGTCGAACGCTGCGACACTGCTGCGTGCGGCTTCACACGCATTTCCTACAACTCGTGCCGTTATAGGCACTGCACGAAGTGCCAGTCGAATGCCGCGCGCGACTGGCTCGCCGAACGCTCAGCCGACCTGCTGCCGGTCGAGTATTTCCACGTGGTCTTCACTTTGCCCCCAACCATCGCGGCGATCGCCAAGCAGAACAAGGCTGTCGTCTACGGCTTGCTGTTCGAGGCGGCGGCCGAGACGCTGAAGACCATCGCCGCCGATCCCAGACACCTCGGTGCCGAGACGGCCGCGACCATGGTCCTGCACACCTGGGGCCAGACGCTCACATACCATCCGCACGTGCACGTGATCGTGCCGGGCGGCGGCTTGTCGCTCGCGCCGGATGCGGGTGGGCATCCGAAGGCGCAAACAAAAAACGGCAACACCTGGATCGCCTGCCGTCCAGGCTTCTTCCTGCCCGTCAAGGTTTTGCAGCGGCTCTATCGCCGCCTGTTTCTGGCAAAGCTCGCCGTTGCGCACGCCAGCGGCCGCCTGCAATTCTTCGACGACCTGGCATCGCTTGCCGATGCGCGCGCCTTCGCGCGTCATCTCGCGCCCATGCGCCGCGCCGACTGGATCGTCTACGCCAAAAAACCGTTTGCCGGCCCCGTACAGGTTCTGCGCTATTTGGCGCGCTACACGCACCGGGTCGCCATCTCGAACCGCCGCCTCGTCTTGGTTGACGACACGTACGTCGCATTCACCTGGAAGGATTATCGCGACGGCGGCAAACAAAAGCGCATGACACTCGGCGCCCACGAGTTCATCCGCCGCTTCCTGCTGCACGTGCTGCCGGACGGCTTCCAGCGCATCCGCCATTACGGCTTCCTCGCCAACGGCCATCGCAAAGCCAAGCTCGCGCTGATCCGCAAGTTGCTCGACGCCGCTCCGCCGGTCGCGCAGCACGCGGCCGAGACGCCACCCGACGAACCGTCGGCCGCGACAACGGGCACCATGCCACCGTGCCCCTGTTGCGGCGGCCCCATGCGCATCATCGAGGTCCTGGCTGATCCACGGCGTCGCGCCCAAAGTCAGATCCTGAGGTTCGACAGCTCATGAAGACACCAACGAGACCGTCTGGCTTGTGCGTCGCCTCCGCGCGGCAACGGCGTCGCTCGCACTGTTGCCAGCCGCGCCATGACAGACCTGCTGGCAGGGCGGCAATCCTGTCCGCTGCGGCCACCAAACGGCGCCGCGCCAGTAAGGCCGTGGGCATCGGGACGCACATCGCCCAAGCACCGGTACCCAGGCCGGCGCATCAAACGCCATAACCCAAAGACCTGTGCCCCGCGGTTCAATTCAATCAGGTTTCTGCGACGCCACCGACGATGCGCGCGCGACAAACTCCGTCGGCGGCGTCGCAGAAACCTTCAGATTCAGGCTCTTAGACCTCGTCGTGATCCATGCCGTGGAGCGCAACGCGCCCAAGGGACGCAAGCTGATCGAGTGGAAGCTGATCACGGACCTACCGGTGCGCTCGCGCAGCGAGGCCATCGAGAAGCTCGATTGGCGCGGCACTGGAAGATCGAAGTGTTCCACAAGATCCTGAAATCCGGCTGCAAGGCGGAAGAGTCGAAGCTGAGGACGGCCGATCGGCTCGCCAATCTGATCTCGGTGTTCTGTATTCTCAGCTGGCGCGTCTTCTGGCTGACGAAGTTGAACCGCACCGCGCCGGATGCGCCGCCCCAGATGGCGTTGACCGACGGCGAGATCCGCGTGCTCGATCATCTCGTGCCAGACACGGCAAAGGTCCGGCGAACACGCAAAACGCTATCGCACTATCTGACCAAGCTCGCGCGCATCGGTGGCTATCTCGCCAGAGCCAGCGATCCACCACCCGGCAACATCGTCATGTGGCGGGGTCTGTCCCGCCTGACCGACATCCAAATCGGTGTAGATATCGGGGCCGGAGATGTGGGTAATTAAAAGCTGGCGATCATCACATCGTGCATTTACCGCCTGGAAAGGATCCTGCGATAAAAACACTTTAAGTGAAAATGGCAGGGTGATGCAAACGTGATCAATCAATACGTCGCAAGAATTGGGCGGCAATCGCAGGCAAGTCTGCTAGCGCTTTGCGTTGGCATGCTGTTGTCGGCGTGTGGCACGTCCCAACCGGGCCCGGTTGGGCTTGTGGCTGGCGCTTCTGCCATTAAGCCAATTGCGCAATACGAGACGGACGATTTTGTCCCAATGCCAAAATTGTTGGGGAGCGCAAGAACCGTTCCGCAAGGAGCTTCCGGTGGCAATCTAGTCATCCAGGTACTTGAAGGAGATACAATCTACAGTATCTCGGGCCGCTATCAAGTCGCCGCTTACAGCATTGTTCGCGCTAACGCCATGCCGTCGTATGATGTCTACGCCGGACAGACGTTATTTATTCCATTGGATTGATTGATATGAACATGTGAAGACGCATATAATATGCGCTCTGATTGATGTGCCGAGTCACAAGTGTCCGGCTAACTATCGAACAAATTCAACTGGTTGCATGGAGCGAGGCCTTCGTTTTCGGGTTGAACCTGTGAAAGAGCCTGTAGAATGGGGATTTTCTCGAACAGGGTGAGCGAGAGTATCTGTAGCAAAGTGTAGAGCGAGGCGTCGAGGTGCAGCCGCTTCTTGACGATGGCGACCAGCACATAGACCGAGACGGCGATCCAGATTTGCGTCTTCACGGCGTTCTCGGACGTGCCCAAGAATTTCTTGATACGCAGATGCTGCTTGATCCACTTGAAGAACAGCTCGACCTGCCAGCGGCTCTTGTAGAGGGCGCAGATGGTCGCTGCCGGCAGCGTGCGCTGGTTGGTCAGGAACACCAGCGTCTTGCCCGTCTCGGGATCCTTGAAGTGGATGCGCCTGAGATGTTCGGGCTAGTGCTGGCTGGTCTGAACGCCTGACAGTGCGATGGTCTGGTCGCAGATGATGCCGACCGTACGGTCGGAAGGCGCCGAATAGAGGCGCCGCGCATCCATATTCGATTTGGCGCGTGTGACGAAGAAGGCGCCGGCTTGGTGCAGCACATTCAGCCGTGCGAAGTCGACGTAGCCGCGATCCATGACGCAAATCGCGCCGGGCTCGGGCAACAACAGATCGAGGGCATGAACGTCATGCAGCTTGCCGTCTGAGATATGGATAAAGCTCGGGATATTGCCACGCAAGTCCAGCAAGGTGTGCATCTTCACCGCCGCTTTGGTGGTGCGGAAGTGTGCCCAGGGAAACACCGACAGGCACAGGTCGATGGTCGTGGAGTCCAGCGCGTAGACGGTGTTGTCGAGGTCGAGGCCCAAGTCTTCCTCGGCATACAGCCGTCGCGCCTGGGCGATCAGCCGTTGGGCTAACTCGGCGTAGATGCGCCAATCCCTGACCTCATTGGCGTCGGCCAGGGTCGAGTGCCGGACCGGCTCGCGAAAGCCCATGCGGTAGAGCTTGGCGGTCTGCGCCGACAGGCAGGTCTCGATGTCGCGCAGGCTCTCTCGGTAGGTCAGCTGGGCGAAGGCCATGGCCCGGTACTGCTCCGCGCAATTGAGCGAGCGAACCCGGTGATCGCCATCGTAGCGCACGACAAGCCGTGCGAACGTGCTCCACGGCAGGAAATCCATCAGCTGCGCAAACAGCGTCCTGCCCTTGTCCATGGCCGCCTCCTGGGGAATATCCAGGAGACAGTGCGCGCGGCAAGTCGAAATCGACACCACGCTTCAACGCGAAAAAACCCCTATGAACCGCAGACTTCTGGGCGGAAGCGCTTCAGTTAACCGGACACTAGCCCGGATCATGCATCAGGCGTGAGAAAACCGTTGGCGGCGGTGGCATAGTTCGTTGAAAGCGCGTAGCAATTCGTTGTCGAGACAAAGTGCCTGCGTCGCAACGGAACGCCACAGCCGCCATGACCGACTTTACGCCAACGTCCTTCGATCTGCCAGCCGTGCGCCGCAAGAAACTCACAGTCGATTTCGATGGCGGCAATCAATCCTCGGATGCGGGGCTACTCGTCTTGCGGGCGGCGGAAGATAAGGTTGGCGTCTGCGCGCGGATGGCTGCAGCCCTGCCGGACCGGCGTGATGCGACGCGCATCCGGCATCGCTTGACCGAGATCATCTCGGCGCGTGTGTTTGGCATCTGCTGCGGCTACGAGGACGGCATCGACCATGACGCGCTGCGTCATGATCCGGCGCTGAAGATGGCCGTCGGCCGTTGTCCACAGACGGGCGCTCCGTTGGCGTCGCAATCGACCATCAGCCGCTTCGAGAACGCGCCGCGCAAGACCGACGCGGCCAAACTAGCGGGTGCCCTTGTCGATCAGTTCACAGCGCACGTAACGCCTGCGCACCGTGACATCTTCGACATCGACGATACGTTCAATGCGGCCTACGGCGGGCAACAGTTGACGTTCTGGAATGCGCATCACGACGAGCGCGGCTTTGCGCCGATGCACGTCTATCATGCGGGCAGCGGGTTGCCGCTCGCGACCATCCTGCGGCCTGCGAAGACACCGGGCGGCCGCGAAGTGCGCACCGTGATCAAGCATCTCACAAAGCGCATTCTGAAGACCTGGAAGAAGGCGAACATCGTCTGGCGCGGCGACAGCCACTATGGCCGCGTCGAGGCACTCGATTGGTGCGATGACAACGGCATCGGTTACATCTTCGGCCTCGCGGGCAACAGCGCGCTCCACAAGGAAGTGGCTGAAATATCGGATCATCTGCGCTTCTGGCATGCGTGGTCGGCGGAGCCGAAGCTGCGCTGCTACACGTCGTTCGAGCATCGCGTCGGCAGCTGGTCTGGCTCACGCCGCATCATCGCGCGCATCGAAGCCTCAATGCATCCCGATCCCACACCCGCAGACCCGCAAGCCGTGCGCCAGGAGATCGACGTGCGTTACGTCGTGACGTCGCTCGATGGCGATGCGGAGCGGATCTACGAAGGCGTCTACTGCCAGCGGGGGCAGGCCGAAAACCTGATTAAGCTGCACAAGGCGCAGCTCGCGTCGGACCGCACGTCATGCCATTCGGCGACCGCCAATCAAGTGCGCCTGATGCTGCACACCGCCGCGTTCTGGCTCATGCACACCGTGCGCGCCGCGATCCCCGAGGGACACGCGTTGGCGAAGGCCGAGTTCAACACGCTGCGCCTTCGCCTGTTGAAGATCGCGGCCCGTGTCGTCGAATACGGCAGTCGCATCCGCGTGCATCTGCCGTCAAGTTGTGCGGAGAAAACCTTATTCCGCGCCATCGCGCTCGGCCTGTCGCCGTCCGGGTAGCGCACGGGGCCCGATTGCCCCCGGAACCGCCGCCGAGCGAGGCACACCAACCCCAAACGCGTTGCACAGCGAGTGAGCATGGCGGCAGTGACTAGGCCGGTCGGAGACGTGCGGCCGTCAGATCAAGCCGCGAGACATGGCGTCAGATGCATGATCCGGGCTAACCCCATAAACCTTACAGCGTCCAATAAAGCACGATTTCCATAATCGGAATCTGCTTGACTAGCATAAGCGATGGAAACTCGCGACGTCACCCCGCGCCGGGGATATTCCGGTCGAAGCCGACGAACACTTCGA
>JANLYD010000169.1:0-7849 GCA_031365465.1 Hyphomicrobiaceae bacterium
AAGGCCCTTCCCGTCGCGGATGACGCCGTAGAAGGCGCTTCATGTTTCGGCCGTTTGTGTCGATGCAGGAAGTGGCCACCCATAAGGCTGTTGCGGCGACATCCGCGCACCACGAGTGACGCTCAAATCCACAACGGCTCGCCGTGTGTGGGTTTGGGTGTTGGTAGTGAGGCAGCAGGCAGGGAGAAGCGAATAGCGAGTTGCGAGTAGGGAGTTGCAAGTAGGGATGCACGCGAATTCGTGGGGTGCGTCAAACGTTTGCGTGACGCAGCGGAGGCGCGTTCGGAATTACGGAGTTGGCTCACCGATCAAAACAAAAAACGGGCGGTTCGGAGGGTGTGCCCTCCGATGGGAGCGCGAGGGCGAGCCCTCGTTTCGCGGGAGCGAATAGAAAGCCGAAGCCGGGGGGAGGAGGGAAGTAATTCAAGCCTAACCGACTGCTAACTGCTCGCCTGTTGCGTGGCCCGGCAAGGGCTGGCCGAGGCGGATGATTTCCCACTCGAGCTGCACCCCGGAATGCGCTTTCACGCGCGCGCGCACGGTTTCGCCGAGGCGTTCGATGTCTTCGCCGCTGGCGTTCTGGTCGTTGATGAGAAAATTGCAGTGCATCTCCGATACTTTCGCGCCACCGACGCGGAAGCCGCGCATACCGGCGGCGTCGATCAGTTTCCACGAGCTGTGCCCGGGCGGATTTTTGAACGTCGATCCGCCTGTACGCTCTTTGATGGGTTGGTTGGCCTCGCGGTAGTCGGCGACCTCTTGCATCTGGGCGAGGATGGCGGCGGGTTCGCCGGGGTTGCCCTGATAGGTGGCCTCGGTGAAAATCCAGTCGGCGGGAATGGCGCAGTGGCGATAGGTGAAGCCCATGTCGGCGAGGGAGAGGACGTGGATGTTGCCTCGGCGATCGACGGCGCGGGCAGCGATGAGACAATCTTTCGTTTCGGTGCCGTGCGCGCCGGCATTCATGCGCAGTGCACCGCCGATCGAACCAGGGATGCCGCGATAGAACGCGAGGCCTTCGATGCCGGCGTCGGCAGCGGTGCGGGCGACTTTGGCGTCGGGCACGACGGTGCCGGTGCGCAGCCGATGGCCGGGTTCGATGACGATTTCGCCGAAGCCACGCCCGAGACGGATGACGACGCCCGCAACGCCGCCGTCACGCACCAGCAGGTTGGAGCCGAGGCCGATGACGACTACGGGCAGGTCGGCCGGCGCGTGCTTCAAGAAGTACGCGAGGTCGGCTTCGTCTTGCGGACTGAACAACACTTGCGCCGGCCCACCCGCCCGAAACCACGTGATGTCGGCCATCGCAGCATTCGGCGTCAGCCGACCGCGCAGATCGGGCATCGCGGCGCGAAGATCAGCAGAAATGTCGGGGAAGGTCATGTCGCGGACTCGCTTCAAGTGTCGGATTGGCAGTTGATTTGTCGTAGGTCCCGGCCTTTGCCGGGATGACGCCAGAAGGGCCGCTTTGATCAGCTCACACATCGCAGTTCGACAATCAGAACCATCCCAAGATCGTCATCCCGGCGCAGGCCGGGACCCACGCAATTTTCTACAGCGCACGGATTGTGCAAACTCATCGCTTGTTGCCCAGGTTTCTGAAGGCATCCGGCTCGGTGAGCATCATCCACAGAAACATCACGCCGACTAAAATCATAACGCCTCCGACAAGACACATCACGATTGCGATCGCTTGGCTCAACGGGAACATGACAGGATGTTCGCGTCGAGTGTAGACGATCCCGCGCGCTGGAAATCGGCCCTGTCGCGAACTTTGCAGCAAGAGCCGTCCGAACATTGTCGTGAGCCACGCCCCCGTAGCGATCAGTGCGGCCGTGATGACCAGAGCATTGATCACTTCGCAATACCGGTCGCAAGCCAGTTGGGCAGGGCGTGCGCCCACTCGGTGCTGTGGCCGGCACCGAAGCAAAGGACGGTATCGCCGGCGCGACCGATTGTGCGAATTGCGGCGGCGAGATCGGGGGCGGCGTCCACCGAGCGCACGTTCGGATGCCCGGATTGCGCGATGGCTTGCGCGAGTGCTTGGTGCGTCACACCCGCGATTGGTGCTTCACCGGCAGTGTAGAGCGGCCCGATGATGACGGCATCGGCATCCTTGAAGGCGGTGGTGAACTCGCCGAACAGATCGCGCAATCGCGTATAGCGATGCGGTTCGCAAATTGCGATGACGCGTCCGCCGCGCGATACGCCGGCGCGGGCCGCTTTGAGAACGGCGGCGATTTCCACAGGATGGTGGCCGTAATCGTCGAAAAATTCGATCTCGTTCCACGTTCCTGTGGGTTGGAAGCGTCGTTTGACACCGGAAAAACTTGCGAGTCCCGCGCGGATCTCGGCATCGGTGAGACCGACTTCCAACGCGACGGCGATGGCCGCCAGTGCATTGGCTGCGTTGTGTTCGCCTGGTACTGGAACCTTTAAGCCATCGAGACGTCGCGAGCCGCCGGGAACGCGGGCGGCAAGCTCCACGTCGAATGTCGTGTAACGGCCGGCGATTTTAGTCGCGCCCAACCGCAGATCGGCGTCCGCGCTCGCGCCATACGTGAGCAGGCGCTTGCCGTCGCGGCGCAGGCCAAGCTTGTCGATCAGATCGCGCGCGACGGGATGGTCGATGCAGGCGACGGCCAGCCCGTAAAACGGAATCTGCGTGAAGAAGCGGGCGAACTCGCGATGCATGTTTTCGACGGAACCGAAATAGTCCAGATGCTCGGGATCGATGTTGGTGACGATGCCGATCTCGGTGGGAATGGCGACGAACGTGCCGTCGCTCTCGTCGGCTTCGACAACCATCCAGCGGCTTTTCCCGAGCCGCGCGTTGGTGCCCCAGTCGAGCACGATACCGCCGGTGATGACGGTGGGATCGACGCCCGCCGCAGTGAGCAAATGCGCGATCAGCGAGGTGGTGGTGGTTTTGCCGTGCGTGCCGGTGACCGAAATCGTCGAATAGAGCCGCATGATTTCGGCGAGCATTTCGGCACGGCGCACGATGGTCAGGCCCTTCGCTTGCGCGGCGTCGAGTTCAGGATTGCCGGCTTTGACGGCAGTGGACACGACGACGAGTTGAGCGCCGACGAGATTGATGGCCGAATGTCCAACGAACACGCGCATGCCAAGTTTGCGCAAACGCTGAACGTTCGCACCGTCTTTCTGGTCGCTGCCTTGCACGGTGTAGCCGCGCGCGTGCAGCACTTCGGCGATGGCACTCATGCCGATGCCGCCGATGCCGACGATGTGGATGGTACCGAGAGCTTCGGGCTCGGGAAGGCGCATGAGGTTCGTCCTACTTACGTTGTGAAACGCCACGGTTGATTTTCATCGTCATCCCGGCGAAGGCCGGGACCTACGACAACTATCCGCGTTTTCACCGTCCAATGGCGTGGGTCCCGGCCTTCGCCGGGATGACGAAATAAACGAGGCAAGAAACTCACGCAGCGGTTACACTCGTAACGCTCAAACCGTTGCGGGCGTCCAGCGGCCCATGAGTTCTTCGACCAGGTTGGCAAGGAGCACGACGGCGTTCGGGCGACCGGCGCTGCGCGCGGCTTCGGCCATTTTGACGAGCTTTTCCGGGGCTTCCAGCAAATTGGCGATCTCGGTCGCCAGCCGTTCGAGTGTGACGTCTTTCTGTTCGATGCACACAGCACCTCCCACGTCGGCGAGGCGACGCGCGTTGTTGAGCTGGTCGTTGTCGATGGCGTTGGGCAACGGCACGAGGATCGATGGGCGGCCCATCACGGTGAGCTCGGCGATCGTCGAGGCGCCGGCACGCCCGATCACCAAATGCGCTTGCGCCATCGCCTCGGGCAGGTTGGAAAAGAACGCCTGCACATAGGCGTGAATGCCGGCAGCAGCGTAGGCGGCTTCGACACGGGCGACATCTTCCTCGCGTGCCTGTTGCACGATGCGCAACGCGGCGCGTGCTTCCGGCGGATAGGTGGCCAGCACGGCCGGCAGCGTGTCGGAGAAAAATCGCGCACCTTGGCTGCCGCCGAAAATCAGAATCTGAAACGGACCTGACGCGTTGGGCGGAACGTAGTTTTCCTTCGACCATTCGAGCACGATGTCGCGCACGGGGTTGCCGGTGAACCGCACTTTGGTGGCGCTGCCGACATCGATGCCCTTCACGCCCTGGAACGATGTGGCGATGGCGCTCACGCGGCGCGCGAGGAATCGATTGGCGCGGCCGAGCACCGCGTTTTGTTCGTGAATGGCCGTCGGCACATGGCGCAATCGCGCGGCCAGCATCGGCGGCAGGCTGGGATAACCTCCAAAGCCGATGACGACTTTCGGGTTGATGTCGCCGATGATCTGCCGCGCCTTGGCGACGCCCTTCGCCAGAGTCAGGCCGGTGTTGGCGGCGGCCACCGGCGAGCGCCCGTTGATCGTCGCGGACGGCACCTGGAAGATGTTGCGCGCCGGAAAGTTCGAGCCGTAGCGATCGCCGCGCATGTCGGTGATGAGATCGACAACGATGCCGCGCCTTTTCAATTCCTGCGCCAGCGCGAGCGCGGGAAACAGATGTCCGCCGGTACCGCCGGCCGCCAGCATCACGCTGTCGGTGTTGGCTGCCACGGCGGTGTCGGGTTTCGCTTCCGGTGGAGCGGTAGCTTTGTCCTCGTCCATCGTCATCGTGCTCACGCGAGTGCCTTTTTCGTGAAACCGGGAAGCGCTTCGACCAACGAGCGAAAGTGATCGCCGCGATGCTCGAAGCTTTTGTACTGGTCGTAGGATGCGCAGGCTGGCGAAAGCAGAATGACCGGCTCGGCGGCAGAGCATGCCGCCGCGTCGCGTGCCGCATTTTGCACGGCGATGTCGAGTGCGCCGCAGATTTCGTAGGGGACGTTTTTCGCGTCGAGCGTCTTGGCGAACTCCGGCGCACATTCGCCGATCAGGTAGGCCTTGGCGACACGGCCGAACAACGGCGCAAGCGGTTCGATGCCGCCCTCTTTGGCGACTCCGCCAGCGATCCAGTAGATGCTTCCAGCAGCAAAACTCAGCAGCGCCTTTTCGGTACTGTCGGCGTTGGTACCCTTGCTGTCGTTGACAATGACGGCGCGACCGATGCGGCCCAGCGGCTCCATGCGATGCGCGAGGCCGGGAAACGCTTTCATGGCAGTGGCGATGACGTCAGCGGGGACTTCAAGAGCACGCGCCGTAGCAAAAGCCGCCATCGCGTTTTCTGCATTGTGCAAGCCGCGAAGTGCGCCGATGCCGCGCAAGTCGGAAACTTGAGTTGGACGAGTGCCTGAGGCCGACATCGGATCGCGGTGATATATGAGACCAGCCTCGGCGTAAAACTCTGCATCGGTATTGGGTCGTTGCGAAATGCGGACGATCGGTTTGTTGTCGAGTTCGCGGACAGACATAGACCCGTGACACCAATCGTCATCGCGATTGATGACAGCAAGTTCTGCACCTTGGGCGAGTCTACTCTTCACCGCCGCATATTCTTCCATCGTCCCATGCCGGTCGAGGTGATCGGGGGTGATGTTGAGGAGCACGCCGACGGTGGGGCGCAGAAACGCGTCCGAACACAAATCGATCTGGAACGAACTCATCTCGATCACGAACGTACGCCCCGGTGCCGGCTGAGCGAGCGACAACACGCCAACGCCGATGTTGCCCCCCATCTGCACGTCTTTTCCGGCGGATTTGAGGATGTGGGCGATCAGCGCCGTGGTCGTCGACTTGCCGTTTGTACCGGTAATGCAAACGACGGGGCAGCGCTTGTCGGCCTCGCCTTCGTCGGGAAAAAGCTTCGCGCGCTCGCGGAAAAACAGTTCGATGTCGCCGATGATTTCCACACCGGCAGCTTTGGCCTTCTCCGCCGTCCAATGCGGTTTGGGATGGGTCAGCGGCACGCCGGGCGCGAGCACGAGCGCGGCGAATTGGCTCCAGTCGGCATGCCTCAGATCGACCAGCGACAGGCCGGCTTTCATGGCGGCGGCGCGACCGGCGTCGCCATCGTCCCAGCAAGCGACGGTGGCGCCGCCGTCGCGTAGCGCTTCCGCTGACACGATGCCCGATCGCGCCAGTCCGAACACGGCGACCTTTCGGTTGGCAAATGTCGTGATCCGAATCATGCCGCGCACCTTAGCGCGCAAGACGAAGATCGTGCAGGGGGCCGATCAGGAGCGCGATCTGATTCCCCTCCCCCTCGTATGGAGGGGCTAGGGGTGGGGGGCTGGCGCAATACGAAAGGCTGGCGCGGTTTGAGCGCCGCAGCAGCCGGCCCCCCCACCCTAACCCTCCCCCACAAGTGGGGTGGGAATCCGGCCGGTGCTTTGGGTTGGCAATCTTGCAAAGCCGCGACTGCCGCATCCGTAGGTTGGATCAAGTCCTTGCGCGACCGAACAAAACTGGCGTGTCGGTGCGTCGACAGCATCAGCGCAGCTTCAGGGTAGACAGCGCGATCAGCGAGAGGATCACCGACACGATCCAGAAGCGGACGACGACGGTGCTTTCGGCCCAGCCCTTATTCTCGAAATGATGATGCAACGTGGCCATTCGAAACACCCGTTTGCCGGTCATTTTGAAACTCGCCACCTGGATGATGACGCTCATCGCCTCGAGCACGAAGAGGCCGCCGCAGATCGCCAGCACGATTTCATGCTTGGTCGACACGGCGATGGCGCCGAGCGCGCCGCCGAGCGCCAGCGATCCGGTGTCGCCCATGAAGATCATGGCGGGCGGAGCATTAAACCACAGGAAGCCCAGGCCGGCGCCGATCAGCGCACCGCAGACGATGGACAATTCGCCGACCCCCGACACGTGCGTGACCTGCAGATAGCGGGCAAAGTCGATACGGCCAATGGCGTAGGCGATAAACCCGAACGTAGCGGCAGCGATCATGACGGGCACGATCGCGAGCCCGTCCAGCCCATCGGTCAGGTTCACGGCATTGCCCGCGCCCACGATCACGATCATGCCGAACAGCACGAAGAACAGCCCGAGGTCGAGCAGTACGCTCTTGAAGAACGGCACCGCCAGTTTGCCCGCCAGTGACGCCGGCGACATCTTGATGATCGCGTAGGTGGCGATGGCCGCCACCAAAAATTCCAGCAACAACCGCGCACTGCCGCCGAAGCCGGAGGTGGTCTGTTTCGTCACCTTCAGATAATCGTCGTAAAACCCGATCGCGCCATAGGCGAGCGTGACAGCCAGCACGACCCATACATATTTGTTGGCCCAGTTGGCCCATAGCAGCGTCGATACGGTGACCCCGGCAAGGATCATCAGTCCACCCATCGTCGGGGTACCACGCTTGGCGAAATGTGACTTCGGACCATCTTCACGGATCGGTTGGCCTTTGCCCTGCTTGATCCGCAGTAGATCGATGATCGCCGGGCCGAACAGAAACACGAACAGCAGCGCCGTCACCAGCGCGCCCATGGTGCGGAACGTGATGTAGCGAAAAACGTTGAGCGGCCCGAATTGATCGGCGAAAGCCACCAGTTCATAGAGCATGCGATCCCCCGTGCCGCCGATGTCCCCGCCTCGAGAGTGCGCCGGGTGCGATGGCGGAATTAAGCTCGTATTTCAACGGCGCACGTTGCGAGTGTCCTCGCAGTCGCGTGCCTCATTCAAGTGCGCAGGCCACACTTGATTGACGTGGCAGGCACGGCATCTGCGTGGGTCCCCAACCCCGACGCAAACGCGGCCTGCGCGCCCCCTATAAGCGAATTCGCACGAATTGACACGCCTTGGCCACAGCAGCGAGAGACCTCCAGCTTTTTTGCCAACGAATTTCGGCAGGGGTGGCGCGTGCGCTGCAGCGGCGTCTCATTGTCCAGCGGCGATCGGCGCAGGCACCAGCAGCCAGGTCAGC
>JANLYD010000170.1:0-5017 GCA_031365465.1 Hyphomicrobiaceae bacterium
GTAATACAATGGCGCGCGCGTCGCAGCGTCGGCCAACCAGTCGCCGTTCACCATGGGCACGGACGTTCCGGTCGCCGCTCGCACCGCGTCGTCGAATGGCGTGAACGAGGCTGCCGGTGCGCGTTGCGCAAGCTTGTCCCACGCAGTAGCGGTCCACCCGATCGCGCCAAGATCCACTTGCAGGACCACTCCGTCCGGTCCGAGTGAGGTCAGCGGCGCGGGTTCGAGAGCAGGCGACAGCGCATTGATCACAAGTGCAACAGCTTGCCGCGCGCCCACCAGTTCGCTGTCGGTGGCGCAGCTGTTATAGAGCGGCGCCAGCGAGATGAAACGCGCCTTTGCGGCGCGCACTGCGTCCAGCGCCTGCACTGCACTTCCGACGGTCTTGGCAATCATCGCGCCGCTCATGCGCACACGCTCGCCGCATCCGGTCACCACAGGCAGTCGCTCAATCCAGTCGCGCACGGCTGCAAGTTCGGTCGCCGTCAGTTCGGTCGCGGCAGCGTCGCCGGGCAGTTCGGTGGGCATCGCGCGGCTCTGCATGCTGGTATAGAGCGGCGAAGCATCGGCATTTCCAGGCGTCACCAAAGCAGGATTGCGGGCGAGTGCTGCAAGATCGAGAATATTGCCGAGCGCGCCCGACGGCTGACGCCCATTCTTGAGTTTGCCGATCTGGTGGCAGCCCGCGCACGCCTGATCGAACACACCGAAGGCTTTGGCCGGCACTGGCTCGGTCGGCTGCTGGGGCACCGCGATGTCTTCGGCCAATGCGGGACCGACGCCGAGCGCAAGCGACAGCGCTGCCATGCGCACCCAGCCCGCCCGAAAGCCAAATCCTACCGCTCGCACCTGCAACACCATCCACGCTCTGCTGTTCGACACCTGGACATCTCCAACCCTGCACGCGCGGGCCGGACGACAGCACAAGACTAGCCGCTCCCTCGCGTCTCCACCAGCGTCGATGCTGTCTGCGCCGCCTTCCGAGCCGCATTACGGACCGTCACGTGCTTTCGCGTAGCTGCCGTCCCTCTTTGCCCCCTTTACCTGCCCCTCCGGCATCTGGTCTGTTACAAACGCCACACTTCCAGTTCGCCAAGAGAACCAGACCCATGCGCCACGGCGGCCAAATCCTCGTCGATCAACTCGCAATCAACGGCGCCAAGTGTGCCTTTACCGTGCCGGGCGAGAGCTTTCTCGCAGCGCTCGACGGCCTTCACGGCGCGTCGATCAAAACGATCATCTGCCGGCAGGAGGGCGGGGCGTCGATGATGGCGGAAGCCTGGGGCAAAATGACGGGCAAGCCCGGCATCTGCTTCGTCACGCGCGGACCGGGCCTCGCCAACGCCATGGCCGGGTTGCATATCGCGCAGCAGGACAGCACACCGATGATTTTGTTCCTCGGCCTGCCTGCTGCCGACACCGAAGATCGGGAAGCGTTCCAGGAGATCGAGACGAAGAGTGTGCTCGGCACATTCGTCAAATGGGCGGCTGTGGTTCGCGACACCAAGCGAATTCCTGAATACGTCAGCCGCGCCTATCACACAGCCATGTCAGGCCGGCCGGGACCGGTGGTGATCGGCTTGCCGGAGGACATGCTGTCGGCCGAAGCCGACGTGGCCGACGCCAAGCCGGCGCAGGTGGCTGTCAGTGCGCCATCGGGTCAGGCGATGTCGGCGCTCTCGGCGGCGCTCGCCAAAGCCGAACGCCCGCTGATGATCGTCGGCGGGCCCGGGTGGTCGATCGAGACCGCGCGCCATGTCGAAGCCTTCGCCGACAAGCTCTCGATCCCGCTGGCCACCGCGTTCCGCTATCAGGACTACGTCGACAATCGCCACCGCTGCTATGTTGGTTGCGCCGGCATCGGCATCGACCCGAAACTCGCAGCGGCCGTTAAATCGGCCGATCTTCTGGTGGTGGTCGGCGCGCGCCTCGGCGAGATGACGACATCGGCCTACACGTTGCTGGACATTCCCAACCCGAAGCAGACCTTCGTGCACGTGCATCCGAGCCCCGACGAACTCGGAACCGTTTACCGCGCCGATATTCCCATCGTATCGACGGCATCCGCATTTGCCGATGCGCTGCGTGGGTTGAACGTGGCGCCCAAGCCTGCCTGGGCCGCGCAAACCGCTGAGTTGCGAGCGGCGTGCGTGGCTGCTTGGAAACCGTTGCCGACGCCGGGCAACGTACAGCTCGAGCGGATCATGCGGCATTGTTCCGAGACGTTGCCTGAGGACGCGATCGTCACCAACGGCGCAGGCAACTACGCGGCGTTCCTGCATCGCTACTTCGAGTACAAGAACTATCGCAGCGGATTGGCTCCGACCTCGGGCAGCATGGGCTATGGACTGCCCGCGGCGATTGCCGCAAAGCTCGCGTCGCCGAAGCAGACCGTCGTCAACTTCGCCGGCGACGGGTGTTTCATGATGACGTGCCAGGAACTCGCCACCGCGATGATGTATGATCTGCCGATCGTCACCGTGCTGGTCAACAACGGCATGTACGGCACGATCCGCATGCATCAGGAGCGCGAGTACCCGACGCGCGTGGTCGGAACACAGTTGCGAAATCCAGATTTTGCGGCATTCGCGCGCAGTTTCGGCGCGCATGGCGAGACCGTCACGCAAACGGAGCAATTCGGCCCCGCATTGCAGCGCGCACTCGCCAGCGGCGTCGCCGCGATCATCGAAGTCAAAACCGATCCTGAGGCAATCTCGGTCAAGCAGACGATCAGTCAACTGCGCGCCGCGGCTGCAAAGCGCTGAAAAACTTCGCTTCCCTTTTTGTCATGGCCGCGAAGGCGGCCACCCAAGCAAGCTAAAAATAGGCGTCGCCCTTCGGATTTTTCCTGGACGCGATACTGAAGTGATCGGTTGGCCGCAGTGATCGAAACGGACTTGCTTGGGTGGCCGCCCGCGCGGCCATGACGCTGTGTTGGTCTGTGGCGCGTCGAGGCGAACGTTCGCTTTGTATGACAATCCATTCGGGAGTTCAGACTGATGTTGTTGTTGACAGGCTACGCTGATCGCTTGTCCGTCCGGCCCGGTGAAACGATCCGCTTTCACGTGTCGAATGCGACAGCGGATATCGTGGACGCCAGCGTCGTCCGCGTCATCTCGGCCGATCCCAATCCCGCCGGCATGGCCATCAAGACAGTGCCAGTCGCAGCCGATGGGCTTCACGGCATTTCGACGCCCTCAAAAAACGCGATCAACCGCGGATCATACGGTGTCATAGCTGTCGCGCCACCCCTCGCCACCCTCGACAGCGTCACGTTGCTGGCAACCGTCATGGCCACGGCGGCGGCCGACGAAGGGCGCACGATCCTGTCGATGATCGATCCGGCGCGCTGCGGCATCGCTCTCGGCCTCGATCGATGCGGCAGGCTGGTCACGTCGATTTGCGTCGGATCTCACGATGCCGGCAGCGTTGGCGTTCGCAACATCGAAACTCCGACCCCTGTGGAACTGCATCGTTGGCATCACGTGTGGGTCAGCTTCGATCGTAGCACTGGGAGGCTCAACATGGGGGTGCAGCCGCTGGAAGCTGGCCGCGCGATACGTGCGCCGCACCTCACGAGCGCCAATGCACCTGAAGCCGTACGCCTCGGCGGCGCTGCGGTTCTGATCGGCGCAACCAGCGAACACACCGCCCCCTATCGTTTCAACGGCAAAATCGAAGCTCCCAAGATCTACGACCGCGCCTTGACGCCTGACGAGATCGCGCGCGCAACTGGCGGTGAGACGTTGCCCGGCCTCGTTGCCGCCTGGGATTTCTCGCGTGATATGCATACATCCCGCATTATCGATACCGGCCCGCTGGCGCTGCACGGCACGCTTCTCAACACGCCCACGCGCGCGGTGCGAGGCTCGACCTGGACGGGTCGTGAGCAATGCTATCGCCACGCGCCCAAGCAATACGGCGCCATCCATTTTCACGCAGACGACATCGACGACTGCTGTTGGCCCGCAACGCACGCCTACACCGTTCCCGCCGATCTCAAATCCGGCGCCTATGCGCTCATTCTCAAAGCCGGCGACGCCGTCGACAACATTCCGTTCTTCGTAGTGCCACCCAAGGACACGCAAACGGCAAAGCTCGCGGTGCTGGTCTCGACCTTCACCTATACCGTCTACGGAAATCACGCGCGGCCGGAGTGGACCGCCGATCCCAAGTGGCAGGCCGCGTGGCGCAAACAAACGCACGAATGGCAGGCCTATCCGCACAATCCCGGCGATCATCGCGAGTACGGGCTCTCGACCTATAACCACCACACCGACGGGGCCGGCATCGCTATCGCCTCATGGCATCGCCCCATGCTCAACCTGCGCGTCGGCTACGTCACGTATCCCTATCCCGACATTCGCGCGTCGGGCCTGCGTCACTATCCGGCTGACTCCCATCTGCTGGCGTGGCTGGAAACCAAAGGCCACGCCTTCGATCTGATCACCGATTGGGAACTGCATCACGAGGGCGCCGACCTGTTGTCGCGCTACGATTGCGTGATGACCGGCTCGCATCCCGAATATCACACGGGCGAAATGCTCGACGCGCTGGAGACGTATCGCGATCGCGGCGGCCGCTTCATGTATCTCGGCGGCAATGGGTTCTATTGGAAGATCGCGTTGTCGCCTGAGAAGCCGGGCGTCATCGAGATCCGCCGCGCCGAGGGCGGCATCCGCGCCTGGGCCGCCGAACCAGGCGAATACTACAATCAGTTCGACGGCGAATATGGTGGCCTGTGGCGTCGCAACGGACGCCCGCCGCAGAAGCTCGTCGGCATCGGGTTTACGGCGCAAGGCAACTTCGTCGGCTCGCACTATCGCATCACGCCGGAGGGACGCGCCAATCCCAAAACTGCGTGGATGTTCGATGGCATCGCCGACGAAATCATCGGCGGCTTCGGCTTTTCCGGACACGGCGCTGCGGGCTTCGAACTCGATCGCGCCGACAAACGACTGGGCACGCCGGACACCGCCATCGTGGTCGCGCGTTCGGAAAACCATCCACCGGAAGC
>JANLYD010000207.1:0-6092 GCA_031365465.1 Hyphomicrobiaceae bacterium
TGCTGTCACAGCAACCGCGCCGCATCGTCATCTTCGGCAACGCCGGGTCAGGCAAATCCACGCTCGCTCAATGCATTGGAGCAGCACTTGATCTGCCCGTGGTGCATCTCGACGCTCTGTTCTGGCAGCCGAACTGGGTCGAGCCTGAACGAGAGCAGTTCCGCCACACACATTTTTTGATCGGACCGCAGTTTCCGACATAGCGACCGTGCCAACGGCTTGAGCCGACACGACCACGATGCCTCTTCTTGGCCCGGACCGACGTTTGGTCAAACGAGGCCCTCTCCCCATCGAAGGCGATAGGGAGAGGCAATCGGACGCCACAATGTCCCCTGCGGGTCACCAGCGCGATGACAAGGTGAAACGGCATCGTGCGCCCACGCGAGGTCTGGACCTGTCGGCGGACATTCCGTACCTAGGAGGTGCTGCAGCGTTGCGCCCCTTAACCCTCATCACAGTTCATGACCCTTCCACAGCCTCCCCCCACTCACGATCCCGCCACGCGCGGTTACTTCGGCATTGGCGCGGAGCGCATGTCGAAGGCGTTGAACCTAGGCAATCTGATGCGGAGTGCGCACGGGTTCGGGGCTGCGTTCACGTTTACGGTCGGGGCGACCTATCGCCGGGACGAAGCCTATGCCGATACCTCCAAGGGGCAACTGCATCTGCCGCATTACAATTGGGGTGGGCTCGACGACATGGCGTTGCCGCAGGGGTGCGTGCTGGTCGGCATCGAGTTGATCGACGGGGCGATTGATCTGCCGTCGTTCAAGCATCCGTTGCGGGCGGCATATGTGCTGGGGCCGGAAATGGGGTCGCTGTCGGAGCCGCTGTTGGCGCGGTGTCAGCATGTGGTGAAAATTCCGACCCGGTTCTGTGTCAACGTCGCGATGGCGGGTGCGATCGTGATGTACGACCGGATCAAGAGCCTCGGGCATTGGCCGGATCGCCCGATGATGCCGGGTGGGCCGTTGACGGGAGCGGTCAGTACACGCGGGGATCATGTGCGCGGCGGTCCGGTCAAGCGGACTTAGGCGGCGCTCCTACGCTTGCGGCAAGGGCCGGATGGAAAATGGGGCGTCATGCGTAGTGATCTCGTGACATCGAGTTTCGAGTTGGCGGGGATGCGCTGCGTGGACCTCACGCCGTTGGTCTACGCGCGCTTGTTCGACGCGCATCCAGAGTTGGAGGCGTTCTTCGTGATGGATCGCGATGGTGCGGTGCGGGGATCGATGCTGGCTTGGGCGATCCGGGCGCTGATGGATTTTGGAACGGACGAACAGTTCGGCGGCAATCTCATTCGCGCCGAAGCGATCAATCATGGCGGGCTTGGTGTAACGGCTGATAAATTTGTGCTCTTTTTTGCGGCCATCGCCGACAGCGTGTGCCAAGTTCTCGGACCGGAATGGACACCCGCCATGGCTCGCGCGTGGGCCGAACTTCTGGCCGAACTGTCCGGTATTGTCGAGGATGCCAGCACGGCCGGGGCGACGGCAATCTAGCGGGTTGCGTGGTCCGGCCCGAGTGGCTAAACAACCCCGGCATTCTAATCGTAGTCCATATCCGCATACCATCTTCGCTGCATAATCTGGGGGCGCTCGTCGCGATCTACCTATGGCTCTGATCGTGATGAAGTTCGGCGGCACGAGCGTCGCGAACGTCGAACGAATCAAAAATGCTGCTCGTCACGTCAAGCGCGAGGTCGATGCCGGCAATAAAGTTGCGGTTGTCGTCTCGGCTATGTCGGGTGCCACCAACCAGCTCGTCGCGTGGGTGCGGGAGGCATCGCTGTTGCACGACGCGCGCGAGTATGATGCCGTGGTTGCGTCAGGCGAACAGGTAACGGCCGGAATCATGGCGATCTGCCTGCAATCGATGGGGGTGTCGGCGAGATCTTGGCAGGGTTGGCAGGTGCCGATCCTGACCGACAACGCGCACGGAGCGGCGCGAATCAAGGACATCGACGGCAGCAAGTTGCGCGCGCGGCTCGATAGCGGCGAAGTCGCTGTCGTGACCGGGTTCCAGGGCATCGAACCCGAACGGCAGAGAATAGCGACCCTTGGCCGGGGGGGATCCGACACGAGTGCAGTTGCGCTGGCGATCGCGCTCAAAGCTGATCTGTGCGACATCTATACCGACGTCGATGGCATTTACACAACCGATCCGCGCGTCGTTCCGAAAGCCCGGCGCATGGCCAAAGTCTCCTACGAGGAGATGCTTGAGATGGCATCGCTGGGATCGAAGGTGTTGCAGACGCGCTCGGTGGAACTGGCGATGGTCTACAAGATGCGGACGCGCGTGCTATCGAGCTTCGCGGCTGCCGACTCCATGAGAGCGACGACGCCTGAAACGTGGGGTGAAACCGGCACAATCGTATGCAGTGAGGATGAGATCGTGGAACAGCAAGTCGTCAGCGGTATTGCTTTTGCCAAGGACGAAGCAAAGGTCACGCTGCTCAAGATTGCCGACAAGCCCGGCGTGGCAGCGCGCGTGTTCGGCCCGTTGGCCGAGGCGAACGTCAACGTCGACATGATCGTGCAGAACCTGTCGTCCGACGGCAAACATACGGACATGACCTTCACGGTGCAGGAAGCGGAGTTGCCGCGAGCGCTGGAGGTCCTGAAAGGGGTGCAGAAGGAGATCGGCTACTTCGACGTCAACAGCTCGGCCGACGTGGTGAAAGTTTCCGTCATCGGTGTGGGCATGCGCAGTCACGCCGGCGTTGCCGCAATGATGTTCAAGGCGCTGGCGGCGAAAGGGATCAACATCCTCGCGATCACAACCAGTGAGATCAAGATCAGCGTGTTGATCGACGCCGCATATTCGGAACTGGCGGTTCGAACGTTGCACTCGCTCTACGGCCTCGACAAGGAATAGACCGTACGGTCGCAAACGTGCCGTGGCCGCGCGCGAAACGCGCAGTTGCCGCTAATTTATGCAAACGCGCGCCCGCCGTTTCGTGCTAGAAACGGCACAAGCTACTATTCTCTGTGAACGGCTCTGGATACGTGGTGTTCGGAGGCAGTTAAGTTTTCACGAGCGGACCAAGGTCCATCGCAACCGGCAGGCGACATGCAAGATCCGCGAGGTACAGACCCGCGTTTTGCCGCTCCTGAGAAGGCGCTGCGCATTTTCATGCGCAGATTGCGCGAAATCATGGCCGAACCCAGCGATGGGCAAACGCGCCTCGATACGATCGTGCGTCAAGTTGCCGGGCACATGGTCGCCGATGTCTGTTCGATCTATCTGCAGCGCAACGACGGCAGTCTGGAGCTGTTTGCGACCGAAGGCCTCAACGCGAGTGCAAAGCACACGACCTTCATGATGCGCGGCGAGGGATTGGTGGGGCGATGCGCGGATCTGGCGCAACCGGTCAACGAGTCAGACGCGCAGAACCATCCGTCGTTCTCGTATCGGCCGGAAACCGGCGAAGAGATTTATCACTCGCTCCTGGCGGTGCCGATTTCGCGTGGCGGCAGCGTTGTACTGGGCGTGCTGGTTGTGCAGAACCGCACCGAGCGCGTGTACAACGACGACGACGTCGAGGTGCTCGAAACGACGGCGATGGTGCTCGCGGAGCATCTGGTTTCGGGCGATGTCGCGGGTGTGAATTCGGCGCCGGAATTTTCGCCGACGCGGTCGCATCTGGTGCGCGGGCAACCGATCGCCGAGGGCCTCGCGCTCGGGCATGTCGTCATTCATGAGAGCCGGATCGTCGTCCGCGAGTTGACCAGCGACAATCCCGCGCTCGAGATCGAGCGACTGGAGACTGCCGTCGGAGACTTGAAAGCGACGCTCGACGAGTTGCTCGAACAGAACGATCTGGCGGCGCCGGGAGAGCATCGCGACGTGATCGAAACGCATCGGATGTTCGCCAACGATCGTGGCTGGCTGCGTCGCATGAAGGAAGGCATTCAGCAGGGCCGGTTGACGGCCGAGGCGGCGGTGGCGCGCGAGCAGAATGCGATGCGGGCGCGCATGAGCGCGCTCAGCGACAGCTATCTGCGCGAACGGGCGAAGGATCTCGACGAATTGTCGGATCGGTTGTTGAGAGTTCTGGCCGGGCGGAAAATCGGCCAACTGCTTCCCGTGGCGCTGCCGACAGATACAATCCTGGTGGCACGCACCATGGGTACGGCCGACTTGATGGACTACGACCGGTCGCGCATCAAAGGCTTGGTAATCGAGGACAGTGGCGGGCAAAGCCATGTGGCGATCATCGCCAAAGCGATGGGCATTGCTGCGGTCGGGCAGGCGCGCGGAGTGATGGAGCGTGTGTTCGTCGGTGATCCGATCATCGTGGATGCGGAAACCGGCGACGTGCATATCCGCCCCCGCTCGGAGGTCATCGCGGCGTACTCGGACAAAGCCCGCTTCCGCGCCCGTAAGCGCCGTAAATACAAGTCGCTGAAAAACGTACCGGCCATTACGCGCGACGGTCAGCGCATCGGGTTGAGCATCAACGCCGGGCTACAGATGGAGCTTGCGCAGATCGCGGCGTCGGGCGCCGACGGCGTCGGGCTGTTCCGCACCGAGCTGGAATTCCAGGTGGCGCCGACGCTGCCGCGTATGGAGCGGCAATCGCAGTTTTACCGCGAAGTGTTGGACGCAGCCGGGGAGCGGCCCGTCGTGTTCCGCACGCTGGATGTGGGCGGCGACAAGGCACTGCCTTATCTGCGGCACCCGGAGGAGGAAAATCCGGCGCTGGGCTGGCGAGCGATTCGGATGGCGTTGGATCGGCCGGGATTGCTGCGCACGCAAGTGCGGGCGTTGCTGCGGGGTGCGGGGTCTCGCGAGCTGCGGGTCATGCTGCCGCTGATCACGACGGTCGGTGAAATCGATGCGGCGCGCGCGTTGATCGATCGCGAAATCGCGCTGGTGGGACGGCGCGGGGGGCCGGTGCCCGCGCGTGTGCACGTAGGGATCATGTTCGAGGTGCCGTCGCTGCTGTACCAGCTCGATGCAGTGATGCCCCGCGTCGACTTCGTTTCGGTCGGCAGCAACGATTTGCTGCAATACCTGTTCGCCGCCGACCGCAACAACGAACGAGTCGCTGGCCGCTATGATCGCTTGTCGGTCGTGGCGTTGCGCGCGCTCAAAAGCGTGGCCGATGCGGCCGTCCGACATAAAACGCCGATTTCTCTGTGCGGGGAAATGGCGGGGTCGCCATTGGACGCGATGGCGCTGATCGGGCTCGGCTATCGCAGCTTGTCGATGGCGCCGTCGAGTATCGGCCCGGTCAAGACGATGGTTCTTGGATTGGATGCAGTCGGGCTGACCCGCCATCTCGCAGCGTTGATGGAAACCAGCGAAGGCAGCCTCCGCGAGCCCTTGAAAGCCTATGCGGCAGCGCAAGGGTTGGAAGTTTGACCCACTGGGTAACCACCTAGGCGACAGGGTGGGGCTGATATGGCATCGTGTTGCTACGGTCGGGCATGAGGCGCTGCCAGCCTCGCCCACCAGCCTCCCCATCAAGACCGCAAGCAAACACGACGCATCGTCACATCTTTTCCAACTCGTCGATCATGCCTTCGAGGACCGCGAGGCCCTTGCCCCAGAACATGGGGTCGCGGGCGTCGAGGCCGAACGGCGCCAGCAGTTCGGAGTGGTGCTTTGAGCCGCCCGCCTTGAGCATGTCGAAGTATTTCTGAACAAATCCCGGGTGCGCCTCCTGGTAGAGGCCATAGAGCGAGTTCACGAGGCAGTCGCCGAACGCGTAGGCGTACACGTAGAACGGCGAATGAATGAAGTGCGGGATGTACGCCCAGAAATTTTCATAGCCGGTTTTGAGATCGATGGCCGGGCCCAGGCTCTGCCTTTGCACGTCCAACCAGATATCGCCGAGCTGTTCGGAGGTCAGTTCTCCGGCGCGTCGCGCTTCATGCACCCGGCGCTCGAAGGTGTAGAATGCGATCTGACGCACCACGGTGTTGATCATGTCCTCGACCTTACCGGCCATCAGCGCTTTGCGTTCGCGCGGGTCGGTGGTGGCGGCGAGCAAGGCCTTGAAGGTCAGCATTTCTCCGAACACGGAGGCGGTTTCGGCCAACGTGAGTGGCGTCGGCGCGAGCAACGGACCTTGGGGGGCCGCC
>JANLYD010000228.1:0-2398 GCA_031365465.1 Hyphomicrobiaceae bacterium
GAGGCCGGCGGGATCGTCGCGCGCGATCTCTTCTCCACCGATACGCAGTGCTATTTCCAAGACCTCGTCACGCTCGACCGGCTCATCGCTGCAAAGCTACAGACGGCAACGGAGGCTGTCGCCACGGAAGGGTGGCTGTGGATCGAAACCGGCATCTCGTTTCCCTACGGACGTCAGACCGGCCTGCGCATACTGCATGGTAAGGACATCGCGATGTCGGACGCCGAACTTGACCGCTGCGCCGAGATCGACTGCGTGATCGATGCGCTCAACGCCGACCCGCATGAAACGTTCACAGACGAAGAAGCGATCGAGGTCGTCGCGCTCGAAGCCGAACGCGCGGCCTTGGAGGTACGGCCGAGATCGTATGATCCCGCTGAGATCGCGATCGCCGGCGCGTTCGTCAGCATCGGCGCTGCCGGAGAACTCTACGTCCAACGCGGTTACGTCAGACGGCAGGATGAACCACAGCCGATGACTGATCACGACGGCGGCAGATCGAGCGGTATAACCACGCTGGTCGTTGATCCCAAGCACGGCACGATCACAGTTACGCCAAGCGATCGGGCGATGAGCGTCGACGGGGCCGACAGTTACGCCCGCCAAGACGCTCTTGACGACGCTGGCGAACCCGACGACGGCGTCAAAAAGTTGTCCGAGCGCCTGCTCCAGGAACTCTCGAGCTATCGCACGCTGGCTCTGCGCGATGCGGTCGCCCGTGACACCGATCTGGCGATGGTCGCACTGCTGCACGTGTTGTGCCTAAAGCTGTTCTACAACGCTGCACGCGGGTCCTGCCTTAAGCTGCACGCCGAGTGTGTCGCCGCCAACGCCGAAACCCCCGGCCTTTCAGACAGCCGGCCGGCCACCGCGATCGTTGCCCGCCACGCGGGCTGGCAAAGCCGTCTCCCCGCCGGCGCTGGCGACCTCTGGGACACGCTCAAGGCCCTAAAGGGTCAGCACCGTTGCGAGTTGCTCGCCCATTGCGTCAGCCAGACACTGACCGCGCACTACGCCCACTATCACTCGCCCACCGGCTGTACCGAACACGCCGATATCGTGGCCCGCGATGCCGCGCTCGATGTTGCCGCCGCCGGGTGGGAACCGACGGCTGAAAACTACTTTGATCGCGTGCCTAAATCGCGCGTTCTGGAAGCGGTTCTGGAAGTCAAAGGCCAGTCATTCGTCGACATGATCGCGCACATGCGCAAATCCGACATGGCCAAGGAAGCCGAACGTATGCTCGCCGGCTCCGGCTGGCTGCCTGAAGCGCTCCGCACGTTCGAAGACGACGCGCCCGGCGATGTTGGTGATGACACGGCCGCCAGCGACGTGCCGCACGATGCGCTGCCTGACTTCCTCCGCGAGGCCACCGACAGCCCCTTCGCCGACACCGCCGACTGACGCGCGCGACCGCATGCTCTTGCAACGAACAAGCCCGGCCACCGCGCCGGGCTTTGCCGTTCCACCCCCCGTTCAATCCTCAGAAGGACACGTCATGGATACTCTGTTTGCCGCCGCACTTGCCCCACCCGCAGAGACCACACCCGCGTTGTTGGTCGCAGCGAAAGCCATCCTCGCACACATCACGCCTGGCCTCCCGCTCACCACGGCAGATCTCGATACCTTCATGACGCGCGCCTATGGCGGCAGTGACGGCGAAGGCGCTTGGGACTGGAAAACAGCCTACGACGCCGGCGAAATCGCCAGCGTGCTGTTCGTGCGAAAATTTGGCCCGGCCATGCTGAAGCGTGCCGGCACACCGCACACGTTTCTCGCCATGCTCGAAAAAATCGGCAAGCTGTTACCCACCCACACCCGCCGCTCAGAAACCAGCCAAGCCTACCAGCAGTTCTCGACACCCATGCCGCTCGCCTACGTCGCAAGCGTGGCCGCGCAGGTGAGCTCCACCGACGTTGTTCTCGAACCCTCCGCCGGCACCGGTCTGCTGGCCGTGTTCGCCGAAATCGCTGGCGGCCGACTGGTCCTCAACGAACTCGCAGCCAACCGCCGCCCTGTGCTCGCGCACAGCTTTCCCGGCGTGCCCGTATGCGGCCATGACGGCGCCGCCATCCACGACCTGCTGGCCGCCGAACACACGCCCACACTCGTCATCATGAACCCACCCTTTTCCGTCGCAGCTCACGTCGACGGACCCGTCGCCGACGCCGCCATGCGGCACATCAAAGCGGCCCTTGCACGCCTCGCCCCCGGCGGACGCTTAGTCACGATCACCGGCGCACATATGAGCCCAACCCATCCGAGATGGCGCGAAGCCTTCACCGACATCCAGCAAACCACCCGCGTGGTGTTTTCCGCAGGCATCGACGGCACCGCATACGCCAAACACGGCACCACGTTCGCCACACGCCTCACCGTCATCGACAAAGTTGCATCG
>JANLYD010000247.1:0-12025 GCA_031365465.1 Hyphomicrobiaceae bacterium
CGCCCGGCGTCCCCGACCTGTTTCTGCAGTTGATGCACGACACCGACGATCGGATAGCCGACCAGATCGGTCTCCGTCTTGAGCTTCGCCATGTCGATTTGCGTCGCATCCGCAGCCTTCCCGATGGCCTCGGCAGCTTCGACCGGTATCAAACCGAGCGCGCCCTGCACTTTTGCCAAGGCCACCTCGACCTCGACATAGCGCGCCACCAGCGAGCTGTCGGAAAAGATCGCCCGCATCGCCGGTGACCCGAAGGCATCGCGATAGATGGCACTGTCGAAAACCGTCGATGGCATGAGCAGGTTCCAGTTCTCAGAAATGTAGCGGGTCGAAAAAGGATCACGGCGGGAGACATAGCGGCTTCGGCGCTGCAGTGGCAACGCTCCGAGTACTCGGAATGCACGATGGAGGGAACAAACACCACCCCCTCGCGTTTTTTGCCATCAATTTGGCGTCTCACCACGGAGTACGACTCATGAAATCCTTATGCATTGCGCTCTTGGCCGCGTCAGGGGCACTTGTCGTGTCTGCTACGGCCTCATCCGCAGAAGTGGTCTGCAACGAAGAAGGCGACTGCTGGCGCACCAGTGCCCGCTACGATTATAGACCGGAGTTCCGGCTGACGGTGCGCCCCGATGGGTGGAAATGGGATGACGCTGACGCCGGAAAATACCGCTGGCGCGAGGGTCGCGAAGGTCGTGGATATTGGAATAAAGGCGTCTGGGTAGATTTTGAATAAACACTAACCAGCGAAGTAAAGAATAAACATCAACCAGCAAAGCGAAAGGGTGAACACTCAAAACCGAGAACCCGTCGCTTTGCTGGATTCCCTTAGACTGCAATCATCAGCTGAACGTGAAGAACGCACGAATGTCGGCCGTGTGAACGGCAACCTTGTTCAGGCCCGCAAGCAACGCGACCCCGATCACCGAGAACGCCAGTCGCTTCGCCAATCCACGCACGGGCGCGATGCGCGTCATGATAAATGGACAGAACACGAAAATTGAAAAAAATGGATTGATCGAAACAAGCAAATCTCTCGCCGATTTTGCATCGGGCGTTTGGGATGTCGCATAACTGATATCCGGGAAGAGTAATCGCGGCCCGACCAGCACAAGTGCCAGCGCAATGAATAACGCTAGAAACAAATAGTCGTCGGCAGTACCGAACAAATCCTGTTCAAAGAAAAGCTCGCTCACTCCATTGAAACCGATAATCACCAGCAATGGAATGAAATGGGAAAAGGTCAGAACCTCCCAGAAAAGCACATACGCAACACCCAGAAATAGCGACAGCATGAAACTGGATGTCGCCGCCCATTCCAGTACGTCTTCTCGTCGTGGCTGCCGCCATCGCAGCACGGGCGGACCCTGCCGCAAGCGAACGCCGATCGCCATCACCAGCGCAAACACGAAGAACGACAGCAGTGGAGCTATGACCGCGGGAACTTTTATCCCGGTCCAACCAAGTGCTATCTCCCAGAGCATGATCGTCCAAGCGTGCCAGTGCTCGGTAACCCACCGCGCCATTGCCGAAAGTTGCAGAACTGATTGCAGCGCTGAAAAGATCGTAACGGCACTGCAGACGAGAGCCGCCCAGGTCAAAAACTCAGATCGAAGAATGCGTGTCGAAATCCACCAGCCGCTCGCCTCTACTTTCGGTTTTGCAAGTAACGCAACGATTGCCCCGCGTATCAGAACGCGACTGGACAAGTTCTCGGTGTGCATCTCACCGAACGGAAGCGGGATGTCGCCATACGCAAGACTGGGATCCTTGACGGGTATGAGCTTGGCCTGCGCCTTTGAATAGCCCGCCTCGGCGCGCACGAATTCGGATTTGATAGAGGCGGGCGTCCACACAACGATCGTCGCACGAGCCACAGCGAGCTCTCTCATGATCTCGTCGCGGTAGATATCTCCCGCCTTCAGATGCCTGTCCCACCAGACAGACCACCCTTCGGCTTCGAGATCGGACGCCAGCATCGCCGCTTTCTCACGGTCGTCACTCGCGTAAGAAATGAAAATGTCCGCCACTGCGACCCCGATTATCTCTGCCCAGACGCCACCATCTTGTTGCAATCCACCACGGCCAGCGCCGCCATATTCAACAAGCCGCGCACCGTGATCGACGGCGTCACGATATGGACGGGCTTGGCCGCGCCCAGCAGAATGGGGCTGACGGCCACACCGCCAGAAACCGCCTTCAGCAGATTGAATGCGATGTTGGCCGCATCCAGATTTGGCATTACCAGCAAATTCGCGGCGCCTTGAAGTCGCGAATTGGGAAAGATTTCTTCCCGAATGAAAGGCGACAGTGCAGCGTCTGCATGCATTTCGCCTTCCGCCTCCAGATCGTGCGCCCACCCTTTCAACAGCGCCAGCGCCTGCCGCATCTTCACCGACGATGCCGTATCCGCCGAACCGAAACTCGAATGCGATACGAACGCCACCTTCGGCTCGATGCCGAACCGGCGAACTTCATCGGCCGCCATCATCGTCATTTCAGCCAATTGCTCGGCCGTCGGATCATAAGACACGTAGGTGTCGGCAATGAACAATGGCCCTTGCTGGAGGATAATGGCCGAAAGCGTCCCATATTCCTTCACGCCAGGCGCTTTGCCGATGATCTGATCCACATGCTGCAAATGTCGTTGAAACCGCCCGATAGGCCCGCAGATCAACGCGTCGCCATCGCCGCGTTTAAGCAGTAGCGCTCCCAACGGCGTATTCGACGTCCGCGCGATCCGGTGTGCCTGTGCGGGCGAAACGCCCCGCCGTTCAACCAGTCGCAGATATTCGTCGCCAAGCGCGCCGACACGCTTGTCCTTGTTGGGATCGACCAGATCGAAATCAACTTCCGGTTTGATGCGCAGCCCCAGATGTGAAAGCCCGCGCACGATGTCCTCGCGGAAGCCGATCAGCGTGGGCCGCGCGATGTTGGCCTGGATCGCCTGCGCTGCCGCCTGCAACACGTACGGGTGCGCACCCTCCGCAAAAATCAAGCGCTTGGGCGCACGTTGCGCCGCCTCGAACACCGGCTTCATCACGAAGCCCGAGCGGTACACGAACGTCGACAGCTTCTGTCGGTAGCTTTCGAGATCGGTTATCGGTCGTGTCGCCACGCCCGACGCCATCGCCGCCGCTGCAACGGCCGGCGCGATCTCGGTTATCAGCCGCGGATCGAACGGCTTCGGCAGAATGTAATCGGGACCAAACACGAACGTATCGGCTCCATAGGCCGACGTCACGATATCCGAAGCCTCTTGATCGGCGATACCAGCCAGCGCGACAACCGCTGCCTTCTTCATGTCCTCGTTGATCGTCGTCGCGCCGACGTCGAGTGCCCCCCGGAAAATAAACGGGAAGCACAGCACGTTGTTGATCTGGTTCGGGTAGTCCGTCCGCCCCGAAGCAATGATCGCGTCCTTACGAACCTCTTTTACATCCTCCGGCATAATCTCAGGCGTCGGATTGGCCAGCGCGAACACGAGCGGCTTCGGCCCCATGCTGGCAACCATGTCCTTCGACACGATCCGCCCCGCAGACAGGCCGAGAAAGATGTCGGCGCCCGGCATCACTTCGGCGAGCGTGCGCGCGTTGGTCTCCTGTGCGAACGGCGTCTTGTACGGGTCCATCAGTTCGACGCGGCCTTTGTAGACCACGCCCTTGATGTCGGTGACCGTGATGTTCTCGCGCTTCATGCCCAGTGCCACGAGCAAATTGAGACACGCGAGCGCCGCAGCGCCTGCTCCCGACGTCACCAGCCGCACATCTTCGATGCGCTTGCCGACCACCTTCAATCCATTGAGGATGCCTGCCGTGACCACGATCGCCGTGCCATGCTGGTCGTCGTGAAACACCGGAATTTTCATGCGCGCCTGCAAGCGCTTCTCGATCTCGAAACACTCCGGCGCCTTGATGTCTTCGAGATTGATTCCCCCGAACGACGGCTCCAATCGCGCCACGCACTCGACGAACGGATCCACGTCGTTTTCAGCCACTTCGATATCGAAGCAATCGATGCCGGCGAATTTCTTGAACAGAACCGCCTTGCCTTCCATGACCGGCTTCGACGCCAGCGGCCCGATGTTGCCGAGCCCGAGCACCGCTGTGCCGTTGGTGATCACAGCCACCAGGTTGCCGCGCGCGGTCAGTCGCACGGCCATCGCCGGGTCTTCGGCGATCGCGGTGCACGCGTAAGCAACGCCAGGAGAATAAGCGAGTGCCAGATCGTTCTGGTTGACCACGGGCTTGGTGGGACGAATGGCGATTTTTCCGGGCGGATCGCTCTCGTGATAATCGAGCGCGGCTTTGCGGGCGGCAAAATCTTCGGGGTTGTGCTTGGTCATGGTGGAACGGCCTTCGGTATCGGTCTGGCGATGCGGCTCACTTGCGGGCTGCACGGCGGGAGCAGAAGAAACACGGTCTGCAGCAACAGGAATGGCGAGCGCTACATCACCAGCCTTATCCGGTTCGATGCCGGCAGGTGGCTCGTTCAGCCCCCAGATTCGACGCCACAGCGGCAATGGCACCTTGCCCGTCATGTGAGGCTCCGCCGCGATGTGACGAGTAGCGACACGCTCCGGCAAGCCCCGGCGACGGCGACGCAACGATAGCGGTTTGCGATCCGGCGGCAGGTTATCTTGGAGTCCCGCGCATTGCCCCAATGGCTGTAAGACGCGCCCAACCCAGCCTTTGCGACAGCTTTACGCCGCCATGCGTCTCGCGCTTGGCTCACGGCAGCAAACTTAAAATAGGCCGGCTTTCCAACCGCCACGACGTCCGACTTGGCGCACACCAGAGCCTCGGCTGTATCCGTCCCGACGAGGCACGACACCGTTATGACACCCGCAACCAACGCTAACTCGACACGTCTCACGTCCACCCCCAGGGCAATGCAACGTTGCGTGTCGTGCCGAACCGACATGCATTTGTCCACTGTCAAACGCCGGTCGTGGCGCAGGTCAGGGCAAGATGCGGCACACCACTTCGATTTCCACCGTAATGTTCATCGGCAGCGACCCCATCCCGACAGCCGACCGGGCGTGCCGGCCGTTGTCACCAAGCACGGCGACGAACAGATCCGAACAGCCGTTGATGACGGCAGGTTGCTCGCCGAACTCCGGGATGCCGTTGACCATGCCGAGCACCTTGATCACTTCCACCTTCGCCAGATCGCCAGCCGCCTGCTTCATCGCGGCCAGCAGTCCCAACCCCACGAGCTTTGCATGTTCATGGGCGTCCTGTGTCGTCACATCGCGCCCAACTTTGCCGGTCATCATCGTCCCGTCGGCGCGTCGCGGCCCCTGGCCGGACAAAAATAGCAGGTCGCCCGCCCGTTTGTACGGGACATAGGTCCCCACCGGCTTCGGCAGCTCCGGCAACGTCAGTCCCATCTCCGCGAGTTTCTGATCGGGTGTCATCGAAATCTCCAACAAGACGCGGCCACATGCATATCCATTCCGGCAGGTGGGCGCCGTCAGTCGAACATGACGACGCCGCGCGCATGCGACCCCGCTTTGAGTTGCGCAAATCCTTCATTGATCTCACTCAGCTTGTAGGTGCGGCTGATCAGATCGTCGAGGTTCAGCTTCTTGTCCATGTAGAGATCGCACAGGATCGGGAAATCCAGGTTCGGCTGCACCGACCCGTACATGCTGCCAGTCAACGACTTTTCCTGAAACACCATCATCGCCGGAGAGACCGCCGCCGTCACAGTCATCGCCGGAATGCCCACCAGCACCGCATGTCCACCCGGCGCGACCGCCTCGACGATCTGTGCCGCCGTAAGCGCGCTGCCGATCGCGTCGAAGGCATAGTCCGCGCCCATGCCGCTGGTGATGTCCTTGACCCGCTTGGCCACTTTCTCGTTCTTGGCGTTGATCGTGTCCGTCGCGCCGAAGGCCTTGGCGTATTCAAGTTTGTTGTCGAGCAGATCGACGGCGATGATGCGCCGCGCACCAGCCAGCTTCGCGCCCTGCACGATGTTGAGCCCTACGCCGCCGCAACCGATGACCACCACGTCGGAGCCGGCCCGTACGCGCGCATGCCGCGTCACCGCCCCTACGCCCGTCGCCACCGAGCATCCGACCAATGCCGCCTGCGCCCACGGCATGTCCTTGCGGATCGGCACCACGTTCTCGTGGCTGCACACGACGTATTCGGCGAACGTGCCGATGCGCGCCATCTGGAACAGCGCTTCGCCGTTCACCTTGAGCCGTGTGGTGCCGTCGTACATCCCGCCCGGAGGCGACGCCTTGTAGCCGTTGCACAGCACCGAGCGTCCGCGCGAGCAATACGCGCAGTGTCCGCAGTGCGGAACGAACGAGAAGATGACGTGATCGCCCTTTTGAACCGTGGTCACGCCCGGGCCGACCTCGTCGATGATCCCAGCGGCTTCATGTCCGGGCACCAGCGGCAGCTTCGTCGGCCAGTCGCCGATCATCATATGCCAGTCGCTCATGCACACGCCGGTAGCTTTCACCTTGACGCGCACCTCACCCGTCTTCGGTCCTTCCTGCTCCACGTCGAGGATATCCAGCGGCTTGTTGATCTCGGTCAGAACGGCGGCTTTCATGCGGATCTCCCTCAAGCGCGAATAAAATTGTCAGCGGAAAACACGATTGCGATCGCGTACCTTCTTTATCATTGCTGCGCTTGTTTAGCCTACTTGCAGCAACAGGCCCTCCGTCACGAACGTGTTGCCAAGGCGCGCACTTTCGAGCGCAACAGGATGGGCTGCACGTACGCGTCCATACTTCCGCAATTCCGTAACGACGTCGCTATTGGGATCGACGACCTTGACGTCGGCAATATCAAAAAAGCGCAGCTTTGATGCATGCTTGTTGATGGCCGACGCGAGCGTGCGATAGAAATCCAGTCGACTGACGAACCGTTTCGGCGCAACCCACAACGACCAACGCTCACCTGGATCGCGCACCCACAGAGCAGCCGACACATCAACGCCTTCGCCTCTGAGTGAGCGCAAGACGATTTTACCTCCATCTACCAGTGCAGCTTGATCCACGGGAGGACTCCATCTTCACGATCCTCTATTGCGACAATCAATTCTGACGCTTGTTGCTGGGTCGCGGTTGCATAGCGTGACTCTGGTTTCCACAAATTCACGACACCCCAGTACGCTTTGAATCTAGCATTCGAATTTTGATAATGGAACATCACAGGCTGCAGTCCGGCAGTCGCGACGAGACTCTGCAGTTTGTGGCTATATGTATCGTTCACAAACGATTTGTCGGGTATCGTATCCGCCTTGAACGTTTTAGCGATGCAAGCTTTCAGGGCAAGCTCGACGGCATATCCAGCTAGATAATACGCATTGGAGGCCGCTTTGCCGTCGAGCAGAATTTGTGCGTCCTTCAGTTTCTCATCTGCGAGTTGCTCCAACAGTGCCTTGCTGACTTCTGAACTCACGCCGTTCCCCGATTGTTAGGCCGTCGATATGTTGGACGAGCCCAGATAGCTAAACCAACTTACTCGCTCGCCCCTGCCAATAGCGATCGCGGATGAGGCGCTTGTAGAGCTTACCTGTCGGATGCCGCGGCAGATCCTGTTCGAAGTCGATGGAGCGCGGACACTTCACATGGCTGATGTTGTCGCGACAGAACTCGATCAACTCGGCGGCGAACGCCGGCGTCGCATCGGCCCAATCCAGCGGCTGCACCACCGCTTTCACTTCCTCGCCGTACTCGTCGTTCGGCACGCCGATGACGGCGGCGTCAGCCACACGCGGATGCGTGATGAGCATGTCCTCTACCTCTTGCGGATAAATGTTGACCCCGCCGGATATGATCATGTGCGACTTGCGATCGGTCAAATAAAGGTAGCCGTCCGCGTCCACATAGCCGACGTCGCCGAGTGTGGACCAACCCTCCTTCGTGCGCGACGCCGCCGTCTTTTCCGGATCGTTGTGATATTCGAACGCCGCCCCATTCGCGAAATAGATGCCGCCCGTATTGTCAGGCCCTGGCGGCAACACGGCCCCGTTCGGATCGACGATGCGCAATTCACCAGTAATGGCGCGCCCAACCGTCCCCTTGTGAGCCAGCCACTCCGCCGACGTGCACGCCACGAAACCATTTCCTTCGGTGCCAGCGTAATACTCGAACAGCACCGGCCCCCACCACTCGATCATCGTCTCCTTGACCGCAATGGGACAAGGCGCGGCCGCATGGATAGCGACTTGCAGCGACGATAGATCATGCTGTGAACGCTGGCTTTCCGGCAACTTGAGGAACCGCACGAACATCGAGGGCACCCATTGGCTGTGCGTCACGCGATGCCGCTCGATCAACGCCAGCGCTTCGGCAGCATCGAACTTCTCCATCACAACCACCGTGCCGCCGTGCCGCAAGATCGACATCGAGAACCGCAGGGGTGCCGCATGATAAAGCGGCGCGGGCGACAGATAGACCGTCTCAGGACCAAAGCCATACAGCACAGCCGTACTCTGCAGAAACGGCGTCGCTGCATCGAATGCGTCGTCGAGCAGGGCAACCTTGACGCCCTTCGGCCTGCCCGTGGTGCCAGACGAGTACAGCATGTCACGGCCCGCCGATTGATCCGCGATCGGCGTCGTCGGAAACGCGGCCACCGCGTCGTCCCACGCTTGATACTCCGCCACGTCACCGCCAACCGCGAAGAACTGCGTCACACCCGGCGCGCGCGATCGGAGCTGAACGCCTAACGGCGCCAGCGACGCCGACACGATCAGTGCTTTTGCACCGCAATCTGCAATGATGTACTCGGCTTCCGACAGCGACAGCCGCGTGCTCATCGGCGTGAAAAACAGCCCGCATCGTTGTGCAGCAAAACAAATTGCATGGAACTGAGGTCCATTGTCGAGCAGCAACGCCACCGCGTCTCCGCGTTTCAGTCCCAGCGCGCGGAATAAATGCGCACCCTGGTTCGAACGCTCCTCGAGTTGGCGATACGTAACGGTTTCCCCCGACCGTCCCATGATGACGGCCGGCTTGTCCGGCGTCAGGGCAGCGTGGTGGGTGGGATGCGACATCGGGGGCAGGTCCTGGGGAAGCGGCGCAGTGGCTGAAGTCGAAAGCTATGCCGCCACTCCAAACCTTGCAACAGGCGCAGCAAACCGAGACGCCGCCAGCGGCGTAGGACACGAAACGATAAAAGCTGGTCAAGGGCAGCGCAGCCCCGGCAGCACGCTCTCAGTCCATAGTTTCCAGCGCTCGCGAATGGCGTCGTCAGCCACGTTTAGGCGGCTACGGTCATCGTCGCATGAGAAATACAAAATCGACCGGGCTGCATATTTCATGCAGCGCGCAACAGGCCGCGTTAGGAGATATCGCAATTCCGGAAAACTGCAGTCGATCACGTCCTAATATGCTTTTTCATCGTCGGCCAAAGCCACCTTTGTCGCCTCTGATGAGCTTTTCCAGAATCCTCGCCCCATGGCCGAGTGCCACGGAGCGGCAGGAACTGCAAACGGACGAGCGCGGCACGAAGGTGTGTGCCGCGCTGCGAACGATATCAAGCGTCGGGCTGGTCGCCTGAACCACGGTCGTCGTAACCTTCGTCTGGCGTGTAGGTTTCGATCTCGACGCCCTCGTCCCGAACCATGGCGACATTCTCCCCGCGTGCTTGACGCTGGGCTTCATCGGCCGACCGCGCAACGTTCAGCGAAATCTTGGCCAGAACTTCCGGATGCAACTGCACGCGAGCACTGTGCACGCCGAGCGTTTTGATCGGGCTGTCGAGCGACACCATGCGGCGATCGATCGAGAAGCCGCCCTCAGTGACGATATCGGCCAGATCGCGCGCCGAAACCGAGCCGTAAAGCTGCCCCGTATCGCCGGCGGTGCGGATCGCAGTGAAGCTCTTGCCGTCGAGTTTGGCGTGCACGGCTTCGGCTTCGCGCTTCAATTCCAAGTTCCGCGCTTCCAACTGCACGCGCTGCGTTTCGAATTGCTTGCTGTTTTCAGCAGTCGCCCGCAACGCCTTCTTCTGCGGCAGCAGAAAGTTGCGCGCGAAGCCGTCTTTCACTGTGACGACATCGCCCATTTGTCCGAGGCGGCCGATGCGTTCGAGCAGAATGACTTGCATGATCATTGTCCTTTGTTGAGCAGATTTTGTTGAACGAAAGCTTCAAAGACTTCCAGGCGGCAGCGCCGGTGGAATTGGAGTGATGCGGCTTCGCAACCGCGTGACGGTTTCAGCGACGCCGAGCAACGCCAGTATCGGCGCGAACACGGCTCCCGCGACGAACAGCGCCGCATACACTGCGGAAATGAGCCAAGTCGCCGAGCGCACGTGCGCAATCGCATGCACGACAGACAAGCCTTGCAGCAGGAATACGATGCCGAATGCGCCCATGGCGCCGATCCCAAGCATGCGCAACGATCCTCCGGCGGCGATGCCCGCGATCGCCAGACCCAGCGCCGGCACCATGACTGGCGGCAGCGTCAGCCAATGCAGGTTGGGCCACGGCCGCACCAACAAGTTAGAAACGCGGACGACGCGCCCCGCCAGATATGCATTGACGGAAAAGAAGATCGTCCAATAGCTGGCGATCACAGCCGGCATCAACTGGACCCAGAGCGCCACCAGCGATTGGACCTGCGCGTCGGGCATGTCACGCCAGCTCGATCCAACTGGCGCTTGCGCAGAAATTTGCTTGAAGAACCGTGTGAACTCGGGCGCCATCACGGCGTAGCTTCCGCCATCTAGCGAAATGAACAGCACCGGCAACGCTGCGCCATAGAGCGCGATCGCCATCAACAGGCGTCCGGCCGGAAACCAGGTTTCCAAGCGACCGTCGACATCATAGCGGGCCAATGTCAGCAGATACGTCAAACCAACCGCCGGCACGGTCAGCGCCATGGCAAAGCCGAGGGCAAAGAGGGGGCCTACGGCGACGGCGACTGCAACGGTGCTGAAAACCGCAGCAGCGATCGCCGCACTCATCCCCCAGCCAAACCCCGCGATGAGCGTCGGCAGCGGCACCAGCGGCAGCAGAACGAGGCTCAGCCCCATCGCGCCCCGCACGGCCGAATAGAACATCGCGACCGACGCCAAGCCACCGCCGGCGCCGATCAGCAGGCCTCGCCACGCAATGTGCGTCGATGTGGAAGGGGTCGTCACGGCAGCTGTCCCGCCCAAGGCGGTTAGAGACCGCACCTACAAAGCGCAGGTACGATCCCAACCAATTACGAAGTTGCAAAAACCATCACGCGTCCGTCGCCGGACGCCAAGCGATCAGCCGATCACGAACGGCAGCAGACCCAGGATGCGGGCACGCTTGATCGCGTTGGCCAACTCACGCTGCTTCTTGGCAGAAACGGCGGTGATGCGGCTCGGCACGATTTTGCCACGCTCGGAGATATAGCGACCGAGCAGACGCGCATCCTTGTAATCGATCTTTGGCGCTTGCGCGCCCGAGAACGGACAGGTCTTGCGGCGACGATGGAACGGACGGCGCGACGGCAGTTGTTGGACATGTTCAGACATTAAAATTACTCCTGCGAGCCGGTGTCGTCAGTGGCGGGTGTTGTGGGACGCGGACGGAAACCGCCCCGATCACCACCACCGCCACCAGCCGGACGTGCACCTGCGCCAGCGCCAGCGCTGCCACGGAAGCCACCACCGCCACCACCTGGTCCACGCGGTCCGCCGCGATCACCGCCACGGAAGCCGCCGGCGCCACCACGACCACCACGGTCGCCACGATCACCGAACCCGCCGCGCTCGCTGCGATCGTCGCGATCGACCTTGCGCATCTGGATGCTGGGCTCGACTTCGTGCTCTTCGACCTTGATGGTGATGAAGCGGATGACGTCCGTAGAAATCCCCATGCGGCGTTCCATCTCGGCGACGGCCGGATGCGGCGCATCGAGGTTCATCAGAGCGTAATGAGCTTTGCGGTTTTTCTTGATCTTGTACGCGAGGTTCTTGACGCCCCAGTACTCGACCTTGCCGACCTTACCACCACCTTCGGTGATGATGTCGGCGTATTCCTTGATCAGGCCCTCGACCTGGGACTGAGA
>JANLYD010000025.1:0-3493 GCA_031365465.1 Hyphomicrobiaceae bacterium
GGTGGCCGCCTGCGCGGCCATGACGGAAAGAGACGCGCGGGTGCAGCGGGATGACGCTGGCATGGCATCAATTCGTTAGTTCATATTAGCCACTCCCCCGCCGTCATGGCCGCGCAGGCGGCCACCCAAGCAAGGTGGTGAAGTACGTAAGTCGGACATGCAAATCGTATCAAAAAATCCCCGACCGTCTACCTGCCGGCAAGCCAGCCGAACGGAATGCTCCTTAAGCCGTCGGCGCCGTCAAATGCGGGCGACGACTTCGGCGAGGCGGTCCAATGGCGCGGTGGTGCGGATGAGAGTGGTCGGCACGGAGAAATGACCGCGATCCCAGATGAAGCTGTTGGACGCCGGTACTTTCCAGCGCTGGATCAACTGGTGGCCGCTGTCGAAGGGCAGGATCTTGTCGCGCCGGCCGAGGATGGACACGATGCGGTGGCCAGGCAACGGCATGGGATCGGTCGGATTGGGTAGCGTGAGGTAGGCGCGGGCGCTCGTGCGCGTCCAGCCTGCGCGCTCGACGTCCTTGGGGTTTGCCCACAGGTTCGAGAGCGCGCCATCGAGCACGGCTGACGCCATGTCGCCGGTGTGGGTGACAAGGAACATTGCATCGGGGCGCGTGGATTGCGGCCACGCGTCGGACCGGGAAGCGGCGAGTTGCGCGGTCATGGCGCCGAGGCTCGAGCCACCGAAGACAAGCGGCGCGGAGGAGCGTCGGCGCACCCAATCGGCCAGCACCGCCCATTCCTGCAGTGCGCCGGAAAAGCTGTCGAGCAATCCCATCGGGAACGCCGCGATGGTCCGTTCGCCGCCAAAATAGCCGAGCGGTGCGCGGCGGCCATGCCACGGCGCTTCAGGACGGATGACGCGGAAGCCGCGTTCCACCAAAGCGCGGCACTCGTCGAGGAGGCCCTTCCATTGGTCGAATTCGACGCAGATGCCGTGACCGAAGATGATGGTGGGGGCGCCGGCTGTACGAGCCGGTTCGTGGACGCGGGCGTAGACCGTGTCGCCGAGGCGGGCGGACGGGCTGGGGAAACTCAGCCAGTAGTCGTTGCCGAGCGGCGTGGGGAAGCTCCGGGACATAGTGACGGCTGGCATCGTTCGGGGCGGCGTGGATAGTTGCTCAAATTGTGTGCGATCGGTGCCGTAGACGGCCGCGACGGCTGCGGGCGGCTGAATGTCGAGGCGCGCGCGGGGCACATTGGAGCGATGAGCGGCGCGTAGTCCCCAACGGGTGGCATGGTTGGAATCGCGCAGATCGAGACGGGCGGCTTCGGTGGCGCGGCGGTGTAATGCGGTGGTGGCGGCGGTGGGGCCGAAGAAGACGCGGTGCCATTCGGCGTCCATGGCCTCGGCGGCAATGCGCGACCGGGCAATGGCCGCCAGCGTGCGCGTTATTTTTGGCGGGTTGACGTGCGCCGCAGACAGCGGAACGGCCTGCAAGAAGTGCTCGACATCGCCATCGGCCAGTTGAGCGGCCGCCCACAGCCGCGAGGCCGGGAACAGCACGTGTTTCAATGCGTGCAGCGTCGCGCGGTCGAACCAGGGATGAGCCAACAGCGTACCGGCAATGACGCGACGGAAGCGCTCAGCACCGGCCGCCTCGTCGACGACAGGCCACCACAGCGGGCTCGCGGGAGATGCGGCGGCATCGCGAGCCTGAGTTTCGGTGGTGATCATTCCGTCTTTCATCGACTGTTCCTAGGCGTCGTCTCGGTCACATTACAGCCGAGCTATGACCAAGCCGTGGACATCGCGCTGCTCCAGACCTTGGCAATAGCGGCGGTTAGTGCATTCTGTAAACCGGTCGTCGAGGGGCCAGGTGGACTTTCAGGGATGCTTTGAGCAAGGCGGTGGGGGTTGGCAGGCTATCAGGCATATCTGGCGCACGTCGGCGGGGACGTGCTGTTGCCGGTGTGGTTCATCGCGGGTCTGAGCCTGTTGGCGGCGCTGGCCGTGCTGGATCGGTTATTGGTGCCGTCGGTGCGATGGGCTTTGCGCGTGCGCGCCGACCGCGCCATCGACAGGCTGAATACGCAACTCAAGCTGCGCATTCAACCCTTCAAGATGACCCGCCGGACGCTGCTGATCGACCGTTTGCTGCACGATCCGGACGTGCTTGCGGCAGTCGATACTCATGCGTCGACGACCAAGCAGCCGGTTGAGGCGGCGATGCGGCGGGCCAAGGGATTTGCGCGCGAGATCGTGCCGTCGTTCTCGGCCTACACGTACTTCAAGGTTGGTGCCCGGCTGGCGCGATGGATCTCCACGTCGCTCTATCGGGTAAGGCTGGGGGCCATCGACGGTGCGGCGCTGGACAAGATCCCGGCGGACGCTTCGGTCGTGTTCGTCATCAATCATCGCTCGAACATGGATTACATTCTGGTGACGTACGTGGCGTCGTCGTCTTCGGCTTTGAGTTACGCGGTCGGGGAGTGGGCGCAGATCTGGGGCTTGCGCAACGTCATCAGTTCGATGGGTGCGTATTTCATCCGCCGTAATTCGAACGATCCGCTCTATCGGCGCGTGCTGGCGCGCTATGTCGACATGGCGACGAAGGCGGGGGTGGTGCAGGCGATCTTTCCGGAAGGCGGGCTCAGCCGTGACGGCCGGCTGCGACCGGCCAAGCTCGGGTTGTTTTCCTACATGGTGTCGGGGTTCGATCCGCAGGGGGCGCGCGACATCGTCTTCATTCCGGTGGGGCTCAACTACGATCGGGTGCTCGAAGACCGGGTGCTGACGGCGACTGCCGATCTGCCGCCAGGCGAAACGCCGCGGTTCGGGTTCAATCCACTCGTGTTCGGGCGCTACATGATGCGCAATACTTGGCTGCGGTTGACGGGCCGGTGGCATCGTTATGGATATGCCTGCGTGAGTTTCGGTAAACCCATCTCGCTCAAGGCGGCGTTGGCGCCGCGCGCGCTCGATCTGCGCAGCCTGCCCGCCGACGAACGGCACGCCGAAATCGAGGTGCTCGGCGCGCGACTGATGCGAGCGGTGGCAAATGTCGTTCCAGCGCTGCCCGTGCCGCTGGTGGCGACGGCGGTGCTGGAGGCAAACAAGCCGCTGACCGCGTTCGAACTCAAGGGGCGGGTGTTCGAACTGATCTCGCGTCTGGAGGGCGATGGCGCCTACGTGCACGTGCCGCGCCGCGATCGCGACTACGCCATCGAAACCGGTGTGCGCCAGCTGCTCGAACGGCGGATTCTGATGATCGCGGATGCGACCTACACGGCCAATCCCAGGGAATTACATCTGTTGCGCTATTACGCGAATTCGCTGGCGCATCTGCTGCCGGTGGTGCCGCCGGTACTGGAGCCTTGAATGCTGACGCTCCGCCAGATCGAGGTGAGACGCGCCATCATGGTCACGGGGACCGTGGGAGGCGCTGCGCGGCTGCTCAATGTGTCGTCGCCGGGCATCAGCCGGGTGATGAAACATGCCGAAAGCGTGCTCGGTATCAAGCTGTTCAGCCGTAAAGGTGGCCGCTTCG
>JANLYD010000258.1:0-5057 GCA_031365465.1 Hyphomicrobiaceae bacterium
TCGAGCCGCCATGTTTATGAACGCCCTGGCCCCGATGGATTGCTGCTGTACGTCTATACCGAGCATTGCGTCTATGACAGCGCCTGGACGTTACCCACAATCGTGGCACGAGGGTTGATCATCGATCCGGCGGCAAAACGCATCGTCGCGACGCCGTTTCCAAAGTTCTTCAACGCGGGCGAGCGCGGCGAGCCAATTCCGGACCTGCCATTCCGCGCCTACGAAAAACTCGATGGCAGTCTGATCATTATCTATTATCACCTCGGCAGCTGGCGCACGGCGACCAAGGGCAGCTTTGACTCGTCGCAAGCGCTCTGGGCACGCGAGCAGTTGCGCGCTCTCGATCTGTCGTGTCTGCACCCGGGCACGACTTATCTCGCCGAGGCGATTTATCCCGAGAACCGCATCGTGGTTCGCTACGATGCGGCAGCCCTCGTCCTGCTCGGCGCATATGCGGATGCCGGCATCGAACTCGATCACAATCAACTGGCGGCGGTTGCATCCGGCCTCGGCGTGCGCACGGCCAGGACCTACGCGTACGCGTCCGTCGCCGATCTGATGCTGCACGCAAAGGCAATGTCCCGGTCAGAGGAAGGCTTTGTCGTAAGGTTCGACAACGGCCACCGGCTGAAGATCAAGGGCGACGAGTATAAGCGCATCCACGCGTTGATTTCGAACGTCACGCCGCTGGCGCTCTGGGAGATTTTGCGCGCAGGCGATAATCTCGAAAGCATCCGCCGCGAATTGCCGGAGGAATTCTGGGGCGATTTCGATCAGATCGTCAGCTGTCTGCAGCGCGGCCTGAAAGTGGTTCTGGAAAAGACTCAAGCCGAGTTCGAGCGCGTCAAGGACTGGACCGACAAAGAGGTGGGATTGAATCTTGCGGCGCTCGATCCAGTCGCGAAGGTTCTCATTTTCGACGCGCGGAAATCGAACGGCAACGTGCTCGACGGCCGCAGCCGCCGCAAAGTGTTCGAAATGGTCCGGCCAACGGCCAACGTGCTCCCGGGCTATGTGTCGTCGTTCGCCATGCGCCGCGCGCTGAGCGACGAGAACTGAACATTATCGCCGCATGGCCGCGATAAATCCTGCTTCAACTCAAAGAGGCAGTTGCCAATGCTGTTGTACGCTGGCACGAAGTAACGCTCCGATACTAACTCTGTTCTAACGCCACAGGCTGTGCAGATGGGAGCAATTATTGGGCTCCCCGCTGTTTCAAGTGGGTAGCCTGAGGTCGAGTTTGCCGGCGATGAGGTAGGTCATGGCCTTCAGGGTCTCGCTGTTGCGATAGCCGCGCGCCTTGGCTTTGGCGGCTTGGATCAGACTGTTGATGCCCTTGATGAGACCGTTGGCGATACGGCTGTCGAACCACGCGAGGATGCCATCACGGTGCCGACGGATCGTTCGGGCGACGGCCTTCATCGGCTCGATACGCGAGCGCATCGCCCAGCTGTCCCATTTGTCCATCATCAGCTCGGCCCAGCCGCGCGTCGGTTGCGCGTAGACCTCCTGGAAGGCGCAGCGCAGTTGGTAGGCGCGCGCGGTTTTCAGGTGCAGCTTCGAGAGTGCTGTGAGCGTTTCCTTGGCGCCGCTCGTGAGGTTCTGCTCGTTCTTCAGCCAGACGTAACGGCTGCCCTTCAACTCCGGGCGCACTTTGCTTTCGACACGGCGCGTGTCGTCGACGGCGCGACCCATCAACTGCATGACGTGGAACTTGTCGAAGGTGATCGTGGCTTCGGTGAGGTTCTCGGTGACGCCCTTGATGAAGGCGCCGCTCATGTCGATGCACACCTCCTTGATTCGCGAGGCGTCGGAGTTGTGCGCATCGACGTGATCGGCGAACTGTCGAACCGTGTCGGCGTCGCGGCCATCGGCGACGAAGACAACGCAACGCCGATCGATGTCGACGAAGAGCGAGATGTAGTCGTGGCCGCGCTTCGCTGCGGTCTCGTCGATGCAGACGCGGCGAAGCTGGCCAAGATCCATGCGCGCCACGGCCGCTTTCACGTAGTGGAAGACGACGCGCCACAGCCGCGTGTCGTGCTCGCCGATGAGGCGGGCGGCGGCGGCGACCGGCATATGCGTGATGAGCGTCATGGCCAGCGCCTCGAACAGCAGCGTGAACCCCGAGCCCTTGCGCGCCCACGGCACGCCGACCTGCTTCACGCCGCACTTGGCACAAGTGATGCGCGGCACACGCGCGGTGAGGAACGCCTGATGCTGGAAGAAGTCGAGGTGCCGCGTCGCGCCCCGCGCGCTTTCAGCACGACGTCTTCTCGGCGGTGTCGTGCACGGGGCAATCGTCGGTGTTGCACTCCGGGCAGGCGAAGCGCGAACCGGCTTTGAAGTCGACGGCGATGTCGAGGCGCTTCTTGGCGCCGTCGAAGGCGGACGCCGCGACGAACCAGGGCGAGGTGATACCGAGGGCAAGCTGGAAGAGGTCGTTGTCGCGCATGTTGGAACCAGGGCTGGAGTGATCCTGGCGCCCAGTGTGCCGCCGCGCCGGCCGGCCCTCAAGGCCAAGCCCCCAGGAAGTTCTGGGGGCGCGCTGAAGAGCGCGGCCTTGACCGCCGACCGTCACGTCGACGTATGCTCTGCCATCAGGATCAAGCCGCCATCCGACCGCTCAACAGCCCACGTGGGACAGCGAGGAGGCCAAGCCCGATATCCAGGAATTCTTGATCGAGCAGTTCGAGGAGAAAATGTTGCCAATCGCGCGCAACGTTCAAACACTCCGGAGGTGAGAGGGGCGTCGATCACGCCAAGACGTTCAGGAGCCTGTTTGCGGATACGAATCTCGTCGTCAGGATCGCTAACGATGTCGAGCAGATCCGATGGGAGCGCGCCACGCGTCTAACGATTGTTGCCGGACTTGCAGCATTGATGAATCGCGGCATCGACCGTATCGCCGAGGTCGACGTCGGCGCCGTGCACCTGTGGCAGTTGATGACCGAGGTCAGCCTTGTGGCGTCTGCAGCTGGGTATCCGCTGGACATCGCAGATATGGCTGGCTTCATGGATCTCCTGCCTCAGGTGGCACCGGTCGGGGTGAACAAACTGCTTGCCGACGTGGAGGCAGGGGACCTCGCAGAAATTGGCGAACTCGTGCGACAGGTCCAAAGTCTCGCGCGCGGGAACAATGTACCAGTGCCGCTCTTGGACGTCATCGTGACCGCAATCGGCGTCCGCATGTCGGGCGACCAGGGCGATTTGATCGAGGAGGTCTTCACACCGGCTTTGGTGCCGAAGCTGCGACGCATGGGATGGTTCAGCCGCCATTATGTGCCCGGGAAGAACGGAGCAGGCGCATGAGTGGATTTCCCGAGATCTGGACCAGTTCTTGGTCGACGACGTTGCCATTGGATTTTGTGCGCATCGGCATCAGTCGATCCACACCTCGGCGTCAATCTGGTTTTAGGCGCTACATGCGTCTGTGCCCAGGACCGTGGTTCAATTCGGTGTCTGAGGTTGAGTACATCAACCGATATGAGACCGATATTTTGGGGGCCATTGAACCGAACCAATTGTTGGCCGACATCATAAACCTCGCCGGGGATCGACCGTCGGCCTTGCTCTGCTTTGAGCATGTGAGTGAAGGCCAATGGTGCCATCGGGCTTTGGCGGCACGGTTCATCTTTAGAGAAACTGGTGTCCAAATCCGCGAATACGGACATGCCGGTTTCGGCGATGAACATCCGATGTTGCCGCCGACCCTTCGAGCTGCAAGGTAAATAAAGTTGGCGCTGGCGATTGTAACAAACGGTCGCCAGCGCCAACTATCAGCAACTGCACCAAAATCACGGATTATGATTTGAGCGGTCACATCATGGCCGACGCTGCTCCGTTGGCGCCGGATCCGGCATCGCCGCGTCGGACTTCTGATCCGTCGGCGCGGTGGCGGCGTGAATCTGCGCCAGGACGTTGCTGCCGGCTTAAGTGGACGCGGCCCGCGCCGTCGCCAATGCGGAAGCCGCGAACGGCGCCGCGGCGATCGCATGGTCGGCGAGGGCACTCGACCCGCTGTGCAGGGTGGACACGACCGACGTTGCGACCGACGTTGCGACGGACGCTACTACCGGCGATGCCTACCCGATTCCGTCGCGTGCCAACTCGACCGCGTTTTCTGCGGTTGCGCCTGCCTTACCCGCCAGCGCCCAGACAACTGGCTTAACGGTTTCGACGGCATCACCGGCGATTGTCCCCACTCGGGATGCCGTGCTGCTGATCTGGTCGGCGGCTTGGTTGGCAAAGGGTGCGATGGCGTCGGCGGTTCTCGTGTAGTGATTGGCGACGAGGGCGCCAGCTTGGGCGGTCGCGTCGGTTGCAGCGGACCACGCCTTGTTTACCAGTGCACTGGGCACCGCCGCAATCCGCGCGGCCTTGCGAAGCAGTCGGCGGCGGACCAGCAACCACCCCAACCTCACGAGGAAATAGGCACCAAACGCGCCGAGGAGTGCGATGACGGCATAGGCAAACAGACGTTCAAGGCCACCGACAAGGCCCCGCTCAAGGATGTGCTGCACGAAGTCCATCACCGCTCTCTCTTGTAGTTATGCAACGATGTTGGCGGCTTTGGGGAACAACAATCAAAGCTGCCCAGGTTGCTGTCGCCGGTACAGCGGCTTGCTGTGCTGGTTCAGGGATCGGATTGGTCTGTGGTGGCAGCGTCAACAGATGCAACATCGAAAAGCCCGAGAGAGTGCAAAATTCGCAGAGTCCAATGATGACATTGGCGGACGGCTGCCACCAACGACCGGCCCGCTTGATCGCCTTCTCTGGGCTGAGGTGCCGGTAGACATTTTGACTGGTGACCTGACGATAGGTTGACAACAACTGACCGGCTCTTCGTCCGGCGGGCGGCCACCGGGGCGGGTTACGGAACAGCCATGATATCCGCCATATGTGGCGATAAAATGCAAGTAGCCGCCATATAACAGCGGCCCAGCAATCCGAGGCCGATTGCTGGGGGATCTGAGCACGGTTCGTGATGCCCGTGTTCGTGCGGCCATCGTTGAACGCGGCCGGTACCGAGCGGTTCAACTGGCGGGGGTGGGATC
>JANLYD010000263.1:0-3205 GCA_031365465.1 Hyphomicrobiaceae bacterium
TGGCGATCTGGCTCATCTCGGGAGCGAAGCCGGCGTAGGCGGACAGCACCACGTGCTCGGCATCCTTCCAGGTCATGATGCGCTCGGGCTTTTCTGGAAGCGGCGCGTTGCGATCCCAGTAGGCGAGCTTGTCCATGCCCAGCCACTTGGCCTTGAGAGCGTAGTATCGATGGGCTGTTCGCGGATAGGCGTCGTGAACGGCAGCCACGAGAGCATCGACTACCTCGCGCTCCACCCGATTGGCCAAATGGCGGCTATCGGCGACGTCTTTGAAGCCGCGCCAGCGGTCGGAAATTTCCTTGTCCTTGGCGAGGGTGTTGGTGATGAGGGAGAACAAACGATTGTTCTCTTTGAGCACTTTCGCAATGGCTTCGGCGGCGGCCTTGCGACGGGCACCATCGGGGTTGGACAGCAGGTTCAAGGTGGGTTCGAGTGCCAGCGGGCCCGGCTCGCCGTCGACGTCGAAACGCAGCGCCGTCATGGTTTCGTTGAACAGCCGGTTCCATGACGCACGCGAGGTTGTCGATTTTTCGTGGAACACTTGCTCCAGCTTTTCATCGAGCTGATAGGGCTTTTCCTTGGTCAGATCGTCGAACCAGGGTTTGTAGCGTGCAAGTGTCGGATGCTGAAGCGCTGCAGTTAGAACGGCGGGGTCGATCTGGTTCAGTTCGAGTTCGAAGAACACGAGATCGGTGGTGATCGCGGTGATGCTTTCCTGGATGTCGCCGTAGAACTTAGCGCGAGCGGAATCCGCAGTGTTGGCTGCATAAAGCAACCCTGCATATGAGCCGAGCTTGCCGATCAGATCAGACAACGCCTCATAGGCCTGGACGGCCTTTACCAATTCGGCGCCGTCGCTTGCCAGCGCTACGAGCTTGCCTTGAAAATTCGCCTTGATCCGGGTGGCTTCGGCTCGTGCCTTGGCGATGTCGGCTGCGACCTCGGGCGCATCTTGCCGATCATACAGCGCCGTCAAGTCCCATTCCGGCATGGCGCCCAGATCGACGTCCTTTTTCTCACTTGGGTGAGCGTCGGCGGCTGCGGCAGGGATCATGTTGCTTTCCAATCAATCGGCTCGAACTGTCTCGAACTCTCTTGGGCGACGTAAAGCTTATTTCAACGTCAGCGTCAAAACGGCATGGGGCAGCAGGCGGTTTCGGCACGGCGCATCCAAAAAAGACCCATCCCGGGGCGCGTCTCAACTCGGCGTTTACTCTTGTAAGGCAGTGTGACGGCACGGGGACCGGCCGATGGCCTTACCCAACGAGTTGAGCGCGGTGCCCGTCCGGTTCCGTTTGTTGCGTCCTGTCGAGTAGAGTTCGAGTGCCATGGCAAAACGTGTCCTGATCGTCGATGATGATCCGATCCAGCGCCGCATCCTGGAAGAGCATATCAAGCGCCTCGGTTATGAAACCAAGACGGCGCAAGGCGGGGAACAAGCGCTGCAAATTCTGGAGAGCGCCGATTGCGGCTCGATCTCCCTCGTTTTCCTCGATCTGGTGATGCCGGGCGTCGACGGGCTGGCCGTGCTCGACAGCATCGGCGCAAAGCCGAACATGCCGCCGATCATCGTGCAGACGGCGCAAGGCTCCATCGATGCCGCGATTTCGGCAATGCGCGCCGGTGCCGTCGATTTCATCGTCAAACCGGCAAGTCCGGAACGGCTCGATATTTCGATGAAGAGCGCGCTCAAGATCGAAGCGCTGCAAGGCGAAATCACCCGCATCAAGAAGAAAGCCGAAGGCACGTTGACGTTCGGCGATCTTGTCATGCGCGGCGATGCCATGTCGCGTGTGATATCGCTCGGCCGACGTGCTGCAGCATCTAATATTCCCGTCCTGATCGAAGGCGAATCCGGGGTCGGCAAGGAGCTGATCGCGCGCGCGATTCAGGGCGAAAGCGAGCGCAAGTCGAAACCGTTCATCGTCGTCAACTGTGGTGCCATTCCGGAAAATCTGGTCGAGAGCATCCTGTTCGGTCACGAGAAGGGTGCCTTTACCGGCGCCGTCGACAAGCGGATCGGCAAATTCCAGGAAGCGGACGGCGGCACGCTGTTCCTCGACGAAGTGGGTGAGTTGCCGCTCGACGTGCAAGTCAAATTGCTGCGGGCGTTGCAGGAAGGCGAGATCGATCCCGTTGGCTCAAAGCGGCCGGTGAAGGTCAATTTCAGGCTGATCTCGGCGACCAACCGCGACATGATCCAGCAGGTGCGCGACGGCAAATTTCGCGAGGACCTGTATTATCGCCTCAACGTGTTCCCCATCTGGGTGCCGCCGCTGCGTGAACGCCTCGGCGACGTGCCGGAATTGGCGCGCTACTTCCTGGCGCGGTTCGCTGCTGAAGAAGGCAAACGTTGCGCTGCCATCACCGAGGCCGCAATGAAGCTGCTGACGGCCTACAGCTGGCCGGGCAACGTGCGTCAGCTCGAAAACACCGTGTTTCGTGCGGTGGTCCTGTCGGACGGCGCCGATCTCGGCGTCGATGAATTCCCGCAGATCGCAACCCATGTCGAAGGCTTCAAAGCAACTGTGCCATCGGCGCCTGCGAACGTTCCCAAAATGCCGGTCATGACCGGGCCGGCGATGCTAGGTGCAGATCACCTCACTCCGCAGACAATCAGCCTGCCGGCAGCGCCGGGCGCCCCGGCCGGGAAAAGTGCGCTCGGTATTCCGGCGGTCGACGATGCCGGCGATATCCGCTCACTCGAAGCTGTGGAAGCCGACATGATCCGGCTGGCGCTCGGCCGCTATCGCGGTCACATGACGGAAGTCGCCAAGCGTCTGAACATCGGGCGTTCGACGCTTTACCGTAAGATGCGCGACTACGGACTGGAAGAGCGCGTGTCGGAACAGGCCTGAAGGTCCATTGGATCGGGTAACGTGGCGTTAAAAAGCCACGGTTGGCCGCCAAGTGTGCAATCGTCGTCACGTGTGCGGCAATTTGATCTAGGCAGGCGCTGATCGGCGGACTAGCGTCCGAGCCTTCGATCGTAGCCGTCAGGTCACGACGGCAGACGGTTTGTGAGCTGTGTTGGAGTGCGGGTGATGGTGCGTTTTGGTCGTTCGCGTGTCAGCTCGCTGGCGTTGGCATCGGTGGCGACAGCGGCCTTAGCCAGCGGCGTGCAGGCGCAAAGCCAGCCCGGACTTATGCCTCCGCCCGTCACGCAGACAGCTGCCGAAGTGGCAGCACCGACGCAGACAGCTGC
>JANLYD010000269.1:0-20220 GCA_031365465.1 Hyphomicrobiaceae bacterium
TTGCTCAGACAATAAAACCTACCGCAGCACGCGCGCGGACGCGAGAGACGCCACGCACACATCTGGGGATAGGTGCTGCCCGTCGGCACTCAGACACGTCAGCCACTTTTCGGTTGGCATGTCTCTCTGACTGCTTCTTAATCTCGCCAATCGCCTGAAAATTATGACGTCGATCACCATTGGGAGCGTCACCGCATGAAGCCCACCGACATCACAGTCTCTCGCCGCAACCTCCTTCTGGCATCCGCCACGCTCGCGACAGCCGCCACGATCCCGCAGGCTTTCGCGGCGACGGCCAAACTCAAACCCGGTGCCGACAGCGCGCTGATCGTGGTCGACGTCCAGAACTGTTTCACGCCCGGCGGCAGTCTCGCGGTCAAGCAGGGCGACGAGATCATTCCGCTGATCAACAGCCTCGCAGCCAAGTTTCAGAACGTCGTCCTGACGCAGGACTGGCACACCGCCAACCACGTTTCATTCGCGTCGCAGCATGCCGGCAAGAAACCATTCGAATCGATCAAACTGCCTTACGGCAATCAGGTGCTCTGGCCCGATCATTGCGTGCAAGGGACCGACGGCGCAGCCATCCACAAAGACCTCAAGATCCCGCAGGCGCAGTTGGTGATCCGCAAAGGGTTCAATCCGCTGGTCGACAGCTATTCGGCCTTCATCGAGGCCGATGGCAAGAGCAAGACCGGATTGGACGGCTATCTGCGTGGTCGCCGCATCAAGACGGTCTACGTCGTCGGGCTGGCGACCGACTTCTGTGTTGGCTGGACGGCGATGGACGCGCGCAAACTGGGTTTGAAAGCCTTCGTCATCGAAGACGCCTGCCGCGGCATCGACACCGCCGGATCACTTGCCAAAGCCTGGACCGCAATGGCCAAAGCGGGCGTCAAGAAGATCCAGTCGGCCGATCTGGCCTGACGCTAACCCTGATCACCAAAACGGCACTTCAACAATCGCCAACGACGGCCTTCAGACCAGCGCTGCCCGCACCGCCGCGCGCACCTTCTCGAGCGCCAGCGGCTTCGACAGCACCTGAGCGATATGCGGCTTCAGTGCGCCCGGGATTGCGAAGTCCGTATCGGCCGACATCAGCAAAATGCGCAGCTTCGGCACCATCGCCACGGCCTTCGTCGCCAGTTCGAGACCATCGACGCCGGGCATGTGAATGTCCGTCAGCATCACGTCGAAGGCCGCGCCGCTGCCCGCCAGCAAATCCAGCGCCTCTTGACCATCGTGCGCGCCGACGACCGAGTGGCCGTCGCTCGTCAGCGCCCGCTGCACCATCTCGAGCATCGCTGCATCATCTTCCGCCACCAGCACGCGAACCATGGATCACATCCCCCTGCAGACCGATTTATCCACCCGTCACCAGTCGCCCCACGAACGGCAGCTCGCGAAAGCGGTGACCGGCATCCATGCCGTAGCCGACCACGAACACGTTTGGGCAGTCGAAAGCCTTGAAATCGGCATTGATATCGACCGCGCGCTTGACCGATTTGTCGAGCAGCACGCAGGTGCGCACCGATGCCGCCCCGCGCGCCGCCAGCAGGTCCTTCGCAAACGCCAGCGTGCGCCCGCTTTCGAGAATGTCGTCGATCAGCAGCACGTTGCGGTCACGCACGTCGCCCTCCACGTCGCGCATGATCTGCACCTGACCTGACGAGCTCAGCCCCTTGCGATAACTCGACAACGTCATGAACTCGACTTCCGGCGCCAGGCCCGCGACGTGCAACGCCCGAATGAGGTCGGCGGCGAACACGAAACTGCCCTTGAGGATCGCGACGATCAACAATCCGTCGATACGCAATGCGGCGATCTCGCCAGCCAGAGCATCGACGCGCGACGCGATCTGGCCCGCGTTGAAAATGGTTTCGATGCCATCTGCGTCGATGCGCTTCGACTCGGTCATTCGTCTCTCGTTCCTGTCGGCAGGGTGGGTCGTCGGCTGCACCGACACAAATCATCGCGCCGAGTGTACCCGGAACCGAACCGCGCCCCTAGCCCGAAACGCACGCCATCAACCGATCGCGTCGCCGTCGCGCGCCTGACGCCACAATACCGGCTGAATGATCAGGCCCAGTACCACTCAAACATCTTGTATGGTGGCAATCGGCGCAGACGACGAGTTTACGTCTTCGTCACGCCGTGAGCACCGACGCAGGCGCAACGGTTTTCGTCGACGACACGACGATTGCCATGCATGCCCGTCGCAGGCAGTACTTTGAGGACACGGAATGATTCGGCGCAGTCGGTTCGGATACGTCGCATGACGAGCGACCATATAGACCAGCGGATGTGCGGCATTCGCCATCACCATTTGCGCGTCAGACCCGGCGCGTCTACAGCAGTCGAAGGCCGCCAGCTGTGATCAACCTGCAGCACATCAGCCTGAAATATGACAGCGGCGCGGAAGTCCTCCGCGACGTCAACGTGCATTTGCGGCCGGGATCGTTCCACTTTCTCACCGGCCCGTCCGGCGCCGGCAAAACCTCTCTGCTTCGCCTTTTTTTCATGGCGCTGCACCCGACACGCGGACATATCTCGATGTTCAACGAGGACGTCACCGCCGTCACGCCTGCCCAGCGCGCCCATCTGCGCCGCCGCATTGGTCTCGTCTTTCAGGATTTCCGTCTGCTCGATCATTTGACGACCTGGGAGAATGTGGCGCTGCCGCTGCGGGTGATCGGCAAGAAAATGGGCCAGTACAAGGAAGACGTGACCGACCTGTTGCAGTGGGTCGACCTCGGTGATCGCATGCATGCATTTCCGTCGGTTTTGTCGGGCGGCGAAAAACAGCGTGCAGCCATCGCGCGCGCTGTGATCGCCAAACCCGAACTTCTGCTCGCCGACGAACCCACTGGCAACGTCGATCCGCAGATGGCCGAGCGGCTGTTGCGCTTGTTCATCGAGTTGAATCGCCTCGGCACCACCGTGGTCATCGCCACCCACGATCATCAGTTGATGCGCCAATTCAAAGCGCCTCGGCTGGAATTGGAGCGGGGCCATGTCAAACTCGTCTGATGGCCGCGCGCCGCCACCGCCACGGCAGATACGCCACCCGGCATCCAGCGCCTACCCAGATCCGGCTTCATATGCCGAACGGGGCTATGGCCAAGACCCTGACGCTGGCGGCCAGCAACCCGGTTGGAACGATGCGCATGGCGATGCCGGCTGGAACCAGCAAGGCTACCCCGGCCACGCGCAGAGCCCTGACGATTTCGATCCTCGCACTGGTCCGGCAACCTTCGAGTTCCACCCCAGCCCCTTGCAGCCTCGTCAATCGCAGCGCGTCCCAACCGTGCATCCCGCGCAAGACCGTAGTTACGATCCTGAGCGCATGCCGCAGCATCCCGACGACTTGCAGACAGCACGTCACGTCGTGCCGGCTCCGATGGATGACAACCGCGTGAGCCGCGAGACTGCGGCCCGTCGCGAGCCCGCGTCGCAGAGCTTGTCGGCGCCAAGCCGCGCGCGCCGCGCCGACCACGACATCGCCAACGCCGCCATCGTGCCCGCAGGTTCGGTTACCGGTCGTTCACTGACCCTGGTGATCGCGATCATGTGTTTCCTCGCCTGTCTGACCGCTGGCGCCGTCTATTTGATGCATCAATCGGCCACCGCTTGGCTGCGCGACATCGCGAGTGAAGTGACCGTCCAGATCGAAGCGCGCGAAGGGACGAATGTCGAACAGCAGCTGCGCGACATCACCACGTTTCTCGGCCGTCAACAGGGTGTGGTCGGCGCCAAAATTCTGTCGACCGAAATTTCTGCCGGCCTTTTGGAGCCCTGGCTGGGCCAGACGGAAGGACTGAAGAACCTACCCGTACCGCGCCTGATCGCCGTCGAAGTCGACCGCTTCAATCCACCGGACTTCGCCTCCCTTCGCACCGATCTCGGCAACAAATTCAAGGGCGCGACGCTCGACGATCACCGCCATTGGCAACAACAGATTCGCACCGTCACGCGCTCGTTCGCCCTCGGCGGTTTCGCCATTCTCGCGCTCGTCGGCGCAGCCACCACCGCCGTCATCGTATCGGCCACACGAAGCGCGCTCGCCGCCAATCGCGAAATCGTCGAAGTGCTCCATTTCGTCGGAGCCACCGACCGCTTCATCGCCAGCCAGTTTCAGCGTCACTTCCTGAGCCTGGGAATTCGCGCCGGCATCGTCGGGGCGGCCATGGCTGGCCTGGCATTCTTGGGCATTCCGCTGACTATGGAAATGCTCGGGGGCGGAGGTTCGGCCTCGATCGCCGAGTTACAGCACCTCGTCGGCTCCGGCACGCTTGATCTACAGGGCTACGGATGGTTGGCCGTCGTGGTCGTCGTCATCGCCGGCCTGTGCATGTTCACCTCGCGCATCGGCGTCTATCGCATCCTGCACAGTCAGCACTGAGGCTGCCCGCCGACGCACCGGCTCGCACGTTGGCGGCTCCCGTCAAATCTGCTACCTGCGCACTCAACGCACCCGTTTGCGTGGATCGTACGCATCTTCCGGATACCTGCTCATGACCGACACCACTCCCCTCTCCCCGACGATCGCACCCGCCGAAGCGCCACCGGACCGCCTGTCCACGACCCCGAGCAGCCCCTATTTCAACGAAGAATTGCTGACCCGTGGCGTCGGCATCAAATTCAACGGCGTCGAAAAGACCAACGTCGAGGAATACTGCGTTTCGGAAGGCTGGGTCCGCTTGGTTGCCGGCACCGCGAAGGATCGCAAAGGCAATCCCATGACCGTCAAACTCAAAGGCGTGGTGGTGCCGTATTTTCGCGATGTCGCGCAGCCAAGCTGACGGGGCATGCGCCACCGATCCTCTGATCGATGATGTCGTGATAACTCGCAACAACAGTTTTACGGCTTGCAGCTCACCAAATTTATCTTTCTTTAACTGCGAACACCCGATGTTAACCATTGGCGGCTTGGCTGTTTCGGCAGGCCGCAATTGTTAACCCTCGGTGCCGATGAGCTTTGCTCCGTCCCATCTGCCGCATGTCTTCGGACTTCTCGACATCGGGACGTCCAAGATCGTGTGCTTGATGCTGGAACACGTGTCGGCGCCTGACGAACGGCCGTATCGCATCATCGGCTTCGGCCACCAACGGTCACGCGGCTTGAAAGCCAGCGTCATCGTCGATGCCGATGCAGCCGAAGACGCCGTCCGCACCACCGTCGCTCAAGCTCAGCACATGGCCGGCGTCGGGCTCGAGCATGTGGTCATTGCGGCTGCATGCGGACGCCTGATGTCGACCCACGTCGCGGCCGGCCTTACTCTCGCACCGCCAAATTTCCCGGGTCGACGGATCGCGCAGTCCGATGTCGATCAGGTGCTGGAAGCCGGTCGCACGCACGCCGAGCGCGATGATCGCGCAGTGCTCAATCTCAACACGCTCGGCGCCCGCGTCGACCACCGGCCGCACTCGGGCGACGTGACGGGCGCGAGCGGGTATCATCTGTCGCTCGACGTGCACGCCGTCGCCGCCGATCGCGCCCCGTTGCAGCACCTGCTGCACGTCGTGGAACGTTGCCAGCTGCACGTCATGGCGATCGCGGCCGCCCCACTCGCCGCAGCGTACGCCGTCACCACGCCCGAACAGCGTCACGCAGGGACGGTGGTGATCGACATGGGCGCGGGATCGACGGGGCTGGCCGTATTCGTCGCCGGCGCCCTCGTCTGCGCTCACGTGGTGCCGATCGGCGCCAATCACCTGACATTCGATCTGATCCGGGCCCTCGGCATCTCACATACGGAAGCCGAGCGAATCAAAAAAAACTATGCTATAGAGGCCCTTGCCCACGCCACGCAGTCAGAGACGACGATCGATCTCGCGCACGGCGCCACCAATGCGGAGGCCGTCAGCGCCTCGATCAAGCAGGTCACGAGGGCAGACATTTCCAAGATCTTCACATCCAGGCTCGATGGGCTCTTTCGCCAGCTCGGGCACCGCATCGAGCAGTTGGCGCTTCCCCAGCCGCAGCACGGTGACGTGGTGCTGACCGGCGGCGGAAGCCTGATGAGCGGATTGCCCTCGTTGGCAGCAGCCGTGCTTGCCCGTCCGGTTCGCATCGCGGCACCGGGCCCCCACTGCGCACTTCCAGCCTCGCTCCAACACCCCACATTCGCAACCGCGGCCGGCCTCGAATCCATCGCCGTGAACGCGGCACTCGGCCTCCGCCTCGACACAAGAACACCTCCAGTCCGCTTCAAGGCCAACGGAACAGGCCTTCGCCAGAGTTTCTGACCACGCAGCCACACCAACCCCAGCGCCCGCCGGGCGCAGCGACGACGCGAAACAGGACGACCAATGAGCATCCGTTTGCAGTTGCCGAAAGTGACCGACCTGAAGCCGCGCATCACCGTTGTCGGCGTGGGCGGCGCGGGCGGCAACGCCATCAACAACATGATTGCCGCCGGGCTGCAGGGCGTGAATTTCGTCGTTGCCAACACCGACGCGCAGGCGCTCTCGACCTCCAGCGCCGACAACCGCATTCAATTGGGCACCAACCTGACCGAAGGCATGGGCGCCGGCTCCAAACCCGAAATCGGCGAGGCGGCGGCCGAGGAAGCGGTCGATGACATCCGCGCCCAGGTCGCAGGCAGCCACATGCTCTTCATTGCGGCCGGCATGGGCGGTGGCACCGGCACCGGCGCCGCGTCCGTCATCGCCCGCGTTGCGCGTGAGCTCGGCATCCTGACCGTCGCCGTCGTCACCAAGCCGTTCCAATTCGAAGGCAACCGGCGGCTCCGCATCGCCGAAGCGGGTATCAACGAGCTGAAAGACGCCGTCGATACGCTGATCGTGATCCCCAACCAGAACCTGTTCCGCATCGCCAACGAACGCACCACCTTCGCCGAAGCGTTCGTCCTGGCCGATCAGGTGCTGTACTCCGGCATTGCTTGCATCGTCGACCTGATCATCAAGGAGGGCCTGATCAACCTCGATCTGGCCGACGTCAAGACCGTGCTCGCCGGCATGGGCGCCGCCATGATGGGCACCGGCGAAGCATCCGGCGAGGACCGCGCCCGCCTGGCTGCCGAAGAGGCGATCCAAAATCCGCTGCTCGACGACATCTCGCTGAAGGGCGCCAAAGGCCTGCTCGTCTCCATCATCGGTGGCCACGACCTGACCCTGTACGAAGTCGACGCCGCCGCCAGCCGTGTCCGCGAAGAAGTCGATCCCGAAGCCAACATCATCGTCGGCGCCACGTTCGACGAGAGCCTTGGCGACCGCGTGCGCGTCTCCATCGTCGCGTCCGGCATGTCACGCACCGCACCAATCGCTTCCACCACATCCCCGACCAAGGTCACGCCGGCAACGAACGCCACGCTGACCGAGCACTCGACCGCAAAAATGCCGCCTCCCCTGCCACCGGTGCAGCCATCGCATCGCGACACCGCCGAACTGGAACGTCGGCTGGCGGAAGCTGCCGAACCCGGCAACGGCTTCTTTGCCCCGTTCAACGGTCAGTTGGCATCCATGGGCAGCCGCGCTGCTGACACCGTCGTCGAACGTCCGGCTGATTTGAACCGCGTCGGCGACGTCACCATCGAAGAACGCGCGCCGCAGTATGCAAGCTATGTTGCCGCACCATCGACACAGACCGCAGCCACGCAGCGCGAATCAGAGTACCAGCCGCGCAACAATTACACCGAGCCGGCCACCATTCCGCCCCGGCCTGCCGTGCGCATCCCTGAGTTGTCCGACTTCCCACCGCTGGCCCAGCAGGAATATCGCGCCCGCAGCGAAAGCTACGCGCCCGCCAACATTCCCAAGCCACCCAAGATCTACAACAACGCCGACCAATCGGCGGCACCAAAGAAACCAACACTGATACAGAGACTTACCGGGACAGGACGGGTTCGGCAGGCAAATGCGGCGGAACCTGTCGAGGCCTCGGCAGACCCCGAACTTCCGGGTTTTCTGTCCCGCAACAAGCGATGACTGATTCGAGGAACGACCTGCAGCGTGTCAGTAACACACCGTAAGAATCCGTGATTTGTCCCCATCCCACAACCAGCGTAAGCATACTGTTAAGAGCTGTACCGAATCAGCATGAACGTGGTCCCGGTCAACGGTAACCAAATGTTCACGCGAAGGAAAAACAGCCAAGGGGCGTAGGGGTGTACCGAGTTTTCGTTGTTTAGCGCGTTCGTTGGCCTTCGGGCTACGTCGGTTAGATTCGAAGCCCGGATGTCGGGGATCGAGGGACATTTACATGTCGAAACGCTTCATCGGGGCGCGCCAAACGACTTTGGCGCGAGAGATACAGCTGTCTGGAACGGGGGTTCACAGCGGCGCACCGGTCTCAATCAGTCTACATCCGGCGGAAAGCGACGTTGGTTTTCGCTTTCTCGTCAGCCGCCGGGGCCGCATTGTCTCCGAAATTCCAGCAGACGTGCGCTCGGTCAAAAACCTGACCCTCTGCACGGTCATCGGTGATGAAACCGGCGTCACGGTCGGCACGGTCGAGCATCTGCTCGCCGCACTTCGCGGGCTCAATGTCGACAATTGCTACATCGAGATCGACAATCGCGAAGTTCCCATCATGGACGGCAGTTCGGCCGTATTTGTCGACGCAATCGACGACGCGGGCATTCGCGAACTGTCTGAACCCCGCAAATTCATCAAGGTCCTCAAGCCGATCCGCGTCCAGGATGGCGATTGCTTCGGTGAACTGACCCCGTCGAGCAGCTTCCATCTCGACGTCGAAATAGAATTTCCCTCCACCTTGATCGGTCGCCAGCGTCTGGCCGTGGAACTGACACCGAGCGTATTCCGGTCCGAACTCTCGCGCGCTCGCACATTCGGCTTCATGCGGGACGTCGAGAAGCTTTGGAAAGCCGGCCTCGCACTCGGCGCGTCGCTCGACAACACGGTAGCTATCGGCGACGACAAAATCATCAATCCGGAAGGCCTCCGCCATCCCCACGAGTTCGTGCGTCATAAAATGCTCGACGCCGTAGGCGACCTCGCCCTTGCCGGCGCTCCGATCCTTGGTGCCTATAAATCCGTGCGCGGCGGTCATCGCTTGAACGCCCACGTCTTACAGGCCCTGTTCGCCGGCGGCGAAGGTCAGGCTTGGCGTTGGGAACGTGCCCCGCGCGTCATGCGGGAGGCAGCTCCGGTCGATATCTCCGCCGGCATCATGGCCGTTAACTACGCAGCCGACCGGTCCTGATCCATCATCGGTGACGTTTTTCGCCAATTGGCCATAATTGGCGCTGATAAACCGGGACAGGGGGCATCACTGAGGGAGAGTGACGCGGGCAGCTATAGACAAGAGTAGCCCGAACCCGGATCATGGCAGCGAATCGATATCGCACGCTTGGACCCGAGCTACAAAAACCTCGAAAGCTGAGTTGATCAGCCGTTTGCCGTCGGGGTCACAACCAAGGACTAGCTGGTGCTGAAGAAGCAACTCATCCTCCTGTTCAGTGTCGCTGCCGCGATACAAATGGGAGCCTGCGCCTCCGACAAGGAAAGCGCGAAGATGCTCAATCCCGATCCTGCAGATAAAATGTACGCGGCCGCAGATACCGCATTGCAGAAAGGCAACTGGCAGTCCGCAGCGCGTCGGTTTGAAGACCTCGATCGCGACCACCCCTATTCGCAGGAAGCTCGCCGCGCCATCGTCATGGCCGCCTTCTCGTACTACAAGGCCGGTAAGTTTCCCGAGGCCATCGCGACCGCGCAGCGCTACACCACGATGCATCCCGGTACCAAAGAAGCGGCCCTCGCCCATCACATCATTGCGTCCGCCCATTTCGACGGCATCAAGGACCCCCAGCGCGACCAGACCGCAACGCGCAAAGCGTTGGGTGAGCTCAAGGTCCTCGTCCAACGCTACCCCGAGAGCCCCTATACCAAGCAGGCCGAGAACCGCATCCGCATTGCCGAAGACATCCTCGCCGCGTCAGAAATGAGCGTCGGCCGCTACTACCAGAAGAGCAACAATCAAGTCGCAGCGATCAACCGCTTCAAAGTCGTCGTCACCGAATATCAGACGACCGCTCATGTCGAGGAGGCACTGTATCGACTTGTCGAGTCGAACATGACGCTGGGCATCGTTCCGGAAGCCCAAGCCGCTGGCGCCGTGCTCGGCCACAACTTCCCGAACTCGAGCTGGTACAAAGACGCGCACGCGCTGCTGAAAAACGGTGGCGTCTCGCCGCAGGCCAGTGGCTGGCTGGCCAATGCTTGGAAATCCGTAACTCCCGGCGCGCCCAAGGCTCAACCAGCCGTCGCGACGCAGCCTGTGCCCGAAGGCTTGCCCGCAGCAGACCAGTTCCCCAAGCCGACCGTCACGCCGTCGAACGACATCCCCACCGCAAGCACCAGCAAACCAAAGCAGATGGGCCTCGGCCGCACCGACACCACCGTCGCCGCCCACTGACTGAGGTTCCACTTCGCTCCGTCGCGTCTCGATGAGTGCGCTGATTGCGAGCGCGGTGAGTAAATCTGCCGTTGGCCCGAAGCGCCAACGTTCTCCGCACTCGTTCTGCTCTGTGGCCAAGTCGTGCGACCCCCCATCGAACGATGGCAGCCCCGTCTCAGCGGTTGGTTTTCATCGGCTCATTGCTGGTCCAATCGAACGTGCCGAGATCACGCTCTTCGACTGCCTGTTTCCAGCCCTTGTCCTCGGCCCGGTGTTTAAAGTTCAAACCTTCGGGAGAATGTCTCGTAATGCCGTCGAACACAGTCGCAATCATCTGCGTGGTCTGCAGACCCATGTTGTAGAGTGCTTGATTGACCATCAATTTTTGCATCATCAACTGGTTCTGCGGAACTCCGGCAATTCGATGAGCTAGGTTCTCGACTTCTTCATCGAGGTTGCTTTCCGGAACTGCCTTCAGGACGAGGCCGAGCTTTTCCGCCTCCCGCCCATCGACCTTGTCGCCGGTGAAGAGCATGCGTTTGGCCTTTTCCGGCCCCAGCCGATAGAGCCACATCGCCGTCGTCGGGCAGCCCCAAACGCGCACCGGCATGTAGCCGATGCGCGCCGTTTCGCTCATGATGACGATATCGGAGCATAAGGCGATGTCCGAACCGCCGGCGACAGCAAAGCCATGCACCTTGCAGATCACAGGCCGCTTCGAGCGAAACAGGCTCATAAATAGTTCTGTGTTTCGACTCATGAAGGCGTAGTCCCTCATCGGGTCCCACGGCATGTCCTGAGTGACGGAGTTCGAGCCGCTGGCTTGAGCGTAGTAGGTGAGATCGTAGCCAGCGCAAAACGCGCGACCGGCACCAGACAGGACGATCACGTGCACCGCCGAGTCCCTGTCCGCCTGGGACACCGCTTCTGCAAGTTCTCGCGGCACATCATCATCGATGGCGTTCAACACGTCTGGGCGGTTTAGGGTTATGCGGGCGATGCGCCCGTCGCGCTCATACAGTACTTTAGGCATCTGTTAGGGCTCCTGCGCGCTACGCCATGTCGGCACATCCGAATTGTGGGAAATGTCACATCATATGACATTCGATGTCAATATAAGAGACAATTATCTGCCGCCGCTGTCGGCGACGACCCTGCTTGTGACCGTCCTGGGGCTATTTCCCAGACGCACGTTGACCGCGAAGCGTCTCATCGAAATCGGCGCACTGTTCGATCATAGCGAACGCAGCATCCGCGTCGGCCTCGCCCGTCTGACGGCAGACGGACGCATCGATGCACGCGAGCGAGGCGTCTACGCAGTTAGTGCCGAAACCCGGGGCGTGCTCGACGAATTGACCGCCTGGAAAACTATCGAGCGTCGATTATTGCCGTGGGATGGCACTTGGCTTGCCGTGCATACGGCCGGTGTTCAACGCGTCGAGCGCAAACGCTTGCGCCGGCACGAAACGGCGCTGCGATTGCGTGGATTTCGAGCGCTCGACGACAGCATATGGTTCCGCCCTGCAAACTTGTCCGGCGGGCTCGCCGTTGTGAAGCAGGCGCTGCTCAAGCTCGGTGTCGACGATCAAGCGGTCGTCCTGCACGTTAGCGAATTGGACGAAGGGCTCGCCACACGGGTTCCCGCACTGTGGGACGTGCGTCTCCTGCGAGGTGAATACCGTGCGTCCCTCGACATGATACGACGGAGCGGTAAGCGGCTCGGGAAGTTGGAGCTGTACGCGGGCATGGTCGAAACGCTGCAGGTTGGCCGGCACGTGGTCCGCCAAATTTTGCTCGATCCCCTGCTGCCGGATGAAATGATCGGCAACACCCACCGACGCGACCTCATCGGTGAGATGACCGCCTACGACGATCGTGGCAAAAGCGTTTGGGCCGCCTACTTCGATGAGCACTGACTGCGATGCCATCTGGCCTCTGCCAGCGACGCGCGATAAAACGGACGCATGGCAAAACCGTCCAAACCCGTACGACCGACATCATCGGTGGCATCTGCCGACGCAGCCACGGTGCACGCACGCCTTGCGGCCGAAATCGCCCGGCACGACGCGCTTTATTATCGCCAGGACGCGCCGGAGATTTCGGACTCAGCTTACGACCACCTGCGTCGCCAGCTTGTAGATTTGGAGCAGCGGCACCCCGATCTTGCCACCGCCGCCAGCCCAAGCCACACGGTCGGTGCGGCCCCGGTAGAGGCTTTCGGCAAGATTGCCCACGCCGTTCCAATGCTGTCGCTCGGCAATGCGTTCGACGACGCCGACGTGGCCGATTTTGCCGCCCGTGTCAGACGCTTTCTCAGCCTCGGCGACGGTTCGCCGCTGGCCATCACAGCCGAACCGAAAATTGACGGACTCTCGATTTCACTGCGTTACGAACGCGGCAAACTTATCCATGCCGCAACGCGGGGCGACGGCGCCGAGGGAGAAAACGTCACCGCCAACGTCCGCACGATCGCCGATGTACCGCATATCCTGCGCGGCGATGACATCCCTGATACGATCGACGTTCGCGGCGAGATCTACCTTCGCCACGACGACTTCCGTAGCCTCAACGAAGCGCAGGCGGCACGCGGCGACAAGATCTTCGCCAACCCGCGCAACGCCGCAGCCGGCTCACTCCGCCAACTCGATGCAACCGTCACCGCGTCCCGTCCGCTGCGCTTTTTCGCCTACGCCTGGGGCGTGGCCGACCCCTTGCCGGCCGACACCCAGACCGGCGTCATTGCCGCCTACGCCGCCTGGGGCTTGCCCACCAACTCGTTGATGCGCCGATGCGATACGGCCGACGACCTGCTGGCCTATTACCGCGAGATCGGCGCTCAGCGTTCGAGCCTCGGCTACGACATCGACGGCGTCGTCTACAAGGTCGACCGCCTCGATTTTCAGGCGCGCCTCGGATTCGTGTCGCGCAGTCCGCGATGGGCGATCGCCCACAAATTCCCCGCCGAACGCGCCACGACCGTGTTGCGCGACATCGAAATCCAGGTCGGACGCACAGGTGCTCTCACGCCCGTGGCCAAACTGGCCCCTGTGACGGTTGGCGGCGTCGTCGTGTCCAACGCCACGCTGCACAACGCCGATGAGATCGCGCGCAAGGATATCCGCATCGGCGACACGGTCGTCGTGCAGCGCGCCGGCGACGTCATTCCCCAAGTCGTCGAAGTCGTGCGCGAACAGCGGCCAGCCGGCAGCAAACCCTTCGCATTCCCCACCACATGCCCGGAGTGCGGCAGCCACGCCATCCGCGAAACCGACCACGCCACAGGCGAAACCGACGTGGTGGCCCGCTGCTCCGGCGGCCTGATCTGCCCCGCGCAAGCCAAGGAACGCCTGAAGCATTTCGTTTCTCGCCTGGCATTCGACATCGAAGGCCTCGGTGACGAAAAGATCGAAGCGTTCTACACCGAGGGCCGCATTATGCGCCCAGCCGACATTTTCACGCTCCGCGATCGTGATGCCAAAAGCCTGAAGCGCTTGAAGGATCGCGAAGGCCTCGGACAGAAGTCGGTCGACAATCTGTTCCGGTCGATCGAGGCACGCCGTACGATCGGGTTGGAACGGTTTTTGTTCGCCCTGGGTATCCGGCACGTCGGAGAAGGCACCTCGCGCGACATCGCGCGCGCATTCGGCAGCCTGAGCGCATTTCAACTTGCATTGGATGCCGCCTCCGCGGCCAAACCGGGGCCGAACTGGCTTCGTCTCGCAAGCGTCAAAGGACTTGGCGAAAAGACCGCCGATGCGCTGATCCGATACGTGGCGGCTCTGCCGGCCGGGAAAAATGACGCGTTCGGCGAAGCCGACACCGGTTCCTTTGCGACCCTTGTCGCCGGGATCAAAAACGTCCGCACGTCCACCGCAGCCACCCTGGCCGCAGCGTTTCCCACCACGGCCGAATTTCTCGTCCGCGCACGCGCGGCAGCCAATGAAATGCCGGGCGACGATTATCGCGCGTTCGCGGCGTTGAATGGCATTGGCGACGTCGCAACGGATGCGCTTATTGATTTTTTCGACGAGCCCCACAATCGAGACGCCGTCCGCGATTTACTCGATCAGATTACCGTTGCCGATTACGAACGGCCGCAAGCCAAGAAATCGGCAGTCACCGGTAAAACCGTCGTCTTTACCGGAACGCTGACGACGATCGGACGTAACGAAGCAAAGGCGCAAGCCGAGCGCCTGGGAGCAAAAGTTTCTGGCTCGGTATCGAAACGTACGGATTATGTCATCGCTGGAGCAGATGCGGGTTCAAAACTCGAAAAAGCGAGAGAACTCGGACTATCTATTCTGTCGGAAGCCGAATGGGTGGCACTCATCGGACAATAAAAAAACCGCGCCGGACTTGCGCCCGACGCGTCTAATTTATTTTGGCAGATCAACGCGAGAAGCGCCCTTCATTGTCACGATGCCGACCAGTGCTTCGCATGTCGTCATCATCGTCGTGCCGTCGGCTCGACTGGGTGGAGCGCCTGTTGTCGTGATCGTCGTCGTCGTCGTCACGGCTACTGCGGGACGTATTGGAGCGCGAAGATGACGAACGGCTACCAATACGGCCGTCGTGTTCAGGATCGGTCACCCGGCCCCGACCATCATCGCTGCGATGCCGCGACTCGGAGAGCCGGTCACTCTCGTTTCCACGCAGCCGATGATCGTTCTCGGGATCGGTGACACGTCCACGGCCATCATCGCCACGGTGCCGCGATTGGTTTAACCGCTCGCTTTCGTTCCCACGCAAACGCTGATCGTGCTCCTCGTCGGTGACACGACCGCGTCCATCACCGCCCCGGCGACGAGATTCGTAAAGCCGATCCGATTCTTGGCCACGTAGCCGATGATCGTTATCGTCATCGGTGACGCGACCGCGACCGTCATCGCCACGTCGGCGCGATTCGTAAATCCGGTCCGATTCTTGACCGCGTAACCGATGATCATGTTCCTCATCGGTAACACGACCTCTGCCGTCATCGCCACGATGCCGCGAGTCGTACAGCCGGTCGGTTTCGTTGCCGCGAAGCCGATGATCGTCGGAGCTCATGACACGTCCGCGACCGTCGTCGCCGCGCCTGCGCGATTCATAAAGCCTGTCGGTCTCGTTGCCGCGCAACCGGTGATCGTCGTCATTTCGTGCACTGCTGCTCGAACGGCGGCTTGATCGTCCGTCGTCGTCGTCGTCGCGACTACGGCTCCGGCGGGTCTGTCGGTCGTCATCGTCGTCGCGGCTTCTGCGTCGCATGTCGTCATCATCGTCGTCTGACCGCGAACTGCGCGATGAGGCAGATTCTTTATACCGCGGCTGAGATGCCTTCGATCCGCGAGATGACTTCATGTCGTCGTCGTTGTCGTCGTTACTTGAACTTGGCCGTTTTGCCATTGAGTATTCTCCCATTCGCAACTGTTTGCATTTATACTGCGAGGGCCAAACGCAAAATATTTTGGTCAGTTCCATTCAAAAATTCGGACGTTGTGGTATAGTCCGATCGAGATCTGCCTTAATGACGATTGACACGAATGCCGTAATCAAATACGAAAAAAAAGAAACTTACTCAGATAATATTTGAACAACATAAGTGATGGCGATTGGTTCGTCACAACGAAGCTGAAATTTGGAGGTGCGATAGAGGGTCAATTTCCGCTGAAGAAGCCCTGAACCGGCAGTCGACGCAAAACCTGCGTGCTGTGCCGGCAGCCGCATTTCATCTTCTGATTTCAGCTTTTTGACGCTAGGCACTTGAGACAGGCTTCGAACCCGCCAAGGTCCTCGATCGGTTGCGCGGCTGTCGACTTATGTCGGATGACGTCCATTCCGCTCGCCTCGATGGCGGCCGTAATCATCAGATTCTCAGCGCCGTCGAAATCCTCGATTTGGACGTCGCTGCGGTCGCCATCGAACACGAGCATGCCTCGCGCTCGATAAGCGCGCACGCGGTCCGCATAATCGTCGAGGACGCTGGTATAGCCGAGTACTGGCTTACCCAGCGCGCGCATGAAGCCGATCTCGAAGGCGGTGCCACTGTCCATCGACACACCGCGAAAAGGGGTCAGATTGGCAATTAAGACATCGGCCTGGCGCATTAGGCCCTCGTTCGCCGACGATATTTTACGTGCCTGTTCCGGCTTGGACAGTCCTCGCAAATCGAGCACGGCATCGAGCGGATACAGCCCCACGAACCCATAGGTTGCCGCAAGCGCGCATTTGCGTTGCCCGGCGGCGATCGGGTCGGGCAGAAACACTTCCGGTCCCGCCAGATAGATGCGCAATCCGCTCACTGCATTACCGAGCGGTCGCGCCAGTCGTTCGCTCCCTGTTCTGCCTTCAGCCGGTCAGCCTTCCCCAGCTTGCCGACAAACTGCTCGAGCACCGCGTCCTCCACCCCGCCCGCTTTTGCAATCAGATACCATTTGGCCGCTTCGACGGGATCGTTTTTGACCCCGGCCCCGAACGCGTAGCAGCGAGCGAGCCGATCCTGCGCAACTGCGTTTCCCTTCTCGGCCGCCAAGCGGAACATCGAGGCACCCCGCACTTGATCGGGCGCAATCCCTCGACCCTGAAACAACACGACGCCGAAATCCAACTGCGCCTCCGGCAATCCAGCTTCGGCAGCACGTCGAAACCAGTTCGCCGCTTCCACCGCGTCGGCATCGACGCCGTTGCCGGTCGAATACAGCGTCGCCAAGTCATATTGTGCGTTGGGCAACCCGTGCTCGGCAGCATACCGCAGATGCGCCGACGCGCGTCGCGGATTTTCCGGCTTGCCGTCGCCGCTCAAGAACAACAGGCCCAGATTGTAGTTGGCCGTCACATGGCCCTTCATCGCCGCTTGTTCGAACATTTTCGCTGCGCCCGCGATATCCTTTTTGATCGCCCCGCCCTCGGCCAGCATCACGCCGAACGCGAACATCGCGTTGAGATCACCGAGTTCGACACCCTTGCGATACCACTGCGCCGCCTGCACATCATCACGCGGCACACCCAGCCCCTCCTGATAGATGCGGCCCATCAAGGTTGCGCCTTGCGGCTCCCCATTCTCGGCCGATGCCTTGGCGAGCGTCAGCGCGGTGAGATATCGGCCCTGATCGAAAGCCTCGTATGCGGGATCGCTGCCACTGGTCTTGGCGATCGTGGTATCTCCCGGCGGGACGGTCGACGGTAGCGTCGGCACCGGCGCCGGTTGCGAGCGCGTCGTGATCACGCCTTTGCCGACCGGAGGCGGGGCTGCTTTGCCGGGAACCGTGACGGGAGCTGCCTTCAAAATCTTGTTGACGCCACCCCGCGCTGCCGGCGCAACGATCCCATCGCTGGTCCACGAACTCGTTTCGCCTTGCGCGAAAACCACACCACTGACCACGCCGCAGAACACGGCTGACACAATTATCTGCTTGGTTTTGACACTGCGCATCGTAGATCAGTTCCCAGCGTCCGCGCCACTCAGCAATCGCATGTCGACATCCCCGACGAGCTGCATTACGGCCGCCGGGGCATCTGCCCGCGACACGACCAAACCCGCGAAATCGGCGCCATTGCGGGCAGCCACGTCCACCTCGACGGCGCTGGTCAGATCGAGCGCCACGCAGGGCACTTCGAAAATATCCGCCCACCACGCAACCAACTCGTCTCGCAGCGTCCGTGCCTCTGCAGAACCATCACCCGCACCGAATGCGACGTATTCGGCGCCGGCCTCTCCCGCTTCCATAGCCGCATGCCGCGATCCCCTGGCTTCGACGCCGATACTCGCATCCTCACCCAAAGCCGCTCGTGCCGCCGCCACTTGCTCACGCACGTACAATCCGGCCGTCAGGTGCACGCCGTCGGCACGTAGCACCTTCGACAGCTCCGCATCTTCGAACAGGATCGCGGCGGCACCCTCGTCCTGCGCCAGATCAACCAGTGGCTTGACTTCGCCCGCGCCAAGCCGGTCGCCGGTTGCTGGACGAACCAGCACGGCCGCCACGGTGGCGTGCGCGAACGCCGCCCGCAACCGCTCCAACGCGCCCGGCCCCGGCTCGATCACCAGCATCAACTGACACGCCGGCCAATCGACCTCAGTCGCACCCGATTTCGATTTCGATTTCGCCATTGCCTCGTCCCAGCCCCTGAAGCACCCGATATGGCACGGATACGGCAGCATGGTGACGCGCCAGTTGTCGCGTAATGCGCCCACGCAGCACCTGAGTGTTTACGATGCTTATACGCCGCAGTGCTGTGGAAATCGGTAAGCGGGTGTGGAAAAGACGGTCGATCTGCGCTTACCGCTCGACAGCCCCGCATGTTGGCGACAATAACAAAATACGGCGAAAGCGCCAATCCCGGCGCATGAATGCGAACCTGGTTTTTTATCATGGCTGCATTGTTTAAACCCTTCAACACCGCCGCCGCTGCCCTCGTGAACATGGTGCGCAACGACAAGGAGTCACGCGACCGGTGGATCGGCGTTTACATCGGCGTGCTGGCAGTCCTGCTTGCGCTTTGTGGCATGGGTGGCGGCAATGCGGCCAAGGACGCGACGCGCGCCAACATCGAAGCGTCGAACACTTGGAATTTTTTCCAGGCCAAGAACATCCGCCGCGACGGCATACGGCGCGCTTACGAAGACCTTGAACTGCAGTTGCTCGTCAACCCCGCCATGCCGACAGCAGCCAAAGCCGCGATCGACAAAAAAATTGCAGAGCACAAAGCCTACGAAAAAGTGCTCACCTCCGATCCCGTCAAAGGCGAAGGCCTCGACGAAATCTTCGTGAAAGCGAAATCCGTCGAGAAAGACCGTGATGTCGCCCTCCGCAAAGACCCCTATTTTGACTGGGGCCAAGCCTTGCTGCAGATCGGCATCGTCTTGGCCTCCGTGTGCCTGATCACCGGCAGCGTTCCGCTATTGATGATGAGCGCCATTTCCGGCGCCCTCGGCACGATAGCCATGGCGAACGGTTTCACGCTGTTGCTGAAAATTCCGGGGATCGAGTAGGTGGAGTTAGCCTTGCCTTAGACTAATTGCGCACCTTACATGCGCACAAACCATGCGCATTTTTAATGCGGACGGCGGCAATGGCAGACAGCGTGACACTCAAGAAAAAGGCTGATCCGACAATCGCAGCCGAGGCCAAAGCCGCCGGCATCAATTTGTCAGGCGTCCTGGAGCGTGCGCTTCAGGCTGAGCTGAAATCCGTCCGCGAAGCTCAGTGGAAAGCCGACAATCGCGAAGCGATCGAATCAAGCAACGCCGAACTCGAAAGCAACGGCCTGTGGTGTGACACCTATCGGGTGTGGTGATGCAGCGATTCGACGTATGTCGATTGAAGCCTGGTGCAAATGGGCGCTCGTCAAAATCGCAGCGTATTTGTCGCAACCTACAAGGGGTAGGATGACATCAAAGGGTGTTGCGAGTTCGAGAGTTAAACCGAACATCAGCGGCCGTTGTCCCGAGAATACGTAAAGAGCGCAGGCGATATTCAAGCGCAGACGCTCTCGTCGCGCCTCAAGCCACCTTCGGCTTGAGTTCGCCTTTGGCGTAACGCTTGGCCATATCGGCCAGCGTGATGACTTTCTTGATCTTGCTCGCCTGCCCCGCGGTGTTGAACTCCTGCAGGCGCTGCTTGCAGAGCTTCTCCATGGCTTCCATGGCGGGCTTCAGATACTTGCGCGGATCGAATTCGCCGGGGTGTTCGGCCAGTACGCGGCGGATCTGCCCGGTCATCGCCATGCGGTTGTCGGTGTCGATGTTGATCTTGCGCACGCCATGCTTGATGCCGCGCTGAATTTCCTCGACCGGCACGCCCCACGTCGGCTTCATCTTGCCGCCGAACTTGTTGATGATCTCCTGCAGATCCTCC
>JANLYD010000281.1:0-29128 GCA_031365465.1 Hyphomicrobiaceae bacterium
GGACGCGTCGACGTGTGGGAACCCGAGGAAGACATCTACTGGGGACCCGAAGACACCTGGCTCGGCGACAAGCGCTACACCGGCGACCGGGAGCTCGAAAATCCGCTCGCCGCCGTGCAGATGGGTTTGATCTACGTCAATCCGGAAGGCCCCAACGGACGCCCTGATCCGCTCGCCTCGGCGCGCGACATCCGCGAAACGTTCGCGCGCATGGCGATGAACGACGAAGAGACGGTGGCGCTCATCGCCGGCGGTCACACCTTCGGCAAATGCCATGGCGCCGGCAATCCCGAGCAGTATGTAGGGCCCTCGCCGGAAGGCGCCAGCATCGAGGAGCAGGGGCTCGGCTGGAAGAACAGCCTCGGCACCGGCAGCGGTTATCACACCATCACCAGCGGGCTCGAGGGCGCGTGGACGCCAAATCCCATCAAGTGGGACAACGGCTATTTCGACACGCTGCTGGGCAACGACTGGGAGCTGACGAAAAGTCCTGCCGGCGCCAACCAGTGGAAGCCCAAGAACGGCGCGCTCGCCACTGCGGTGCCCGATGCGCACGACGCCACCAAGCGCCATGCGCCGATGATGGCCACCACCGACATCGCCATGAAGATGGACCCGGCCTACGCGCCGATTTCGAAGCGCTTCCATCAAGACCCCGCAGCCTTTGCCGATGCCTTCGCACGCGCTTGGTACAAGCTCACCCATCGCGACATGGGGCCGCGCTCGCGCTATCTCGGGCCGCTCGTGCCTGCGGAAGTGCTGGTCTGGCAGGATCCGCTACCGGACGCGCCGAAGTCGGTCATCGACGACAAGGACACCGCCGCGCTGGCGCAGAAAATTCTAGCCTCGGGCCTGACCATCGCCCAACTCGTGTCGACGGCATGGGCCTCGGCTTCGACCTTCCGCGGCTCCGACAAACGCGGTGGCGCCAACGGTGCGCGTATCCGTCTCGCGCCGCAGAAAGACTGGGAGGTCAACCAACCCGCCCAGTTGGCCCTCGTGCTGAAGCGTCTGGAGGCGATCCAGACCGAGTTCAATGCGGGCGGGAAGTCGGTGTCGCTGGCTGATCTGATCGTGCTCGGCGGCAGCGTCGCCGTCGAGAAAGCCGCTAAGAATGCCGGTTTCAGCGTCAAGGTGCCGTTCAAGCCGGGCCGCACCGATGCATCGCAAGCGCAGACCGATGTGGCATCGTTCGCCGTATTGGAGCCCGCTGCCGATGGTTTCCGCAACTACCTCAAGGCCGGCCAGCAGCGGACGTCCGAGGAACTGCTGCTGGACAAGGCGCATCTGCTGACGCTGACAGCGCCGGAAATGACGGTGCTGCTCGGCGGCTTGCGTGCGTTGGGCGCCAACGTCGGCGGCAGCAAGCACGGCGTCTTCACCACCGACACCGACAAGCTGACGAACGGGTTCTTCGTGGCCCTGCTCGACATGGGCACCACGTGGAAAGCCGCGTCGCCAGCCGACGATGTGTTCGAGGGCCGCGACAGGAAGACGGGCGCGTTGAAATTCACCGGCACCCGCGCCGATCTCATCTTCGGCTCCAACTCGCAGTTGCGTGCGCTCGCCGAAGCCTACGCGTGCGCCGACGCGAAGGAACGCTTCGCGCGCGACTTCGCGGCCGCCTTCAGCAAGGTCATGCACCTCGATCGCTTCGATCTGGCCTGATCGCAGCCGCGATCACCCGAGCCAAAGGGCGGGCCGTCACCTGGCTCGCCCTTTGCGTAGGTGGTCCCTGCATGTGGTTGCTGTAACCGGGTGGTCGTATGCTCAAGACCTTCGATATCGTAACAGTCAAGCCAGACGCAGCGGACGCCGACATCCGAAAGCTGCGCGGACACATCGTCAGTGCAATCGAGCCGGATCAGATTGGCGTATTCATCTACGGCCTGGAGCGCGTTTTCTGCGTGCACCCGGATGATGTCATCGCCACCGGAATGCACTTGCCCGACGATGAACAGCCGAATCCTGCACGCATCGTCCACGTGACCAGCCGTGGCGAAGTCAGCGACCGCTGAGCGCGTCCGTGCGCACAGTTTCTGTGCCGCCCGAGGCGATGACGTCCATAAGCCTGAATTGGATTGGTGGAGCCAAGCGGGATCGAACCGCTGACCTCTTGCATGCCATGCAAGCGCTCTCCCAGCTGAGCTATGGCCCCGACCTTTGGGTAACCGGTCGCCGAAGCGATGCGGTAGCGGGTTGTTATGCGGAACCGGCCACCAGCGCAAGCCTAAAATTGGCGCACCAACCGCGGTCCGTGCGTGAGCGTCGCGACCGCATTTCCGGCGTGATCAGCGCGCCGGGCACCGCTCGGCCGCTGCCGCACACATCATTGGCCGAAGATGAGATCGAAGATGGTTTTCGGTTTGCGTTGCGGCCCGCGATTGGACGCCTCACGCTGAGAGCCTTGCGAATTCTCGCGGCGCGACGCCTGTTGCGTTTCCGTGCGTTTCGCGGCGGCGGCAGCGGCGGCGACCTCCCGCTGTTCGGCCTTCTGACGCAGCGGAATGACTTCGGCCAGCCCGTCGGCGCCGGTCACCGCGAGGCGGCTGTCGTCCCAGTCGAACGTCGCCTTGCGCCCACCCAGCTTGGTCACCGGCATCCCCACCACCACCATGCTGGCGAGATCGATCACTGCCGTGCATTCGACGGTTTCGGTGGCCTGTCCGACCTGCAGCAGACCGGCGCTGTATTGCAGCAACCCGTAATTGGCGTTCGGGGCCTTCTGCCGCTCCCAGGCCGTCAGCTTGGGTTTGCCCTGGCCCATCATTTCGAGCGCGACGCGCAGCGCGGGAAACTGCGGATGCACGGCGACGAACTGACCGTTGACGGCCGAGACGCGCCAGCTCTCGATGCCGGCGTCCGCAACCGGGATCTCCTCGCGCTGGGGTTCCAGACCAAGCCGCGCCAGCGCCTCCAGTGTCTCCCGATGGCGGATGTCGAGGCCGAGCGCACGCGAGTAAGCGGCGATCGCCGCGTCCCGCTCGCCGGCGGCTTCCTTGATTTCTCCCTGCGCCCAGAATGCGTCGGCCGTCACCGGTTCGAGGCGCAGGGCACGCTCGACGTCCTTTTCGCCCAATTCTGGCTGTTGGTTCTTTTTGTAGATCCACGCGCGCACGGCGTAGGCGCGTGCCGATCGCGGTTCGAGTTCGATGGCGCGTGACAGGTCGCCCAACGCGTCCTCGGTGGCGTCGCCTCTGGCCTTCGCGATCCCGCGCCCGATGTGGCCGCTCACCGATTTCGGTTCGAGTTCGACGACTTTCTCAAAGTCCGTCAGCGCGGCGGGTATGTTGCCGGCAGCCAGATAGGCTTCGCCACGCGCGGCATAATCTTCGACGCGGCGGGCGTCGAATGCCAAGGCGCGGCTCAGGTCCTCGACGGCGTCGGCCGGCAGGCTCAACCGCATGTTGGCTTCGGATCGGTTGCGATAGCTTTGCGCAAAGCCCGGATTTATAGCCACCGCGCGCGTGAAGTCGCGGACAGAGGCGTGCAGCCGGCCGGCCAGCAGGCGCGCGCGGCCACGGCCGTTCAGGGCGGCGGGATTTTGCGGCAGCAATTCGATGGCGCGCGTGAAGTCGGCGACGGCGGCGTCGAACTGGCCGAGCTTGAGCAGCGCGGCCCCGCGATTGCCGTAGGCGGCGGCAAGGCCGGGCGACAACACGAGCGCCCGATCGAAATCACGGATCGCCTCGCGCACGGTGTCCGGCCCCTGATTGAGCACCAGCAGCAGGTTGCCGCGATTGACATAGACGGCCGCGTACTCGGGATAGATGGTGGCGGCCTTGTTGAAATCGTCCAAGGCGGCCTTGTGGCTGCGGCGCTTCATGTAGGCGACGCCGCGCTCGGTCAGCAGCACGGCGCGCCGGTCGTTGGACACGGCGGTGTCGTCGAGGGCGGCAGTGTAAAGCTGGATCGCTTGTTCGTAATCGCCCCGTTGCAACGCTGCGGCCGCCTCCTGCGCCTTCGGTGGCGGCACGGGCGTCGCCTGCGCGGCGGCGGGCGAAACGGCATCGTACATGACAGCGCCGCCGGCCGGCGTCAGCGCGAGCACGGCTGCAACCGCAGCCCGACGGGACCGCAGGTGAGATGAGCGGATGCTGGGTCGTATGCGCAGTCTCATTCGATATTCCGGCTTTGGCATCGCGTCATCGTAGAGCATAGCATCAGAGTAGGGCATAGGATCAGAGCGACGTTTGGGCAGTCGCGCGCCCCCGAGTCACGGCGTACACCATTTCACGTGTCCCTGCACGCGATGGAAGAAACTTGGACGTGGCCGAGCGCCGACTTTAGGATGGCTGAACAGCGTCGGCGACACGACGCGACAACGAGGGCGGGAACATGCGGTTGATTTTGCGAACGATGATGTGGACGGCGGTGTTGGCGGTGGCGGAGCTGACGGCTGCCGCAACCGGTGTGCGTGCGGCTGAAGCGGTGACGGTGGCGGCACTCCGGTTCGTATCGTCGGGGCCGATTTTCATCGCCAAGGAGAAGGGTTATTTCGCGGCCGAAGGGCTGGACGTGACGCTGAAGTTCTTCGATGCGGCGCAGCCGGTAGCCGTCGCGATAGCCTCCGGCGACGCTGATTTCGGTGCGACCGGCTTCACGGCCGGATTGTTCAACATCGCCGGCAAGGGTGCGCTGAAGGTCATCGGCGCGCAATTTTCCGAAGTGAAGGGCTACGAAGGCTCGGCGCTGGTCGCCTCCCGCAAGGCTTTCGACGCCGGACTGACGACCGTTGGCGCGCTCAAGGACAAGTCGTTCGGCCTGACGCAGACCGGATCGTCGTTCCACTACATGGTCGGCCGCCTTGCGGCAGCCGCTGGTATCGACATGGCCACCGTGTCGCTGAAGACGCTGCAATCGGTCGGCAACGTGGTGGGCGCGTTGAAATCCGGGCAGATCGACAGTGCCATCCTCCCGTCCTTCATCGCGCGTCCGCTGGCGGCGTCCGGTGACGCGCAGATCATCGCGTGGGTGGGCGATCTGGCACCCTATCAGGGCGGCGGACTGTTCACGTCGCCCAAAATGATCACACAGCGCCGGGCAGTCGTTGAAGGCTTCGCGCGGGCCTATCAGAAAGGCATCGCCGACTACCGGGCAGCGTTCATCACCAAAAGCATTGCGGATGCCGACGTCGTGGCTATCGTCCACAAGTACGTGTACGCCGACGAGGACGCGGCCAAGGCGGCACCCAAGATCCGCGACGGCGCACTGTTCATCGCAGCCGACGGAAAACTCGACGGCAAAGACGTGGCCGCTCAGGTCGATTGGTACAAGGCGCAGGGCTTGGTCGACAAATCCGTCGAAGCACCGGCTTTCCTGGACTTCTCGTTCATCGCGCCGCTGCAACCCTAGGTCTCTGCAACCCAGGAATGACGCTCACGCAACCGCCCGCGAATCAGCTAATGGTTTGATTCCATTGACGGAGAGCGAACGATGTCAGACCCAAAGACCATGCTCGTGATGCCGGGCAAGAAAATGTCCGTATCTCGATTGGTGAAGCGAGCAGTGCAAATCGCGGCCGGCGCGGGCCTCGGTGCAGTGACGATCGGCTGCGTCATGGTGCTCAACGGGCTGCTGTCAGGGCGCGGCTCCATGTGGCAATGGATCAACTACTGGCTGGCATTTATTCAGCGGCCGGAAATCATGGTCACCATGCTGCTGACCGCCATGACGACGGTCTTGTTCGTCTACTGGCAGCGCGACAAGGAACGTGGCCGCTGAGAACGTGGCCGCTGACGGTCGGTCGACGATAGACGGTCTGAGACCGGCGCGGTCGAGCGCGCCGGTTTATGGCCTCCGCCCGGCGTCATTGCGCCCTGCTTTGAAGCCAAGTCGATGATCGCGCTTGTTTAATCGCAACGCCCGTGGCACGAATGACCGTATGACACTCGACACCAAACGCCGTTCGTTCGAGCCCGGGCACCACCGCAAGTTCCTCGTCATCGCAGACGAGAGCCGCGAGGTCGAGAGCGCGCTGCTGTTTGCGGCCAGCCGCGTACAGCGCTCCGGCGGGCAGATCAAAATGCTCTACGTCGTCGAGCCGGACGCCCAGTTCTGGGGCGGTGTCCGGCAAGTGCAGATCGACGAAGAAACCAATAAAGCCAAGGCACTGTTCCGGTTACTCAGCCGCAAGCTCGCCAAGGAAGGGTTCGAGTCCGTCGTCGTCGAGGAAGTGATCGTCGAAGGCAAGCGTGTCGACATGATCAGCGCCGAGATCGACAAAGATGAAGACATATCCATTTTGGTGCTGGGTGCCGCCGTCGACGCCAAGGGACCGGGCCCGTTGATCTCGCAGCTGGTTGCGGGGCCGACCGCCGGGAAGTTTCCCATTCCCATCACCATAGTGCCGGGCAATCTCAGCATTGAAGCCATCAAAAGCATGGCATGACAGCCGAGCTTGGCGCGCCCCTTGCCGATGGCCGCGATCTCTCTTATGTCGACAACAGCTGAGAGACGCGGGACTGCCGATGTGGCGGTCGGACGGCTGACACTCAGGGAGCCGAGATCATGTTCATTCAAACCGAAGCCACGCCCAACCCGGCGACCTTGAAATTCATTCCCGGCCGCGACGTGCTGGGCGAGGGTGCCGTCGACTATCGCGACCGGGGCGAGGCCACATCGTCGCCGCTGGCCCTGCGGCTGTTCGGCGTCGACGGCGTGGCGGGCGTGTTTCTGGGCTCCGACTTCATCTCAGTCACCAAGGGTGACGTGGAGTGGCAGCACATCAAGCCGGCTGTGCTCGGCGCCATCATGGAGCACTACCTGTCCGGCTCACCCGTGATGGACGGCGAGGAAGGCCCCGAAGCCGAAGGCATTTTTGATCCCAAGGACGCCGAGACCGTAAGCACCATCAAGGAATTGCTGGAAACGCGCGTGCGCCCGGCGGTGGCCAACGATGGCGGCGACATCGTGTTCCACGGCTTCCAGGATGGCGTGGTTTCGCTGCACATGCGCGGCGCGTGCGCGGGCTGCCCCAGCTCCACCGCGACTCTGCGCAACGGCATCGAGAACCTGCTCAAGCATTTTTGCCCCGACGTGCAGGAAGTGCGCGCCGTCTGAGAGACGGTGCACGCCGCTAGTCCAACACCCGCGTGATTTCCCATGCGAACGCTTGCGTTCGTTCTTTCCCATGCGAACGCTTGAGTTCGCTCGATCCTGGATCCTGCCGTCCATGCCGCCTCGCCTCGACCCGTCCGCCCTCAAGCAACTGTTCCTCGAGGCTCGCACCCAAAATAAATGGCAGGCCAAGGACGTGCCGGACAGCTTGCTGAAAGAGCTGGTCGACGTGATGAAGATGGGCCCGACCAGCGCCAACTGCTCGCCGATGCGCGTTATCTTCGTCAAAAGCCAAGCGGCCAAGGAGCGTTTGAAGCCGCTGCTGTCACCCGGCAACGTCGACAAGACCATGAGTGCGCCCGTGGTGGCGATCATCGGTCACGACATGGCGTTTTACGACCACCTGCCGCAACTGTTCCCGCATGCCGATGCCAAGAGCTGGTTTGTGGGCAAACCCGAGCACATCGGTTTGACCGCCTTCCGCAACGGCTCGCTGCAGGGCGCCTATCTGATGCTTGCGGCGCGTGCGCTGGGTCTGGACGTCGGTGCCATGTCCGGTTTCGACAACGCCAAGGTCGACGCGGATTTCTTCAAGGATACCACGGTCAAATCGAATTTCATCTGCAACATCGGCTACGGCGACCCCGCTGGAGTGATGGCGCGTTCGCCGCGCTTCACCTTCGACGAAATGGCGGTCATCGCCTGAGTCAGGCCGACCGTAATCCGCGCGAGAGTGCTTCCGGATAAAGTGTGAAGCAGTTTTTCGATAAGAAGCACGATCCGGGAAAAAGAATAGCCGTGAATGTTCTGGCTTTCGATACGTGTTTTGCAGCCGTCTCGGTGGCCGTATGCCGTCACGGCGGTGCGTCGCCGCACGTCCTCAGCGAAGGATTGGAGGCGCTGACGATCGGTCACGCCGAGCGCTTGCTGCCGATGATAGACGAGGTGATGGCTGAGGCCGGGTTGACCTTCGCAGGCCTCGACCGCATCGCCGTCACACTCGGGCCCGGTGGCTTCACGGGTTTGCGCGTCGGCGTGAGCGCTGCGCGCGCGCTGGCGTTGGCCACAGGTCTGCCCGTCGTCGGCATGTCCAGTCTCGCGTTGATGGCCGAGGGCGCAACGCACATGCTCGGCCCACGCTTTTCAGGCCGCTCACTCGTAGTCGCGGTCGATGCGCGGCGCGGCGCGCTCTATGCTCAAGGCTTCGGCGGCGCGGCGCTCGGCGCGTTCATGCAACCGCACCTGACGACCGCCGATGAGGCAGCAGCAGCATTGCCTGCACCGCCGCTCACGATCGTCGGATCCGGCGCTGAAGCACTCGCCACAGCAGCGCATCATCTCGGTGTGGCTGCTGATATCGTCACCGAGTTGTCAGATCTGCAGCCGCACGCCCGCCATCTGGCGCTGTTTGCGCCTCGATTGCCTGTGCTCGAGCGCGTTACGCCCTTGTACCTTCGCGCAGCCGACGCTAAACCGTCGACCGTACCGCCGTTGTCCAGGAGATCGGGACCATGACTGCGCCCGCACAGCCCGAACGAAATTCCAAACTCGTCAGTCTGCTCTGGGCAACGATCGATCACGCCGAAGATCTGGCGAAGTGCCACGCGCAATTGTTCGACGAGCCGTGGGATACCGCGAGTTTTCAGCAGTTTCTAAGTCATCCGGGATCGGTGGCGTTGGTCGCGCGGCAAGGCAATCCGCAGGAAACCGTCGGCTTCATCGTCGGACAGCTCGCCGCCGACGAGGCTGAAATCCTGACGTTCGGCGTCAGCAAAGAGTGGCAACGCCTCGGCATCGGCCGGCGCTTGATCGACGGCCTGCAGCGAGGGGCTGCTCGCGGCGAAGCCAAAAAACTATATCTCGAGGTGGCCGAAGATAACCTGCCGGCCTTGGTGCTCTACAGCCGGGTCGGCTTCAAGGAGCAGGGCCGTCGCAAGGGATACTACAAGCGCGCGGGCGGCGATCCCGTCGATGCGCTCAATCTGGCTTTGCCGCTGACGCCACTCTAAAAGTTCTTTGTCATCACACGGTCGTGACGGCAGCGAGCGGCAACTCTCTCGGTGTTCAGGTGTTTACACTGTAGAACCACGGGAGAATTTCATGACCAAGACAATGCAACTGCTGGGCGTCGCCGTCTCCCTGCTCGTAGCGTCGGGCGCGCTGGCGCAGGCGTGCACTCGGTCCCTTCCGCAGACGACTTCGGAAGCCCTTCCGGGCGAAGGCACGGTCGAACCCTCGTCCAGCAGTGGCCCATACCTCCCCCGCGCCCCCGGGCGCGCGTCGAGCTGATAGCGGCGGAACCGAAGATGACATGCCCCGGCTCGCTCCCCTGGAGCGGGCCATTTTTGCGTTACTTCAGATATATTTACCTGCGTGATATTCACACGGCTCACACCTATAGACGGCCGGCTTCAGGCGCGGTATGACCTGAATGATGCACTGCAACATAAGTCCGGCCACCACCAGTTAGCCAAGCGGTCGTCAACCAGTTGCCAACCAGTATTTGATAAGTAGTGCCGGAGTAAACGGTCAAGCATCGGTCCCGTGCCGTCACGTCACGTTGGACTTTGTGCGGAGCAGGATGGGCAATGCCGACGTCTATCATTCCGGGCCAGCAGCCGGCCACCGATACGAGCTTTGTCGAGCAGTCGCTACAAGCCTCCAAAACGGTGTTCGTCAAGACGTTCGGCTGCCAGATGAACGTCTACGACAGCGAACGCATGACCGAAGCGCTGGTCGCCGACGGCTATGCCGAAACCTCGGAACTCGAGGCGGCCGATCTGGTCGTGCTCAATACCTGCCACATTCGCGAGCGCGCAGTCGACAAGGTGTATTCCGACCTCGGCCGCATTCGCGATATCAAAGCGCAACGCTCACTTGCCGGAAAATCTACGACGGTTGCCGTGGCCGGGTGTGTCGCTCAGGCTGAGGGCGCCGAGATCGCCCGGCGCGTGTCGGCAGTCGATGTCGTCGTCGGGCCGCAGAGTTATCACCTGTTGCCGGGCCTGATCGGGCGCTCGAAGTCTGAAGGCCAGATCGTCGCCACCGAGTTTCACGATGACGATAAATTCGCAGCCCTGCCGGCGCGCAAGCGGGCGGCCAATACGGCCGCGTTCCTGACGGTGCAGGAAGGTTGCGACAAGTTCTGCACTTTCTGCGTGGTCCCTTACACGCGCGGTGCCGAGTTCTCCCGGCCGGTGGCGCAGATCGTTGCCGAGGCGCGGAAGCTGGCAGACAGCGGCGTCCGCGAGATGACGCTGCTCGGGCAAAATGTGAACGCCTATCACGGCGTCGACGCCGCCGGGCGTGAAGTGACACTGGCCGGCTTGATCATGCAGTTGGCGGCAATCCCGTCGCTCGAGCGGCTGCGCTACACCACGTCTCATCCCCGCGACATGCGCGACGATCTGATCGCGTTGCACGCGTCCGAGCCGAAACTGATGCCCTATCTGCACCTGCCGTTCCAGGCTGGTTCCGATCGCATTCTCGCGGCGATGAACCGAAAGCACACGGCGGCGGAGTATCTGGCTCTCGTCCGGCGTATTCGCGCGGTCAACCCGGCACTGGCTTTGTCGACCGACATCATCGTCGGCTTCCCCGGCGAAACGGAGCGCGAGTTCGAAGCGACGCTCGACATCGTGCGCACCGTACAGTTCGCGCAGGCCTATTCGTTCAAATACAGCGCGCGCCCAGGAACGCCTGCCGCCACCATGGACGGCCAGTTGGCTGAAGCGATCAAGACGGAGCGGTTGCATCGCTTGCAGGCGCTGCTGGCCGAGGAGTCGACCCGCTTCAACGCGGGCTGCGTCGGCAAGATTTTTCCCGTCCTGTTCGAACGGCCGGGGCGCCGGGTTGGGCAGCTGATCGGGCGATCACCGTATCTGCAGTCGGTCTATGCAGATGTCGATGCGCGCGCGCTGGGACAGATCCTGCCGGTGCAGATTTCCGCAGCCGGTCCCAACAGCCTCGCCGGTATCGTGTGCGCGCCTGTGGCGTGAGACGAGCCGTGGACGCTTTCAATCAAACGGCGGCCGCATCGTAGCGGTAAAGCCAATCGAAGCTGCGCAGAAACAGCGCCGGCGGCGTCATCCGCAGCGTCGTGTCTCGCGCCGTCGCCAACGCTCCCTGCAGATGGAAAACCCGGCCGTTGCGGATCGAGGCCTGCTGAACGCGGGCAACGCGACCCCGGCGCTTGGCATGATAAGCCGCGAAGGCGTCGGTGAGATCGGAAGCGCGTTCCACACAACCGGCCAGCACCACGGCATCTTCCAGCGCCATGGCGCCGCCCTGAGCGAAGAACGGCAACATCGCATGGGCGGCGTCCCCCGCCAGCGCCACGCGGCCACGATGCCATTCTGGTAGCGCGACCGGCAGCGGTAGCGACCATGTGTGCCATGCCGGTGCCGCGTCGAACACCGACCGAAGCCGAGACGGCAGGCTGCGAGTTGCGGCAGAAATCTCGGCCGCAGTGGCGGAGGCATTCCAGCCGGCACGTGCTCGGCCGTCGCGCGCCACGACGACGAGATTGACGGCACGGCCGGCATCGATGGCGTAGTGCACCACGTGTGTCTCAGGCGACAACCATGCTCCGACGACCGTGGTATCGAGGCCGGCGGCGATCGCCTGATCGGCTGGGATGATCGCTCGATAGGCGCTATGGCCCGAGGGCTGCAGACCGAACTCCGGCGGCGCGATTGCCGAACGCACGCGCGACCACACGCCATCCGCGCCGATCAGTGCCGCCCCGTTGCGGTCGTGTCCGTCAGCACACGACACCGTCACCGCCCGGCTGGGCTCGTCACTGATGGCGTGCACGTCCGCCCCATAGGTCAACGTGATCGCCGCAGTCTCGCTGGCGGCATGAAGCAGTGCGCCATGCAAATGCGCGCGCCGCACGGTCCAATATGGCGCGCCGCACCTCGCTTCGATCGTTGCGCCGAGCGGCATGCGCATCAGCGCCGCCGGCCGGATACCCGACGTGACTGCAAGCGCGGACGGGCTGACGGCATCGGCCGCCAAGCGATCTGCCACGCCGAGTCGGCGCAGCGCTGTCACTGCATTGGGACCCAGTTGGATACCTGCGCCGTCCGTCGTCGGTTCGGGCGCCCGCTCCAGCACCTCGACACGCCGTCCGATCGCAGCCAGCGCCAACGCGACCGCCAGTCCGCCGATGCCGCCGCCGGCGACCAGAATGGGTAACTCAGCCATGACGCCACATGGGCAGGCCAAGCGCGGGCAGCCGAAGCGCGGTCACCTGCCGATATCGCCGATGGTGACGATTGCGCCGCGCGGATCGGTTTCGTCTGGGTGGAGGCGCGCATCGTGCACAAACAGCGTCGAGCAGTAGGGACACAAAATCTGCGTATCCTGCCCCATGTCGAGGAACACGTGCGGATGGTCGAACGGCGCGCGCGCCCCCATGCACTGCAGTTCCTTGACGCCGACGAAGATCTTTTCGGCACCCTGATCGTTGGCGAGGTGGGGCGTGACGTGGTGGTCGGCCATCGTGAATTCCAGGGCTGTTGATCGGACGCGAGCGAGCCGAAAAGTCGAGCCACCATAGCGTCCGGGTGCGCCAAATGATAGGGGATGCGGCACCGAATGCCACATCGTTACCCGCGAGGACCGCATGCCCAGTTTCACCCACGACGGCATCGAGATCGCCTTCATCGACGAGGGCCCGCGCGACGGCGAGCCGATCCTGCTGATCCACGGCTTTGCCTCCAATATCGCGACCAACTGGGTGCAGACGGCGTGGGTGCGCGCGCTGACGCGTGCCGGGCGGCGGGTGATTGCGATGGACAATCGCGGGCACGGCGCCAGCACCAAATCGCATCGCACGGAAGATTACGGCTCGCCCCTGATGGCTGAAGATGCCCGGCGCCTGCTCGATCACCTCGGCATCGCCCGCGCCGACGTGATGGGCTATTCGATGGGCGCGCGTATCACCGCGTTCCTGGCATTGGCCCATCCCGAGCGCGTGCGCAGTGCGATCTTCGCAGGGCTCGGTATCAACATGGTGCGCGGTCTGGCCGGCACCGGGCCGATCGCGCATGCGCTCGAAGCCGACAGCATCGACGACGTGACCAATCCGACCGCACGCACGTTCCGCGCCTTCGCCGAGGCGACCAAGGGCGATCTCAAGGCGTTGGCCGCCTGCATCCGTTCAGCGCGCGCGGTGATTTCGGCCGAAATGCTGGCGACCCTGCAAGTGCCGGTGCTCGTCGCCGTCGGCACCGACGACGTCATCGGCGGATCGGCCACCGCCTTGGCCGAATTGATCCCCGGCGCAAAAGCCCTCGAAATTCCCGGCCGCGACCACATGCGCGCCGTCGGCGACCTGACCTACAAACGCGGCGTCGAAGAGTTTCTGTTGCAGCGGAGGTGACGGTTTCGTCGCCGAGAGGCATGGGGCAACTTAAGCAACAGGACAGTCGTGGCCTCGTGCCAGGATTCATCGCGCCGCATACTTCATGCGGTTTTGATGGACATCACTGGTGCGGAAGCCCTCAGCTTACTCCGCATAAACGCCCAGAACGTCTGCCCCTGCGTCACCGGCCCCTGTTGCATTCCCTGCGAAATCCGTTATGAGGCACCAACTTAGAGCCTTGGAGCGATGCCCGGGCTTTAGCCGTGTGGGGGTTAGTGGCATGTCGATTGCAGAAATGCACGACGAGGCCGTTGGATAAACCACTGCGCGAACGCCTGTTTTGCAGCCCCATCGGGCTTCTGGCTGGCTCCCCTTTTGGGCATCGACCCCTGCGCGCTGAACCGGGATCAACCTCTCGGATTGGCAGTGCGCCAGCTTGGACCAAGGCTCTGACGTTTCCATTCCCCATCGTTTGAACACCTCCAAATCACCCGCCGCTGCCGGCACATCCCGTTCTGACGTTTCGATGCCCTGAGCATCGATCGTCGCGCCGGGTCTGCCTGCATCGGCCAGCCCATTCCGCACGCGTTTCCCCGCGCCCACTCGAGTATCGACACCATGGCATTCCCCGAAACCAACCCAGCTCTCTCCCGCGCCCTCGCCGCCCGCAACTACGATGAACCCACCGCCGTCCAGCTTGCTGTCTTAGAGGCCAAAGCCGACGGCCGCGACCTCCTCGTCTCCGCCCAGACCGGCTCCGGCAAAACCGTCGCCTTCGGCTTAGCCTTCGCCGGCAAGCTGCTGGCAGGTGAAGAGAAATTCGGCCGCGCGGGCGCTCCGCTCGCACTCATCATCGCGCCGACCCGTGAACTCGCCATGCAGGTCCAACGCGAACTCGCGTGGCTCTACGCCGAAACCGGCGCCCGCGTGGCCTCGTGTGTTGGCGGCATGGACGTCCGCACCGAAAAGAACGCACTGTCGGCCGGCTGTCACATCGTCGTCGGCACCCCCGGCCGCATCCGCGACCACCTCGAGCGCAACCGCCTCGATGTCAGCGCCCTGCGCGCCGTCGTGCTCGACGAAGCCGACGAAATGCTGGACCTCGGCTTCCGCGAAGATCTGCAGGCGATCCTCGACGCGACGCCGGCCGAACGCCAGACGTTGATGTTTTCAGCCACCATGCCGAAGGCCATCGAAACCCTGGCCCGCACCTATCAGCGCGACGCTCTCCGCATCGAAACCGTGTCGAAGAACAAGCCACATGCCGACATCGAATATCGCGCCATCCGCACCGCCCCGCGTGACGCCGAACTCGCCGTGGTCAACGTGCTGCGCTTTTTCGAAAGCGGCTCGGCGCTGGTGTTCTGCTCCACGCGCGAAGGCGTCCGCAAAATGCATTTGCGCCTGGCAGAGCGCGGTTTCTCAGCCGTCGCTCTCTCCGGCGAGCTGACGCAGAACGAACGCAACACTGCGCTGCAATCTCTGCGTGACGGCCGCTCACGCGTGCTCGTCGCAACCGACGTTGCCGCGCGCGGGCTCGACCTGCCCGACCTCGCCCTCGTCATCCACGCCGATCTGCCCAACGATCGCGAGACGCTGTTGCATCGCTCCGGCCGCACCGGCCGCGCTGGCAAGAAGGGAGTCTGCGTGCTGATCGTGCCACAGACCCGCCGCCGTCGCGCCGACAGCTTGCTGCTCGCAGCCGGCGTCAAAGCCGCCTGGGGCCCGCCGCCGTCGGCTGACGAGATCCGCGCCAAGGATCAGCAGCGCCTGCTTGCCCACCCGATCTTTTCCGAACCCGCCACCGATGAAGATCTGGCGCTCGGTCGCGCCCTGATCGCCGGCGGCCGCACCGCCGACGAAATCGCCATGGCGCTGATGCGCTTTCACCGCGCACAGCTCCCCGCCCCCGAAGATCTGCAAGATCCCGGCGCGATGGCTCGCACACCTTATGAAAGCCGCCAGCGCGGCGACGCCCCCGAGCGAAATTCCCGCGACCGTTCCGAACGGGGGATGGCCGACCGCCCCGCCCACGCCGGACCGCGCCGCGAAGCCGGCGAGTTCAAACGTCCGGCAGCGAATCGCGAGCGCCCGGACCGCGAAGACATGGTGTGGTTCCGCATTTCCATCGGCCGCGAGCACAACGCCGATCCGCGTTGGTTGCTGCCGCTGATCTGCCGTGCGGGCGATGTCACAAAGTCCGAGATCGGCGTCATCCGCATCTTCGATCGCGACAGCCGCTTCCAGATCGCCCAGGAACACGCCGATCGCTTCGCGGCAGCCGTCAAGGCGTCACCGCAGAAGCAGGGCCACATCGCCCGTGTCAGCAACAAGCAAGGCGACGGTGACGACGCATCCGGCAGCGAGCAGGCATCGGTAGCTCCACGCTCCGAGGCACCGCCCGCCTCGGCACGTCCCGACAGCAAGCCTTATCAAAAACCGAGCTACGCCAAGCCGAGCTACGCCAAGCCCGAAGGTGCGAAGTCGGAAGGCTACAAAGGCAAAAGCTTCAAGCCCCATCAAGGCAAACCCAACGACTTCAAAGGCAACGGTTTCAAATCCAAAGGCCCCAACAAGTTCGCCAAGCCCGGCGCGCCGAGCGCCGCCAAACCCGCCTTCAAAGACAAGTCGACCTTCAAGAAAAAAGCCCATACCGGCTCCGACGCCTGACACCGATGCCAACAAATCTCAGCGCTTTCGAAGCTCGTGCGCCGGGATCTGATGCAAGCTGCGTGCTGGAGGCGGAGGTCAGCACGCATGGCTCGACCATATTCTCACGATCTCAGATAGCGTGTCGTGGCGCAGGTTGCGCGCTACGAAGAGACTGCCCGCGCAGCAGCCAAATCGTATCCGGGTAAACTTGCCTTGCCGTTCGCAAGCTCGGTGATACGATAGCCACGTTTCAGACAGTCAGACGCCGCCAAATTCCTCAGCTATCGCAAAAGTCTCAAAGCAAGTCGCATGAGGGTGGATCAAATGAATGTTCGCTATTTGGGTGTCCATCTCCTGGCCACCGGAGTTTCCCTCTGCCGCATGATTGATCCGGCCACGGCGCAAGCAATCCCACACATCGAGAAATGCACGCTGACCGAAAAATGGAGCGTCCAAGACGGGCGTTTTGGTGTCAGCAACGTATGCGGCGAACCAGTCGCCGTGCAATTCATGGACCTGAGCGACAAGAAAGCAATCACTGCCGAAATAAAACCGGGCGAACGCTATAATCTGAAATTGAGCAAGAAGCCTGACAACTGGATGTTCACCACGTGCCCGGTCGGTTATGTCAGCAATATTGCATTTCGCGCAGCCGAAAGTAAAAAGCTCCAACCCGGCGACTACGCGTGCGTCAAGAAGTGATCGGACGAATGTCGCGATAGTCTTAGCGGCATCTCCCCTGCGCGCGCAGCCATGACGTCAGATCGAAGTCGCTTGCTATGCGCACCAGCGGTTCATCCGGCGTTGGAAACTCGAACGTCCGACAATGGTGTTCGAAGACGTCATCGTTGATGTGATGGCGGATGGGTGTCGCATTGTTCTTGGCACGCCGGGCGCGGATGACCTCGATCGGAGTGTCGACGAACAGCACCTTGAAGTCGGCGCCACAGTCGGTGGCGACGGCCCGGCATCGAGCCCTCAAGAATGTGTGCGAAAACGTATCGTCGACGACCGCCGACTGCGCAGCTTTGAGTGTAGTCCGCAACCGGTCCATGGCGATCGCGCTGGTCTCTTCCCACTGCGCAACCGTCATGCCTTGACCGCCGTGCAGCCCGCGTTCGTGATTGATCTCGTCGAGGCTGATACGCTCGATCGCAAGCTCAGCCGCAAGGGCTCGTGCCAACGTCGATTTGCCCGAAAATGCCAACCCGCACATCGCGTAGACCGTCAGCATCAGCCTCTCACACCGAACGTCGCCGGCTCACACGTGGCAGCGGGCACCGAGGTATTGGTTGAGCAACGAATTGTAGCGGTCGGCGACGGCTTGCGTAGCAGGATCGACCTTGCCGTGCGACGCGCGCTCGACTTTCGATTGTGCACCCTGCGAGTCCATCTTGTTCAATTCGCCCCGGATCGACTGGCACGATTGGCCGGCCGGCAAGGGGCGCGCGCCGGGATCGCCATTCGATTTGCCGCCACCTTCGCAACCGGCAAGCAGAACTGCGGCGGCCACTGCTGCAGCCATGGCCGACTTGCTGATTGCCGATGTCGAATTGGAGCGGATCATCCTGGAGCATCCTTTGGCTTCGTCGGCGTCCACACAAGGCCCCGAGCGGAGGCCTTGGCCAAACGCCAAATCTGGTCACGTCAGCAAACACACTGAGGCGATGCTGACAATGGCAGTGCTGCCACAGATGGCGACAAAGCAGCAGCGCGCGGGAGTGTGGCGATTACTGCGGCGCGGCGACCGTAGCCGCTGGCGGCACGACGGTCACGCCGCTGGTGTCCTTGGCGGCAACGGTTTTGGCGACCGATGCTGTCTTCACGGCTGCGACAGGCTTCACCGGCGTGGCCGCAACAGGTGCAGCGACCGCAGCGGTCCTGGGCAGGTTGGGGCCGCATTTGGTGATGAAATCGGCGTTGAGTTTGTTCAGTTGCGACTGCTTGGCGAGTGCGGAACGCTGCACGTTGACGACCGAGGTCTTTCCGTCGGCTGCCTTCTCGAGGCGCTCGACCGAGCCCTCGCGGCGCAAGCCGTCGATTTGCGTCGCCATCGACACGCACACGGGGTCGGCGCTGGCTTTCGCTTCGACGGCTGGCTTGCTGTCACCGATCGCACCAGTGCTGAACATGTTCGCGTTTATGCCGCCGTCGCTGGAGCAGCCGCCGGCCACTGTTGCAACGATTACCGAGAGGCCGAGTGCCGCGCGACGGAGCGATTGAGCCGAGCAGGCCGAGCCGAATGAGACGGTCATGGAAGTCCTCGTTGGAATGAGAATATGCAGCGATAGCCGGTTCGACGCAGACGCTACTTGGCGTGCCGAGTGACGAGTAGATGCCGACTCGAAAATCTGTGTCGAGCGTTACGCCTCCGCCCCAGAGGCCGCAACATGGAGCGCACCATAGACAGGCCTCGACCGCGTATTCCAGGCACTAAAGTGTGGAAAGCGCACGCCCGTTGCTGCGGAAGCACACAGTCTGCGTGTGCAACTCCGCCCTCGGCTCACATTCAATCTCAGCTCTGCGACTCCAGCCGCGAATGTCGACCCGCGTCAGCGATATTTGCCGTCCCAGTCTGCGGGCCGGACGAGCTGTCCGTCGGCACCCACTTCCGGGCGGTTGATGGAGAACATCGTTTCCGGTGTGACGACGGCGTAATCCATATAGCCGAGGCGGGCGATGGGCTGCATCGCGCCGGTGTCGATCAAGCCGTCCTTGATGTATTTGTCGTCGATGTGGATGCCGACAACGAGGCCGATGACCAGATAATAGCTCTGCCGGTAGCGGCCGACGCCGGGCAGCGGCATGATCTGATGCAATTTGCATTCGAAGGCGGCGGCGGCTTCCTTGACGCGTGGCGCCGACACCAGGTTGGATTTGGTGGCCGTGAGGCCGGCGAGCGGAAATTCATCCACGCCGCGCGGCACGGCCGCCGACGACATGTTCATGTGCTCGCGCAATTCGTAGGTCGCGAGATTGCAGACGAACTCGCCGGTCTCTTCGATGTTGGCAAGACTGTCCTTCATGCCGGCCGAGCCGAACACGACGTAGTGCGGTTTCTCCGCCACCGCGTTGAAGAAGCTGTACGGCGCGAGATTGGCCTGCCCGCTCTTGCTCACCGACGAGATCCAGCCGATCGGCCGTGGCACGGCCAACGCCTTGAACGGATCGTGCGGCAGGCCGTGCTTGTTTTCGAGCGCGTCGTAGAACATCAGGCTAAGTCTCCGGAGGCGCTCGCACGCGCGAGCCGTGAGGGCGAGGCATTTGGCTTGGCCTCGCGCGGGCGAGGCATGGGGCATGGTCACTGTGTACGCCATCGCAGCAGCGGTGGGAATGTGGATCGGGCAAAAGCTCCTGATCCGTTTCCGCTCGCGCCGTTGCACCGTGCAAGTCTTATCGGCATGGGCCGCCTATTCGCGCGTCACGAAACGACTTGTCGTTAAACCCTGTCCCGACTAGCGTCTGGGGACCGTGGACGATCCCTGTCCAGGCGCGTCTGGGTAACCGATGCTGACCTATGCCTTCCGTCGCTTCATCTTGGCCGCATCGGTGGCGGTGACCGTGATGGCGCTGGCGTTCGCCTTGACGCGGCTTTCAGGTGATCTTGCGCTCTCGATTGCCGGTCCGAGTGCCAGTGCCGACGACGTTGAACTGGTGCGCAAGGCGTATGGCCTCGATCGTCCCTTGATCGTCCAGTTCTTCGACTGGGTGGGCCACGCGGCCGTGGGCGATTTCGGCGACAGCTATTTCTTCAAGGCCAAGGTATCGTCACTCATTCTCGACCGCATGCCGGTAACGCTGACGCTGGCGATGGTGGGGCTCGGCCTCGCCTTGCTCGTCGCGCTGCCGCTCGGAGTGATCGCGGCGATGCGCGAGGGGACGTGGGTCGACCGGTGCGTGACCGGTGTCGCCATCGTCGGCCAGGCTATTCCGTCGTTCTGGCTGGGCCTCATATTGATGATCACACTCGGCTTGATGCTGGGCTGGTTGCCGATCTCGGGTACGGGAAGCTGGCAGCACTACGTGATGCCGGGGACCGTGCTGGCGTTTACCGCCATTCCGGCGCTGTTGCGGCTGACGCGGTCTGGCATGATCGACGCGCTCGCATCAGATTATATCCGTACGGCGCGCGCCAAGGGGTTGTCACGGGCGTCGATCGTGCTGAAGCATGCTCTGCGGAATGCGGCGATCCCCGTCGTCTCGGTCGCGGCGGTACAGTTGGGGTTCATGCTCGGCGGCTCCATCGTCATCGAAACGGTGTTCGCGTTGCACGGCATCGGCTTCCTCGCGTGGGAAAGCATCGGCAAGAACGATTTCCCCATCGTGCAGGCGATCGTGCTGATCTTGTCGCTGACCTATATCGTGCTCACCTTGCTCGCTGATCTGCTCAACGCGGTGCTCGACCCGAGGCTGCGCAGCCAATGACCCAAGTTCTTCCAATCGTCGTCTTCGCCGAAGCGCCGCGCCGCTCACGCCGGGTGCCGCAGCGCTTGGCCACCTGGATCGGTGTGATGATCGTGGGGACGGTGGCGCTGGTCGCTCTGTTCGCGCCGCTGCTGTTGTCGCTCGATGCATTCTCGCAAGATCTGAACGCACGGCTCACTCCGCCCTTCTGGATGCAAGGCACAAACCCCGCGCATCTGCTCGGCACCGATCAACTCGGCCGCGACTATCTCGCCCGGCTGGTCTACGGCGCGCGCATCTCGCTGTTGATCGGGATTTTGACCGTCATCACTTCGGGTCTGATCGGTATCACACTCGGCATCATGGGCGGTTTTTTCGGCGGTCGTATCGACGACGCTGTGCTGTTCGCGGTGACGTGCCGGCTGTCGATCCCGGTGGTGCTCGTGGCGCTGGCCGTCGTCGGCCTCATCGGCTCCAGCTTGACGCTGGTGCTCGCGACGCTGGGCCTGTTGCTGTGGGATCGTTTCGCGGTGGTCGCCCGCGCGACGACGATGCAGATTCGAAATCTCGACTACATCGCGGCCGCGCGTTGTGCAGGGGCATCGACGCCGCATCTGCTGTTCCGCGAGGTGTTGCCGAACATCGTGTCGCCGCTCGCCGTGGTCGCCACGCTCGAGGCCGCACTGGCCATTCTGCTCGAGGCCACGCTGTCGTTCCTGGGGCTTGGGGTGCCGCCGCCGTTACCGTCATGGGGACTGATGATCGCGGAAGGGAAAGACTACATGTTCTTCTCGCCGTGGGTGATCATGATACCCGGCGTGACGCTGTTCACGTTTGTGCTCGGCATCAATCTGCTCGGCGACGGTTTGCGCGAATGGCTTGGCGCGGAGAGACCGCGGTGACCCCTGCGCTTGAAATCGAAAACCTAAGTGTCACGTTCGCGTCGGGGACGGCGGCGGTGCGCGGCCTGTCGCTGTCGGTCCAGAAAGGGGAGATGCATTGCCTGGTCGGCGAGTCCGGCTGCGGCAAGTCGGTGACGGCGCTTGCCGTCATGGATCTGCTGGCGCGCGGTGCCGTCAGAAAAGCCGACAAGCTGATCTTGGCGGGACGCGACATCGCCCGGCTGAACGAGCGCGACATCTCCAAATTGCGTGGCGCATCGATGGCCATGATTTTCCAGGAGCCGATGACCAGCCTCAATCCCGCCTACACCATCGGGTCGCAGATGACGGAGGTGCTGCGCCGGCACAAGGGGGCCAGTCGCACGGAGGCGGTCGACCGGGCGGCGATGCTGCTGGATCGCGTGGGAATAACCGCGCCGGGGCTAAGGCTCGGGCAGTTCCCGCATCAGCTTTCGGGTGGCCTGCGCCAGCGTGTCATGATCGCGATGGCCTTGATGTGCGGTCCCGAACTGCTGATCGCCGACGAGCCGACGACAGCGCTCGACGTCACCGTGCAGGCGCAGATTTTGCGATTGCTCGCCACGCTGCAGAAGGATCTCGGCCTCGCGATTTTGCTGATCACGCACGATCTCGGAATTGTCGCGCGCGTCGCACAGCAGGTGTCGGTGATGTACGCCGGCGAAGTGGTCGAACGCGCGCCGACGGCAGACCTGTTCGCGCGACCGCAGCATCCCTATACGCGCGGGCTTCTCGAGTGCGTGCCCGTGCCGGGAAAGATCGCGCCGGGATCGCCACTCGGCAGCATTCCCGGCACGGTGCCGACGATCACGGCCGGCTTCAAAGGGTGCGGATTTGCCGGCAGGTGCCAGCACGTGACGGCCGCGTGCGGAGAGACGATTGCGGAACGGACTGCCGGCGACCGGCATCAGGTGCGCTGTATCCTGACGAAAGACCGCGCCGAGGGAGGCATCGCCGCATGACTGCCGGTGCCGCCGCCATCGCCGTTCAGGAACTGAGGCGGGAGTTCGACGTCAAGAGCGGTCTGTTCGGCGTGTCCCGCCACATCACAGCGGTCGATGGTGTCTCGTTCGCCGTGCCGGCCGGCAGCGTGTTCGGCATCGTCGGCGAGTCTGGCTGCGGGAAATCGACCTTGGCGCGGATGATCCTCGGCTTGCTCAAGCCGACTGCCGGCGAGGCGCTCATCTTCGGCAAACGTCTCGGCGACCTCGACGTGCGCGCGCGGGCCGCGCTGATCCAGCCGGTCTTTCAGGATCCCTATTCGTCGCTCAATCCCCGGCAGCGCATCGGCGACATCGTGGCGCTGCCGTTGAAGGCGCAGGGCAATGTCGAACGGAGCGAAATTCAACGCCGGGTAGGCGACAGCCTGGAGCGGGTGGGCATCGCCGCATCGATGGCCAATCGGCTGCCGTCGGAACTGTCCGGTGGGCAGCGCCAGCGGGTGGCGATCGCACGCGCGCTGGTGTTGCGGCCACGCATTGTCGTGTGCGACGAGCCCACCAGTGCGCTCGACGTTTCGGTGCAGGCGCAGATCCTCAACCTGCTGGCCGATCTGCGCCGCGATCTCGGGCTCACCTACATCTTCATCAGTCACAATCTGGCTGTGGTGCAACACATCGCAGACCGCGTCGCCGTCATGTATCTGGGCCGCGTGGTAGAAGAGGGCGAGACGCAGCAGCTATTTGCATCGCCCCGCCATCCCTACACCCAAGCGTTGCTCGCCAGTGTGCTGACGCCCGAACCAGGACTTGGCGTCCCCGACGTCGGGCTGGGCAACACGTCTGCCGACCCATCGAATATCGCTGCCGGCTGCCGGTTTCATCCGCGCTGCCGGCGGGCCGAAGCGCAGTGCCGGACGATACCGCCGCAACGCCGCGATAGGTTCGGTTCGATCATCGAATGCCACTTGGCTTAAATGCGATATGCAGCAGTCGGAGGAGAGTTTGCCATGACCAGACGTACCCTACTCGGAATAACGCTTGCACTGGGTTTTGCAGGCCTCGCGGCGATGCCGGCCGAGGCTCAGAAATCGGCCGACACACTGCGGATCGCCATGCGCGACGCGGTGACGAACATCGATCCCTATTACAACAATCTGCGTACCGGCATCGTGATGGGGCATCAGGCGTGGGACTATCTCGTCTATCGCGATCCCACCTCATTCGAGATCAAGCCGCTGCTGGCCACCGAATGGAAGCTGGTTGACGACACGACCTTGGACTTCACGCTGCGCGCCGGCGTGAAATTCCATGATGGCAGCGTGATGAGCGCCGACGACGTCGTCTACACGCTCAATCTGGCATCGAACCCCGAAAGCAAGGTCTCGACACCGGCCAACTACAACTGGATCGACAAAGCGGAAAAAACCGGCGATCTGGCCGTGCGCGTACGGTTCAAAAAGCCGACGCCTGCCGCGCTCGATTATTTTGCGCTGACGATGCCGATCCACCCCAAAGCTTATCGCGAGAAGGTCGGCGCGGACGGCTTCGCCAAAGCGCCGGTCGGCGCCGGACCCTACAAAATCGTCAAATGGGAAGCCGGCAAAGAAGTTCAGTTCGAGAGGTTCGACGACTATTGGGCGGGCAGCCCGAAGGGTAAGCCGGCGATCAAAACGCTGTCGGTCCGCTTCGTTCCGGATGCCGCGACTGAACTCACCGAACTGTTGGCACAACGTGTCGACTGGATCTGGAACTTCAATCCCGACCAGTTCGACAACATCAACCGGTTGCCGACGCTGCAGGCCGTGCGGCAGGAATCGATGCGTATCGGCTATCTTTCGATCGATGCGGCGGGGAGAACCGGCGCCGATAATCCACTCACCAAGCTCAAAGTGCGGCAGGCGATCTATCACGCGATAGACCTCAAGACGATCGCCGACAAGTTGGTGACCGGCGGCAGCCGGGTGCCCGCCTCGCCGTGTTTCCCGACGCAATTCGGCTGCGATCAGGCAAGCGCTGCGACCTACGGTTATGATCCAGCGAAAGCCAAAGCGCTGCTGGCCGAAGCTGGATACCCCAACGGTTTTGAAACCGAACTCGACAGCTACGTGCTGCCGCAATGGACGACGGCGGTGCAGAACTATCTGCAGGCGGTGGGCATCAAGGCGCGCATCAGCCAACTGCAGGTGCAGGCGGCGATCACCAAATCGCGCGAAGGCAAAACGCCGTTGTTCATGGGTAGTTGGGGTAGTTTCTCGATCAACGACGTTTCCGCAATCCTGCCCAACTTCTTCAACGGTGGCGCCGACGACTATACGCGCGATGCGGAAATTCAGGCGTTGCTGATCGAGGGCGGGTCGACGACGGACAAGGCCGTGCGCACCAAAGCCTACTCGGCGGTGATCAAGAAGCTGACCGAGCAGGCCATGTGGCTGCCGATGCACACCTACGTCACGACGTACGCTTTCGGTAAGTCGTTGACGTTCTCGACTTTCCCCGACGAGCTGCCGCGTTTCTACTTGTCCAGTTGGAAATAGGTTGGCGTAACTGGCCGAGCCTTTCGTGCTCGGCCATCCCCGGCGTGTGTGCGGCGTCGCAGTGCCGACGTTGGCCGCATGCGCACGCGACCACGCCGACCTACCCCAACGTGACCCCGCACCGCTCTGCCCACACCAGCCCTGCCGCGGTGCCGTTGCGCGGTTTGTACTCGCACCCGACCCAACCGTTGAAGCCCGACCGGTCGATTTCCTGGAACAGGTAGCGATAGTTCAGTTCGCCTTCGTCCGGCTCGCCCCGGTCGGGCGGGCTCGCGATCTGGTAATGCTTCGCCAGATGGCCGAACTCGCGGATCGCGGTCACCACGTCGCCCTGCATGACCTGCCGGTGATACAGGTCGAACTGCAACCCCACGTTCGGCGCGCCCACTTCGTGGATGATCGAGCGCGCATCCTCGGTCAGGTTCAGGAAATAACCGGGAATGTCGCGCGTGTTGATCGGCTCGATGATCACGTCGATCCCCAGCGGGGCGCACATTTTCGCCGCCGTCTTCAGATTGGCGACGTAGGTCTTGCGCTCCGCACCGTGATGCCTGAGCCCCGCCATCGCGAACAGCCGTTTGCAGCCGAGCGTCTGCGCATAATCGAGCGCGCCCGCCACCGCCTTCTCGAATTCTGCCTCGCGCCCGGGAATTGCGCTCATGCCGCGCTCGCCCTTGCTCCAGTCGCCGTGCGCCATGTTGAACAGCGCCTGCGTCAGCCCGTGGGCCTTCAGCCGTGACGCGATCTCGGCCTTTGGCGCGTCGAACGGATTGAGAAACTCCACGCCTTTGAAGCCCGCCTTCGCCGCCGCCTCGAAGCGATCGAGAAACGGCAGGTCGAGAAACAGAAATGACAGATTGGCAGCGAAACGCGGCATGCGACGGCTCCAAGTTATGGATGTCAACGGTAGCATCGGGTGTGGGGGGGCTGGCAAGGTCGTAGGGGTCAGCTCAAGAAATCCGAGCAACCAGCGGCGCGACTGCACGTTAGTCCGGCGCGGGGCCTCGTGCGGGCCCGATAGGAGCGGCGATGCAGCAATCAGACGGACATAGCGCTCGCTCCTGTGCAATGAACATCGAACGCCCCCTCGATGTCTTGAACTTTTTTCTAGCCGACGTCCGCGACGGGCTGGGGCCTTATCTCGCGATCTACCTGCTGACGGTGCAGAGATGGGATGCCGCCAGCATCGGCATCGTCATGACGGTCGGCGGCATTGCGGGCATCGTGGCGCAGACGCCGGCCGGTGCCTGGATCGACAAGACCAAGGCCAAGCGCTTGCTCGTCGTCATTGCGGCGGTGCTCGTCACCGGCGCTTCCCTGTTGTTGCCGCTGTTTCCCAATTTCGCGCCGGTGGCGGCGTTGCAAGTCTTGAGCGGTTCCGCCGGGTCGGTGTTTCAGCCCGCGATTGCCGCAATCACCCTCGGCATCGTCGGACCCAAGGCCTTCGCCAGACGGACCGGGCGCAACGAAGCCTTCAACCATGCGGGCAACGCGACGGCAGCAACGATCGCCGGCGTTTCGGCGTATTTCTTCGGGCCGATCGTGGTATTCTACCTGATGGCTGCGACCGCAGCCGCCAGCATCCTGGCGACCCTTGCAATTCCCGCCGATGCCATCGACCACGACGTTGCCCGTGGCCTCGCCGAGGATCACGATCACACCCAGCACCAACCCTCCGGCCTCTCCGTGCTGCTGTCGTGTAGGCCGCTGATGATCTTTGCCGCCTGCGTGACGCTGTTCCACTTCGCCAATGCCGCCATGCTGCCGTTGGTCGGCCAGAAGCTGGCGCTGGCGAACAGTGCGATGGGCACCTCGCTGATGTCGGCCTGCATCGTCGCAGCGCAACTCGTCATGGTCCCCGTCGCGATGTTGGTCGGCGCGAAGGCAGATGTCTGGGGCCGCAAACCGATCTTTCTGGCAGGCTTCCTGATCCTCCCCATTCGCGGCGTACTCTATACGCTGTCCGACGATCCCTATTGGCTCGTAAGCGTGCAGACGCTGGACGGCATCGGCGCCGGGATTTTCGGCGCGCTGTTTCCCTTGGTGGTCGCCGATCTGACGCGCGGCACCGGGCGCTTCAACGTCAGCCAGGGCGCGATCACCACGGCGTTGGGCATCGGCGCATCGCTCAGCAACTCGTTTGCCGGCGTCATCGTCGTGCAGGCCGGATACAGCGCGGCATTCCTGTTTCTGGCAGCGGTCGCAGCGGTTGCGCTCGCGTTGTTCTGGTTCGCCATGCCGGAAACGCAGGGGTCGTCGTCGCGACCGGCGAACGCACACGCGCCCCTCGCCGAAACCGCGTAAATTTTCCGTCGTAGACTCCCGCGCCGAGACGCGGGAGGTCAGACACGGCGCACCGCTGAGCGATGATCACGCCTGCAGCGCGCCGCGTTCATTCCGCGCCTCAGTAAACTTCGAACAATCCCGCAGCGCCCATGCCGCCGCCGATGCACATGGAAACGACCACTTTCTTCGCGCCGCGCCGTTTGCCTTCCATCAGCACGTGCCCGGTCAACCGCGCGCCGGTCATGCCGAACGGATGCCCGATGGCGATGGAGCCGCCATTGACGTTATATTTGGCCGGATCGATCTCGAGTTTGTCGCGGCTGTAGAGGCATTGGCTGGCGAACGCTTCGTTCAATTCCCACAGATCGATATCCTGGATCTTGAGGCCGTGCCGCTTCAGCAGACGGGGAATGGCGAACACCGGCCCGATGCCCATCTCGTCGGGTTCGCAACCGGCCACCGCCCAGCCCTTGAAGGCGCCCAACGGCTGCAGGCCGCGCCGTTCCGCATCCTTGGCTTCCATCAGCACCAGCGCCGCCGCGCCGTCCGATAACTGGCTCGCATTGCCGGCCGTCACGAAATTGCCTGGCCCTTTCACCGGCTCCAGTTTGCGCAGACCCTCGATCGTGGTGTCGGGGCGATTGCACTCGTCGCGATCGACGGTCACGTCGACGAGCGATTCAGCCTTCGTCGCCTTGTCGACGACCTTCATCTGGGTTTTGACCGCGATGATCTCGTCCTTGAACTTTCCGGCCCTCTGCGCCGCCGCCATCAACTGCTGCGAGCGCAGGGAATACTCGTCCTGATATTCCCGGCTCACTTTGTAGCGCTTGGAGACGACGTCGGCCGTGTCGATCATCGGCATCCAGAAATCGGGATATTTGTCGGTCAGGCGGGAGTCGCGCGGCCCGCCGCCATAGGCACCCTGGAACGTGATGGAATCGACCCCGCCCGCCACCATCACGCCGACGCCTTCGGCCGTGATATGATGCGCCGCATCGGCAATGGCGTTGAGGCCCGACGAGCACGCACGGTGCAACGTTACGCCTGCCGTGGTGACCGGCAATCCCGCGAGCAGAGCCGCGCCGCGCGCCACGTTGCCGTGCGCCGCCACGCAGCCGGCCACGACGTCCTCGACTTCAGCCGCCTCGACCTTCGAGCGCCGCACCGCATGATCGATCGCATGGCCCAGCATCGTCATGTTGGAGGTGTTGTTGAAACCGCCACGCGTGGCCTTCGCAAGGCCCGTACGCGCATAGGAAACGATGACTGCCTGCCGCATGGTTTTCTCCCCGGTGTTGTTTTGAGTTGATGGCTCGTAATTCGTAGTTTGTAGTTTGCCGGGGCCGGCGTCAAACCCAACTCCCAACTACCAGCCAGTTTTAATCCGGCCGCAAGTACAGCCCGGCAACCCCGGCGGCAAAGTTGATGCCGGTCTGGCCCTGCACCGACAGCGGCTGCAACACCACCGACCTCAGCGATCCGCCGATCAACGCGTTGGCGCCGAGGCCCGCGCCGAGGGTCGCCTCGGCGGTGACGCCGCCATAGCGTCCGGCCAGCGACGCTGGGGGAAAGTTCGCGGTCGGCGCCAGCACAGCCCACACGATCGACGTGTGCCGGGTGTAGCCGATGTCGATCCCGAGCTTGGTGATGCGGCCGTGATAATGTTCGTCTGGCCCGCTCCGGTGCCTGAAGATGCACGACATCGGCTTGCGCGAGCCGAGGATATAACCGAACCCGCCCGCGACCGAACAGGTGAGCACGCCGACCTCTATCCGCCCCGCCTGTGCCGGTGCGGCCGCGACCAGAATTGCTGCGACTACGGCCGATCGAGCGACGAATGTCCGGCAACCGCCATGTTTTCTAATGTTTTTCATGCGATAGTCTCGCTATGGAGTAGGGCCACGTTCCCGTGGCTCCCATCGCAGTCAAAGCCGATGCAACTATGACCATTGCGCGGCG
>JANLYD010000291.1:0-1982 GCA_031365465.1 Hyphomicrobiaceae bacterium
CCTCAGGGTGATTCAATTCACCACATAGAGCTGCGGTGCGAACAGGATTCTTAAGGTCTCCGAATTTGGGAGGCTTTGATGAACACGCCTACGCTATTTGACGCGCTCGCCGCGATGCCTGACCACCGGACCAAGAAGGGCCGCCGGTTTCCACTGGCTGCTATCGTCACGATCGCGCTGACGGCGATGCTGTCGGGGGCCAACGACCTGATGGCGATTGCGCGGTGGGGACGGCGCCTGAGCCCCAAGGCTTTGCAGGCCCTGGGTGTCGACAAGAAGCGCAGGAAAGCGCCTTGCCACGCGACCTACCATTATGTTTTTCAATCTGTTTCAGCCGCCGACCTCAAGGTCGCGCTCGGCACGCTAGTCAACACTAATGTCGGTCTCGGGCACGTTGCTATCGACGGCAAACGCTTGCGCGGCAGCCAACACGAGACCAGCCCCGGCGTGCATATGCAGAACGCGTTTTCGATCACCTTGCAGGCCGCCGTCGGTTCGTTGGTGGTGCCGCCCGACAGTGGCGAGGTGATTGAAGTGCTGGAGCTGATCAAGGCGCTGCCGCTCAAGGGGGCCGTCGTCACCGGCGACGCCGCCTTCACCTTCAAGCCTGTCGTCGATGCGATCCGAGAACGCGGCGGCGATTACTTCCTGTTCGTCAAAGCCAACCAGCCGGAATTGCGCGCCGAGCTCGCCAGAGCGTTCGGCGACGTTTCCCCCTCAGGACATCGTCAGCGCGGTGCCGCTCAGAGCAAACGAGCGGCGTGATCCACCCGACCTGAAGCGCGCTGAGACGGTCGACAAGGGCCACGGCCGGATCGAGATCCGCCGCATCGCTGTGCGCACCATCTTGCCATCGCGTCTCGATGAGAAGTGGGCTGGAATCAGCGCTATCTGCAGGATCGAACGCATCCGGGAACTCAAGACGTATTGCTCGCGCGAGGTGATCTACGCGATCACCAGTCTGCCGACGGACAAACTGGCACCCGCATCACTCCTGCAGCTTTCGCGCGACCATTGGCAGATCGAGAACGGACTGTTCCACGTTCGCGACGTGACCTTCCGTGAAGACGCCAGCCGCGTGCGGACGGGGGCTGCGCCCGAGGCGCTCGCCGATATCCGCAACGCCGCCTTGAACCTCATTCGCCACCGCAAGCTCAAACCGCGCGACGCCCGCGAAGCCTTCGCCGCCAACAAATGGACCGCCATCCGGCTGGTCATGCGCTCATGAATTGAATTGCCCTGGAATGAGTGGGCCACATTGTACTTCAGCATTCGCGGTGATAGAATTTAAGTATGATAAAGGTTCTCGAACAGGCGGTTGACAAAGCCAAGACGCTTTCTCGCGAGCGTCAAGCCGACATCGCCGAGGTCATCGGCAACATGGCGGCTGCTGGCGATGGCACGTACGTGCTGACATCGGAAGAACGGCGCCTGCTGCGCGAAGGCCTTGATGAACTCGACCGCGGCGAACGTGCTACCCCAGCACAAGTGCGCGCCGTGTTCGACAAATACAGGATATGACAGCCCACTTCGCGCCAGCTGCACTTGTCGATATCGACGAGTTGTTGGCGTACATGCGCACGCAAGATGCCAGCGTCGCCAACACCCTATCGGTCAGCATCGAGCGGGCTGTCGGGCTCGCCTCGAGCCATCCGCGCCTCGGCACCACGACCGACGTAGCGGATGTCTTTTCGCTATCCCATCGCCCGTTATCGCATAACCATCTTCTACCGCCTGCTCGTCGACGGCGACATTGAAGTGATCCGCGTCGTGCGCGCCACCCGTGTAAAAAACCTTGGCGCCGCTCCCGAAACGTAGAAGTTGGCACCTATCGCAAAATTCGGATGATTCACACGCCCCACCCCCCAATTGCCATCCCCGCCGCCTCCTCCTATCGTTCGCATACCAACAACGAGGGCAGCCTTGAGATCATGGCGAACGGCGAGCGGCGCATCGTGGGGATCGACATCGGTGGTACGTTC
>JANLYD010000066.1:0-2909 GCA_031365465.1 Hyphomicrobiaceae bacterium
GTCGAGCGCCCGTCAGTGGACGCCGCGTCGATTGTTGCCTGATGGGGGCGTGCGCCGCAGCTCGCCACGGTTTGATCCGCCCGCAACGTGTGTGAAATGCGAACGCGTCGCACAAATGCGTCCGGCGTATACCTTTCCGCTGTATATTTCCCTGGTCAGATTTGGCGCAGTAGCCAATACCTCGCGCCGTGATCCCTGCTATGGCCGAAACGTCTAAGAACTCGCCACACCGCAAATTTGGACGCGCAGAATTGAAATCGCCGAATTTACCGTATGAGTGGCTTGTATTAAGCTTACCAAGCCCGATGCCGTCACCCCGGCCGCAGCGCTGTGGCTCGGACAGTCCTTACCCTACGTCGTCGATGATCTTGTTGGTGAGGATGCCGACTTGTTCGATGTCGATTTCGACGGTGTCGCCGGGTTTCATCCACAGCGGCGGCTTGCGGGCGTGGCCGACGCCTTGCGGCGTGCCGGTGGCGATCAGGTCGCCGGGCTTCAGGGTGGCGAATTCCGATATCGCGGCAATGGCCACGGCGACGGGGAAGATCATGTTGTGGGTGTTGTCGTTCTGCAGCGTCTGGCCGTTCAGGCGGGTTGAGATGCGGAGCCCCGCCGCGCCTTTCGGCAGTTCGTCGGATGTCACGACGAGAGGGCCGACCGGTCCGGTGCGGTCGAAGTTCTTGCCGGGGGTCCATTGGCTGGATTTGCGCTGGTAGTCGCGGACCGACACGTCGTTGAAGATCGTGTAGCCGAACACGTGTTCGAGCGCCTTTTCCTCGGAGATGCGGCGGCCGCCTTTGCCGATGACGATCATCAATTCGGCTTCGTAATCGAGCCGTTCGGATTGCGTTGGGCGCACGATCGGTTCGCCGGCGGCGATCAGGCTTTCGCGCGTGCGGATGAAGAGGGCCGGATATGTCGGCACCTCGTGGCCGCCCTCCTTGGCGTGCTCGGCATAGTTGAGGCCGAGGCAGTAGACGTTGCCGGGATGGGCGAGCGGGAAGCGCGGCACCAGCGAGGCGATGGCGTGGCCCTTGCCCTTGTGGTCGGCTAATTTGGCGGCAATGGACGCGAGCAGTTTGGCGCCGCCCGCGATCACCTTGTCGAGTTCGTGCGGGAAGCTCGCATCGAGTTCTGACAGGTCAATGGCGTGGCCGTCCTTCTCGACCGCCAATGCGGGTTTGCCATGGGCGGTATGGGGACGAAAGCGCATCTGAAATCTCCATCATCGCGCGCCGGTTTGCCGGGCACGCCTCGGTTCTGGGTCGCACTCTGGTCCCGGATGCCGCCGAGAGCAAGTGCGGTGGGAGCGTCTTGCCGTCTCGAGATCGGGCAGAACGGTTCGCCATGCGGATAGCTCGGGGCGTAAACTCCGTTCACGTCTGGTTTAGGTCGTCTGCGCTACAGACAGCGCCGAACTGGATTTGGCCAAGTTTCGTAGATGGGGGAATGATCATGAAAATCGCATCGCTCGCAGCTTTGGGTTTAATGGTGCTCGGCACATGTGCCGCATCGGCGCAAACCGCTGCGAATACCGACGGGACCGTGCGCCAGCGTCCGGCGAATACCGATGCCAGCAAGACCGGCAAGTCGGGGACTACCGGCAGGACCTCGCAGCAGACCCAAGTAACTCCGGTGGCCAAACCAGCGCCCCAGCCAGTTGCGACAACACCGGCTCCAAAGCCTGTCGTGGTGGTGCAGCCGCCGCGTGAGACGTGGTCGCGCGGCGCGCATCCCTATGCCCGTCAACATCACGGCGAGTGCCAGGAGAAAGCGTTCCGGCTGCATCGTTTCGAGCGCCGTGCCGCCGAAGATGGTCGCATCTCGCGGTCGGAACGTGCTGCCATTCGCGACCTGCAGCGCGATCTCGATCGCACCTGCGGCCGCTTCCGCTGGAACCGCTAAGTCTCGCCTATAGCGCGAACAGGTCGGGCGGGTCGGCTTCGCGGCTGTCGCAGAGGTCGGCCATGCCGACGCCGATGAGGCGGAAGGTGCGCCCGTCGGCTTCGCGGGCGATGAGGGTTGCGGCGGCGCGCTGGATAAGATCGGCGCGCTGCGTGGGGGCCGATAATCGCAAGTGACGCGAGAGCAGCTTGAAGTCGCTCGTCTTGAGTTTGAGCACAACGGTCTGGCCGGCGAGTTGTTTGCGAGCGAGGGCGGCTGCCACCTTGGCGGCGAGGGGTTCGGCTTCGGCGATCAGCAGATGCTCGGCTGAAATGTCGCGGGCGAAGGTGTCTTCCGCCGAGATGCTTTTGGTCGGCCGTGAGGGCGTTACGCGGCGGTCGTCGTGGCCATGGGCGTAGAGCGCGAGCCGTTTCCCAAAACTGCCGAAGCGGGCGATCATGTCTTGCGGGCCGAGCGCCTGGAGATCGCCGACGGTCGCGAGCCCCATGGCTTCCATACGTTGTGCCGTGGCGGGGCCGACGCCATTGATTTTGCGTACCGACATGGGATGCAGCAAGCGGGCGGCTTCGCGTTGGCCGATCACAGAAAAGCCTGCTGGCTTCTGCAATTCGGACGCGAGCTTGGCCAGGAACTTGTTGGGTGCCAGTCCGATCGAGACGGTAATGCCGACCTCGCGCACGATGCGGTTGGAAATCCACGCGAGCGCGGAGGCAGCGGTGGGGCCCTCGTGCCGATTTTCCTCCGACAGATCGAGATAGGCTTCGTCGAGCGAGACGGGTTCGATGACGTCGGTGCCGGCGAGAAATATCGCGCGGATGGCGTTGGAGACGGTTTTGTATTTCGCCATGTCCGGCTGGACGATCACGGCGTGCGGGCAGGCTTCGATAGCCTTGAACATGGGCATTGCCGAGCGCACGCCGAAGGTTCGCGCGATGTAGCAGGCTGTCGTGACGACGCCGCGCCCGCCGGCGTGGCCGACGATCAATGGCTGCTCGCGGATCTCG
>JANLYD010000347.1:0-6155 GCA_031365465.1 Hyphomicrobiaceae bacterium
GGACGCGGCTGGACCAGCCGCCAGCGTGTGCAGATAGGCACCCTCCCGGCGCGAATCGTTGATAGCGGGCAGCAATTCGTCGATCCGCAGCAGGTCGTCGGCAGCCGGCGCCAGCATCTCGAACACCTCCCGGTCCCGCACATTGCGCACGTCGAGCCAGGCATCGAACGCCGCTTCCGGCAGCAGTGCGGGCATCCGGTCGTGCACAGCACCCGCAGTGCGGTTGGCTGCGACCGTCAACATCGCCATCGATTCCATCTCGCTGCCGTCGGGTCCCATCCAATGCTCCCAGAGCCCTGCAATAGCGAAAAGGCCGCCACGATCGGCGCGGGAAAACATGTGCGGCCGCTTCGATCCCGGCTTGCCCGTCCATTCGTAATAACTGTCCGCCGGGACCAGACAGCGTCGATGACGCATGGCGACCTTGAACGACGCTTTCTCCAGCACGGTTTCGGCGCGGGCATTGAGCAGGGTCGTGAACTCGCCTGGATTTTTGACCCAGCCGGGGATCAACCCCCAGCGCACCAGCACGAGCTCACGGGCGTTGTCGGCCCCAGTGCGCACGATCGATACCGGCTGGGTCGGCGCAATGTTGTAGCGCGGAGGATAGTCATGTCCCCGTACCGTGCGGAAATAGGCACGCACCGCTTCATGAGGAGACGTCAGGCTATAGCGTGAACACATGACCTTCAAATCCCGGGGACGCCTGACGCGAGAGGTCGGCACCTGTCAAATATAGACCCGCGCTCTCAGCTTTCAATTGTCGCTTTGGCCGGAGATTTCGACGCCACCTGCAAGCGCCCACAAACAACTCGCCAGCCAGCCGGCCGAAGCGTAGGCTGATAATCGGTGCTGCGGGGAATGCGGGTAAATGATGCGAGCGTACGGGGGATGCACGGCCAGAGTTGTAACTGCGCTGATCGTGACGGCACTGCTGGCCGCTTGCAGCGGCGGCGGCAAGGTCAACGAAACCCTCAGCAACCCTGAGACGCTGCGCTCCAGTCAGCAAGCCGTCGCGTTCTTTCGCCTGCCGCTGCCCGATCCTTCGTGCCTGACTTTGGCCGTCAGCCTCGGCATCCGCGAAGGCGATCTCTACCGGCCGCAGCAAACCTTGCGCCTCCAGCAGACGGCAGTCACCAACGTGCTGGAAGTGCTGTTGGCACCGGGCGACTACCACGTGCTGGGTTTCGCCTGCTACCGGGCGAAATCGAAGCTGATCATGGCCGAACCGCAGGGCAACGGGCTGATGCGGCGCAGCTACGCGAGTTTCAGCGTAGTGGCAGGCGAAGTCGTCAATCTCGGCCAGATCCGGTTGGTGCGCTCCGCGCGTTCGGCGGGCATCTTCAACTCGTTCGTCGATGTCGGTATCGAGATTTCGGACTGGCCGCTGGCCGAACTGGAGCGCTTCAAGTCGCAACGGCCGAAGCACTATGCCGAGATGAAGACGCGGCTGATGACGCCACCGCCGTCGTTGGTGGCCACGCCTGACGGTATCGACCGCAAATGCGCAGATTTCGTCAAGTTGCAGGCCGACGGCAAGATACAGAACCTGCCTGCGGCGTGCGGCGGCGCACCTGTGAAGCCAAAGGCATAGCGTCGCCAACTCCGCTGGCTAAGTCCGCACCTTCCACCAGCGCACCATCGACTGCGCCGCCAGCATCACGATGGCAAGCCGCGCCAGATGGTGCAGTGCCACGAACGCGACATCGACGTGCAGCGAGAAGGCCAGCAGATTGATTTCCGCCTGCCCGCCCGGCGCGTACGCCATCAAAGTGAGCGAGGGAGCAAACCCGCTCCACCGCGAAATCAGCGCCGACATCAGCGGCGTAATGACCAACAGTGCGGCCGAAAACATCAACCCGGCCGCCAAAGTGGTGCGGAACTCGAGCCATGTCAGCCCGCGAAACTTCGCGCCGAGCAGGATGCCGAGCAGGATCTGCGTCGGCGTCATGACCTCGAATGGTACTTTGGCCGATGTCCATCCCAGCACGTGCAGAATGCCCGACAAGATCATCGGCCCGACGATGGCCGCCCCGACGATCCCCAACCGCCGCGCCAGCATCACCCCTGCCACCCCCAGCACGATCAGTTCGACCGCGCTTTCCAGCGACAGATCGGAGAAATGCGTCTGCGCCGCGAAGGCCTGCCGGGTCACGGCGAAGCCATCGTGGTATTGCAAATACAGCGGCAGCGCGAAGACGACGAGAATGTTGCGCGCCAGTTGGATCAACGTCACCGTACGTGCGTCGCCGCCCATCTCCTCGGCAATCAGCACCATGTCGGACAGCCCGCCCGGCACCGACGCAAAAAACGCAGTCATCGGGTCGAGCAGCACGCGTCGCGTGAAGAACCAGTAGCCGCCCCCGATCAGCACCGTGAGCCACGGCAGCAGGCCGAGCAGGCTCACCAGCATCGGCGCTCCGCGCGAGAGCAGTTCCGGCGCGAACGCCGAGCCGATTGCCACCCCGAGCACCGCGCGGAGGAGCGCACCGATACGCGGCGGCTCTTGAAACGGCACGTCGAGCACGGCCGCCAGCAACGTTGCAGTCAATGCGCCCAGGAACCACGGCAGCGGGAGCCCCAGGCTGACGAAAACGGCGGCCCCCACGCATCCGATGACGAGGCACAGTGCGACGCGCGCGGCGGTGCGGCCCGTTCCGCGCGGCTGCACCTGCACCTCGGTTCGATCTGGCACGTCGCCGCGCTGCTTCACTCATCCCCCAGAAATCAGTGCCATTTGGCACTTCGGCGCCGCTTGGCCCCTGCCGCACGATAGCCGGTTCGCCACGCCAAGGTGGAAAACGCCATCAAAGGGACCGAATTTCTGCGACGGGTGTGCCATAGATCCTTCAATCCAGCTACAGCTTGGCTAGGATTGGTTTTCCGTTACGTTACGAGCGATCCAGCCGCCATGACCGAGCGCCGCCCTCCGCCTTCGCTAGGCACCTATCGCCCGACGCAAGAAGCAGCGCCCGAGCCTTACCGCGCGCACAGCCGCGATTTGAACGCGCAGCCGGACCAGTCGCCTACAATATCCGCCGGCAATCTCTGGCACGAGCCATCCAACCTGCCGCGCATCGTCACCTCCCGGGTCCGCGATGGCGAACGCACTGCGCCGCCGCAGCAGCGCATGAGCCGTCGCTTGCCGCCGCCACCCCCGCTGGATGATCACGAGGGCATGAGCGGGCTGCGATTGACGATGTATTGCCTGCTGGGTCTGGTCGCGTTCGTGGCCGCAGCGGCGGTGGCAGCCTTCGTGTTCATCCCAACCGGTCTCATTCGCGACCGGCTGCAAGACGAAGTGCGCGCGCGCACCGGCCGGGACCTGGTTATCGCCGGCCCGACGACGCTATCGCTGTGGCCCCGTCCGTCCGTCTCGGTCAGGGACCTGACGCTGTCGAGCCCGCCCGACATGGGAGCGCATCCGCTGCTGAAGGTGGCCGAGGTCGAAGTCGCCGTGCGTTTGCTGCCGTTGCTGCTGCACGATGTCAGCATCGAAAGTCTGGTGCTGCGCCGGCCCGAATTGAACTTGAGCGTCGACGCAAAGGGCCGCCGCAGCTGGGATTTTGCAGCCGATACGAGCAACCCTGCGCCGATCCGGCTGGCACAAGCGTCCGTGCCCGGACAGTCGAGCAGCCGCTCGGGCATACCGAAGGAGTTACAGGACTTCGCCCGGGGCTCGACCGATACCGCGGCGCGGCCCGCAGCGAAGTCGCGGATCGGCGACATTTCGCTCGGCAATGTCAGCGTGACCGACGGCAGCGTCCGCTACCGCGATGCACGCGGCTCGTTCGACGAAACGGTATCGTCTCTGAACTTGCAGGCGTCGTTGGCCAACATCGCCAGTCCGCTCGATCTCGACAGTGATTTCACCTGGCGCAACGAAACCGTGAAGGTGAAAGGACAGATTTCGCCGTTCCGCGCCCTGCTCGAGGGGCGTCCGATCCAAGCGCAATTCAAGACCAGTGCAGCGCCCCTGACCGCGTCTTTCGACGGCGTGATGACGCTGGGCGGTGCCGATCTGGAACTCGATGGCCGCTTGACCGCGCAAGCGCCAGCGTTCGACAAACTCGCGCGCTGGACCGCGCGGCCCTTTCCGGCAACACTGCAGGGTGGCTTTGCACTCGACACGAAAATCAAACAATCGAGCGCCATCACAGCGCTCAACGATGCTCAGATCGCAATTGCCGGGCTGAGCGGTAGCGGCACGCTGAGCGTCGATAGCCGGTCGGCGCGTCCTTACGTCAAAGGCGCGTTGCGGTTTGCGACGCTCGACGTCAATCTGTTGCAGGCAATCACCGACCTGCAAGCGCCGTCGACACAAACGGTGCCGGCAGGTGCGGCACCCTCCGTCGCAGCCCCGGCGCAATCGCCGAAATCGATCGAAGATCTGCTGGGTTCCGATACGCCTTCGGCAGCACAATCGCAGGTTCCGGCACGCAAGCCGCAGGTGCGGGGCTATACGCGTCGCGAAGGCTGGAGTGACGACGCCATCGACGTCGCATCGCTTGGTCTGGCGGATGCCGATCTGCGGCTCGGGTTCGAGCACATCGTCTGGCGCGACCTCAAAAGCGGCGCCGGGCAAATCACCGTAGCGCTCAAATCGAAGGCCGCGCGCGTGACGCTGGACGACCTGCAGCTTTACGACGGACGCGCGCGTGGCGTCGTCACGGTCGATGGCGCTGGCAACGACGTGACCATCGGCGCCAATCTGGTCATGGATGGCGTATCGGCGCTGCCGTTTTTCAAATCCTTCAGCGATTTCGACTGGCTCGCCGGCCGCACCCATGTCGCCATCGCCGCAGCCGGACGCGGCGCCACCGAACGTCAGATCGTTGCGACGTTGAACGGCAAAGCCGACATCTCGATCGCCGACGGCGCGCTGGTCGGTTTCAACATTCCGCAGCTCATCGCCAACTTCAGCCGCGGCAAGTTCAGCGGCCTCGAGCGGTCAGTGTCGGAGAAGACAGACTTCACGGAATTCGCCGCATCGACGCAGATCGTCAATGGCATGGCGCGCAACGACGATCTCCGCATGACCAGCGCGCAGGGACGGACCACCGGCGCCGGGACCATCAACTTGCCGCTGCGAACGATGGACTACATGCTGAGGCCGAAACTGGCGAGCGGGGCGGCGGCCGGCCTCGAAGTGCCGATCAAAATCACCGGTTCCATCGACAAGCCCACGGTCACGCCGGAGTTGGCGTCGATCAACGGAGGGCAAGCCGTCAAAGCGATCCAGGATGCCGCCAACTCGCCTGCGGGCCGCGATGTGCAGGAGACCATCAAAGGCGCACTGTCCGGCGATCCCACGGCGAAGGCGAAGGTCAAAGGTTTTCTGGATCAATTCCTGAAAAAATAGCGCAGCGATTGAAGACGTAGCGCAGCGATTGGGGTCAGTGACGCTCAAAGCGCGGCGGGCGTTTGGCGACGAAGGCCTGGACGGCTTCATGATGGTCGTGGCTGACGCGCAATCGCGCCATTTCGGTTTTCAGCATCGCGGCGGCCTCTTCGGGCGACATATCGACGGCGCGCTCGGCGACACGCTTGCTGGCCTCGACCGATAGCGGCGCGCGCGACGCGATCCGAGCTGCCAGTGCAAGCGCCGCATCGCGCAGGTTTTGGGCGGGATGGACCTGTGTGACGACGCCCCAGGCTTCGGCCACCGCCGCGCTGTAGGGCAACCCGGTCAAGAGCATTTCCTTGGCGCGCGAGATACCGATCAGCCGTGGCAGGCGATAGGTCGACGCCATCAGCCCCACGTTCACACCGGCACAGACGAACTTGGCCTCCGGCGCGGCGATCCGGATATCGCAGCACAGCGCCAGTTCCAAGCCGCCGCCGACGCAATGTCCGTTGATGGCGGCGATGACCGGAGGCCGCGCCGACGTCACCGACGCCAGCATCTGCCCGAAGCCGGCCAAGTCTTCGCCCTCGCCTTCGCGCGCAGCTTCTTTCAAGTCCGCGCCGCTGCAAAAGGCCCGGCCGCGTCCAGTGATGACGATGGCCCGAATGCTGGTGTCGGTTTCGATTTCCGCCATCGTCGCCGACAACAAGCGCAACATTGCGCTGTTCATGGCATTCATGGGTGGGTTGTCGATCTCGATGAGCAGCACCCCGCCACCGATTCGTTCCTTGTGCAGCGTGCCGCTCAT
>JANLYD010000354.1:0-8113 GCA_031365465.1 Hyphomicrobiaceae bacterium
GAAGAGGGTGTCATTAAAGGCCATATGACCCTCCCCAACCAGTAGACAGATGATGACCCGTCGGCTCCTTACCTTATGGTTTCAGGTTTTCCTTGACCTTTGGGGCAGGTGGACTGACGGACGAGAGCGCATATGGGGCAAACACCCCCCCAGCGCAAGCGGAAATTGCCCCCAGCCAAAAGATTCTTTATCGGACCGCAAACCGTCAGTTAACGAACACGTTTTTACAACGGAGTTGGAACCTTTTGCGACTTCCTGATGTGGCGTGAATGGCACGCGATTCGGCGAGCTAAACGGTTCCGAAAACCCGGTTGATTACCCGCTCGGAAATCGCCGCCGCGCCCAGCCCCACCACAGCCGCGATTCCCAACAGCACCGCAGTATTGCGACGCGATTCGGCGTCCGCAAACGCCGACAGATTGTCTGCTCCCATCACCGCGAGAAACAGCGGTGGTATGACTGCGCCGATAAGCAGAGCCAATCGCCTGGACGGCCGTCGCCCGGTCCAGAGCATGTAGGCCGAGACGATCACGCCGCTCGCCGCCGCCGGCAGCGTTCCGAACATGTAGCCCATCATGACGACCCACGGCGCAATCTGAACGGCATCCATCACATTGGACGCGACTGTGGAGCCTGGCCCCGTGTCGACCCCGCCCGTAAATGCGCTGAAAACAAGCATTGCGATCGCCACTACAGCAAAGCAGATGGCGCCAGCCAATGGGCCCAACACGACGATCAACGCCGCGACCTTGGCCGGGAGTATCCACCCTCGCTTAGGCTGCTCGGTCTGCATCGATGACGCCTCTGTCAGTGCACGGCCAAGATAAGCTTGTGAGCCGCTGGCCGTATATCCGACCGATCTTGAATCTCGTAATTTGCGTCAATTGACGACGGCCGCTTCATGGTCTGCGATCACGCCCTTAGCCAAGAACTGCTTTCCCAAAAGCCACCATCCGAATAACTCTGTGATCAACGCAGCGCCCAGGCCCAAAGCAGCCGCAACGGCAGAAAGCGTCAGAGGGCCCGGAAGCCATGCGAGCAATCCATTTTGTTTAACCGCGAGTATCTGAAACGGAAGTAAGCAAACCGGCGGTGTCAGCGCTCCGATCATCACCCCTGCCAGCCAAGGTCGCGTCCCGGATCGCCGTATGTAATTTCGCATGAGATATCCGGCCAGAACCGCTGGCATCAACCCGACCAGATAGCCGGTCAGGAAAACAAATCCCATTTCCGAGAGCAGTTGAATGAAATCTGGAGCGCCCTCGCTTTTGGTGACGCCTTCAGAATTGCCCCACAACACATTCAGCAACAGGAAAGCCGCAACGACCAAGCCACCTGCTAATGGGCCGAAGAACGACGCCAGAAGCAGCACTTTGTCGGCAACGATTTGTCGCTGATTAGACGCGACTTGGTTCACTCCACCACCTTTGCAGCCACCAGCACCAAGCGCCCAAGCACGGCTGTGGTGGCGGCGATGACGGCGATGAAGGTGGTGTGGACCGACGCTTGTCCCCCGGTCAGCACGGCCATGAGGGTGGCCGAAACAGCCGCTGCGACCGCACCATACAGCCAATGGAAATTTCCGGTGCGGTAGACGAGCGTGGAAATGACCAGCGCCGTGATGGCGGCAGGAATGGCAGACCAGATGTAGCCATCCAGCACGCGGACGGCTGTGTAGGGCAGCAACTCGCCTGCCTTCAGCACCTTGATGCTGGGCGGACCCATCCCGAGCGAACCCGAGATCAGATAAATGATGCCGAGGATCGCCGCAGCGATCGCCGGGCCGACCAGCGTCGTGAACACGAAGGTGTAGATTGCCGGCAGCGTCGTCGACACTTTTCGCTTGCCTGGAAAATTCACGACGTTGGTCTTGTTCATAGGTTCTGTCTCTCGCAACAACTCACGGCAAACCTTAGCACGGGATTGTGGCTTGCGGAGAGCCGAGAGGGGGGCACGCTGCGTTAGCCGTAAGACGTGCCGGGTCGTGTCGGCATTGTAGATTGCACCCATCGAACCACGGTCGCCGCAGGCGGGTTCACACGATGCGGCTGGTTTTGTCGCCCCAGTAGCGGTCGCGGAGAATGCGCTTGTAGAGCTTGCCGGTGGGCAGACGGGGAAGTTCGGGATCGAAGTCCACCGAGCGCGGCACTTTCTGGCGCGACAGGTTGGCTGCGCAGTAGGCAATCAGCTCTTCGGCCACTGCGGGGCTTGCGGCAATGCCGGGCATCAACTGCACGACGGCTTTCACTTCTTCACCGAGATCGGCGTTGGGCACGCCGAACACGGCGGCGTCCGCGATCTTCGGATGCGTGATGAGCAGGTTTTCGCACTCCTGCGGGTAGATGTTGACCCCGCCCGATATGATCATGAACGTCGAGCGGTCGGTCAGATACAGGAAGCGGTCGGCGTCGATATACCCCACGTCGCCCACCGTGCTCATGGTGCCGTCGGGCGAGCGCGCTTCGGCAGTTTTCTGCGCATCGTTGAAGTACTCGAACGCCGAACCCGACTTGAACCACACGGTTCCCGGCATCCCGGGCGGGCACGGCTTCATCTCTTCGTCGAGAATATGAAGATCACCGAACAGCACCTTGCCGACGGTGCCGCGATGCGCCAGCCATTCGGCCGAACTGCACGCGGTGAAGCCCAGACCTTCGGTCGCACCGTAATACTCGTCGATGATCGGCCCCCACCACTTGATCATCTCTTCTTTCACCTGCGCGGGGCAGGGCGCTGCGGCGTGGATGGCAACTTCCAGCGACGAAAGATCGTAACGCGTGCGGATATTGCCCGGCAGCTTGAGCAGCCGCGAGAACATCGTCGGCACCAGTTGACTGTGCGTGACACCGTAAATCTCGATCAGTTCGAGATAGCGCTCCGGATCGAACGTTTCCATGATGATGACGGTGGCACCACTGCGCACCGCCAGATTGACGGCAGCTTGCGGCGCGGAGTGATAGAGCGGGGCGGGCGAGAGATAAATCATGCCCTCGCGATAGTGCCAGAGCTTGTGCAGGAAATCGAACAGCGGCAACTGCTGCGATGGCGGCTGTTCCGGCAGCGGGCGCAGAATGCCCTTCGGCCGTCCTGTAGTGCCCGACGAGTAGAGCATCGCCGTGCCGGCAGCTTCGTCAGAGATGGGTGTACGCGGCAGATCGGCGGTCGCCTGCTGAAAGCCGACGATGCGGCCGCTCTCGCCCGGGCCGTCCATCACGACGCAGATCTTGACGTCGGGACAGGCCTTCAACGCTTCGCGCGCCACCTCGAGCTTGGCCTTCGACGTGAGCAACACCTGTGAGCGGCTGTTTTCCAGGATGTAGGCGAGTTCGCCAGCCGTCAGATACGAATTCACGCACGTGAAATAGAGGCCCGCACGCTCGCCGGCACCGCAGGCTTCCAGGTAGCGGCTGTTGTTCTCCATGAACACGGCATAGTGGTCGAGGCGCTTCAGGCCTTGCTTGCGCAGAAAGTGCGCGAGGCGATTGCTGCGCGCGTTGAGTTCGGCATACGTGACCGCCTCGCCGGTTTGGGCCATGATGAACGCCGGCTGCAACGGCCGGAGCTTCGCATGCGTGCCTGTGTACATTCCGCGTCTCCCGATGCGCCCGGTCTATAGCCGGTTTTGCGGCAACGTAACGAAGCCACGCGCGATTGCCAATGGCGGGAGTGGCGGGACTGACCGAAGACCCTTCGCGCAGCCATTTCCGCGATTTTTGCGATCCCGGGTGGTCCGTAGCGGCATAGCAGGTTGACGCCCGAACCGCGTCACGCGACGGTTGGCACCGCGATCGACCGATCGCTGCAAGGGGAGGTTTGGAGACCATGAGTCTCAGAGGCAGGGCCTATATTGTCGGCGCGTACGAGCATCCGACGCGAAAAGCGCCAGACAAAACGCTGGCGCAACTGCATGCCGAAGTCGCGAAGGGTGCGCTCGACGACGCCGGCCTCTCGAAGAGCGACGTCGACGGCTATTTTTGCGCCGCTGGCGACACCCCCGGCCTCGGCGGCCTCTCGATGATCGAATACATGGGGCTGAATGTTCGCCATATCGACACGACCGACACTGGTGGGTCGTCGTATCTGGCCCATGTCGGACACGCGGTGGAAGCGATCGCCGCTGGACGTTGCAATGTCGCGCTCGTGACTTTGGCTGGTCGTCCGCGCTCGGAAGGCATGCAGACGGGCACTGCGCCCCGCATGGGCAACAACCAGCAACCGGATGTGCAATTCGAATTTCCGTACGGACCGGCGATCGCGAACATGTATGGCATGGTCGCCCGTCGCCACATGCACGAGTTCGGCACCACAGCCGAGCAACTGGCCTGGGTGAAGGTCGCCGCATCCCATCACGCGCAATACAATCCGCACGCCATGTTGCCGAAAGTCGTGACCGTCGAAGATGTCGTCAATTCGCCTATGGTCGCCGATCCGTTGCACCGGCTGGACTGCTGCGTGATTTCGGATGGCGGCGGTGCGCTGGTGATCGCCAAGCCGGAGATCGCCAAAAGCCTCGAGCGACCACTGGTAAAGATTATCGGGGTGGGCGAGGCGAACAAGATCCAAGGTGGCGGCGTGGCGCTTGATCTGACCTATTCAGCCGGCCGCCGGTCTGGGCAGGCCGCGTTCGAAATGGCCGGCGTGACGCCGGGCGACATCAAGTACGCCTCCATCTACGACAGCTTCACGATCACGGTCGTCGTGCAACTCGAAGATCTCGGCTTCTGCGCGAAGGGTGCCGGCGGCCGGTTCGTCGCCGATGGCAATCTGATCTCGGGGATCGGCAAGCTGCCATTCAATACCGATGGCGGCGGGCTGTGTTCGAACCACCCGGGCAACCGTGGGGGCATGACCAAAGTCATCGAGGCCGTCAGACAGGCACGCGGCGAGGCGCACCCGAAAGTGCAGGTCAAACACCACGATATCGTATTGGCGCACGGTACGGGCGGCTCGCTTGGCACGCGTCATGTGGGCGCCACCGTCATCCTGGAGCGGGAGTAATGTTCGTGAGCGAAAAAATCTACGCGACCGTGCCGTCGACGCCCGGCTCCGAGCCCTATTGGGACGGTGCCAAGGCGGGCAAGCTGATGGTCAAATGGTGCCTGGACTGCAAGCAACCGCATCACTATCCGCGCGGCGTGTGTCCGCACTGTCTGTCGAGCAGGCTCGAGTGGAAGGAAGCGCAGGGAACCGGCGAAATCTATACGTATTCGATCATGCACGCGGCAAAGCCCGTGTACGTCATCGCGTATGTGACGCTCGACGAAGGCGTGTCCATGATGACCAACATCGTCGACGTCGATCCGGCGGCTGTGAAGGTCGGCCAAAAGGTGAAAGTGGTGTTCAAGCCCAATGACGCTGGTGGCCGCCTCGCCTGCTTCACGCCGGTATGAGGGGATGCCCACTGATGCCGTGCCGCCGTCAGTGCATCAAGCGGGACACGATTCGCTGCCTCTGGTAGCATGCCATCACAACATGATGGGCAAATTTGAGGGACGCAATGTATCAAGGATTGAAGCTCGCAGCTGTTTTTTTGACCTCAACGGTTCTTCTGGCTCAACCTGCCGCCGCGCAGGAAACGCATTTCTCGATGTCGTCGTCCGCCTTTGCAGATAATGGCATGATGGCACTGAAATACGCCGGCAAGAATCCGGCTAATGCCAATTGCATTGGCGAAAACGTGTCACCTCCTCTGCAGTGGTCCAACCCGCCGGATGGCACACGCAGCTACGCTATCGTCATGCACGATCAAGAGGGTCGACTGGGGCTTGGCGTTACTCATTGGGTTGCGTACGGCATCCCAGCATCAACGATGGCGCTACCAGAAGGCGCTGCCAGCGATGCAACGGTTCACGGCTTCATGAACGGCAAAAATACCGTCGGAAATAGTGCCTATCTTGGGGGTTGCCCGCCGAAGGGTTCGGGGACCCATCATTATGTCTTTACATTGATTGCGACTGGGCTCGAGCCCGAATCCCTGAAGCCGGATCTGACGATGCAACAAATGCTGGAGACGATCGGAAAGAATGCCAAGGCCGCAACCGGGTTGATCGGCCGGTTTGGTCATTGATTGGTATAAAACCGGAGTCATCAGCCTGCGGAGAGGCTTACTCCGCAGCTTCCGCCAGCGGGCGGCGGGCGGGTACGGCGGTGGTGGTGCGGGCGCGGCCGGAGGTGGCGGTCTGGTAGACTTCGGCGATGGCTGGGAGGTGGCCGGCTTGCAGTGCCCGCAGCGTCGGCGCGTGACTGATGGCGAACGCGTCGAAGCCGCAGCGCAGCATCAGCGGGATCTGGTCGATCAGCACGTCGCCCGTGGCGCGCAACTCGCCGGTGAATCCGAGTTCGTCGCGCAGTAGGCGGGCGAGCGAGTAGCCGCGACCGTCGGTGAATTTAGCGAACGGGATGACGATCAGTGACAGCTGATCCAGCGCGTCCGTCTGCACCGATAGGGTGGACGTGGCGTCGAGCGCGACACCAATCGGCACCCCGGCAGCGAGCACCTCAGCGCGATGCTCGCGCCAGCGCTTCAGCGACACGACGACCGGCGTGGATGTGGGCAACGGCGACGCGTCGTCGACGACTTGAAAGCGGTCCGTGGCAATGCCACCGTTTTTCCAAAGCTGCGTCATGTCATACTTTCTCGGGCATGCGGTTTGGTGACTTGGACGCGCCATAGAGCGCGTCCTTGAAGGGTTGCGCGCCAATCCGTCGATAGGCGGTCAAGAACGTTTCGGTCGGCGAGGTGCGGGCGCTCGTGTAGACGCCGACGATCTTTTCGATGGCGTCCGGCACATCTTCGGCGGGGAAGCTCGGCCCGAGAATGGCGCCGATCTCGGCATCGTCCTTCGGGCTGCCGCCGAGCGTGATCTGATAATGCTCCGTGCCCTTCTTGTCGACACCGAGAATGCCGATGTTGCCGCTGTGATGATGGCCGCAGGCATTGATGCAGCCGGAGATGTTCAGCCTGAGCGCACCGATATCTTCGGCACGGGCCGGATCGGCAAACCGCTCGGCGATCGCCTGCGCCACCGGGATCGCACGCGCGTTGGCGAGGCTGCAATAATCCAAACCCGGACAGGCGATGATATCGGTGATCAGTTCGGTATTGCCGGTGGCTAAGCGATGTTCGACGAGCGCGTCGTAAACCGCAACGAGATCGCTGACGGCCACGGTCGGCAGCACGAGGTTTTGCTGATAGGTGACGCGGATCTCATCGTGGCCGTATTTCTCGGCCAGCGCCGCCACGGCGTCCATCTGATCGCTGGAGGCGTCACCTGGAACCTTACCCGGCTCCTTCAGCGAGATGTTGACGATAGCGTAACCGGCGATCTTGTGGGCCATCACGTTGTTGCGCTGCCAGCGTGCGAAACCGGCATGGGAGGCGCGCCGTGCCGCGACGGCTGCGTCGGTGACGGGCTGCGGCTTCAACGTCAGTGGCGCGAAGTATTTGGCGATCCGTTGATACTCGGCAGCAGGCAAATCAATCGACGGCTTCTCGATCTTGGCCCACTCGGCCAACACCTGGCGGCGGAATTCATCGGCACCCAGCGCGTTGACGAGGATCTTGATGCGCGCCTTGTAGATGTTGTCGCGGCGGCCATGCAGATTGTAGACGCGCATGGTGGCTTCGAGAAACGACAGCAGATGCTCGCGCGGCAGGAAATCATGAAGCGGCAGCGCGACGTAGGGTGTGCGCCCCTGGCCACCGCCGACGAACACGGCGAACCAGTTCTTACAGGCATTCTCGCCACGCCCTTTCACCAGCCTCAAGCCGATGTCGTGAAAAGCGATTGCCGCGCGATCCTCGGCCGCGCCGGTCACCGCCATCTTGAATTTGCGCGGCAGGAACAGGAACTCGGGATGGATGGTCGACCACTGGCGGATAATCTCGCACCACACGCGCGGATCTTCGATCTCGTCGGGCGCCACGCCGGCATAGGGATCGGCGGTCGTATTGCGGATGCAGTTGCCCGATGTCTGGATGGCGTGCATCTCGACTTCCGCAAGTGAGGCCAACATGGCCGGCACATCTTCGAGCTTTGACCAGTTCAGCTGCAGATTTTGCCGCGTGGTGAAGTGTCCGGTCCCGCGATCCCACGTGCGAGCGATATGCGCG
>JANLYD010000402.1:0-7211 GCA_031365465.1 Hyphomicrobiaceae bacterium
AACCCGCGCGCTAGAAAGACCACTTCGGTCCTGCCGCGCGGTGTGCGGGCGCGTTCGCTAAACCCCAATCGTCCGTAGAAGCCGACGTTGCGCTGGTCGCAACCGGTGACGACATGAACGCCCGGCACACCCTCGGACACCAGCCGCGCGCAAAGCGCTTCGACCAGCCGTTCACCCACTCGCCGGCTCCGATACGCAGCATCGACGTTGACGTGCAGATGGGCTGGAAAATCCGCGCTCACGGCCGCGAAGTTCTGAAAATATCCAAGCGCCTCAAAACGGAGGGACAGGCCCGGATCGACGCGGCAGCCGACCAGATATCCAACCACTTTTGGGGCGGACGACCTCGCGGCGCGATCGACGGCTACGAAGACGAGATCGGGTTCATGCCTCAAATACTGATCGAGCCATAGCTCTTGAAATGCCACGGCGGCGATTGGATCGGTTGGCCATCGTGCGGCTGTCGCACGAAAGATAGCAACGACACCAGTTAGTAACGCACCGCGATCGTGGCCCGCGGCCGTGAGATCGACAAGTCTCTCGATGTGGACGAGGCTTGCTCTCTCATCACCCATACTCACGCTGCGTTCCCCGCCACGCCCAAGGCTGTCTGCACATCCGTCAACGTTTCGATCATGTCGCATCCCGCAAAGATGAAAGTGTCGACACCTGCTGCCTTCAACGCGACGTCTTCGGCCTTTGGCCGGCCAGCCAACAGCACATGCGTCGCGCCGGCCGACTTGAGCAGCGACACCGTCGCCTCGCCCAACAGCGCATACGTTTCATCGGCCCCGCACACACACGCGATGGTCGCGCCGCTCGTGGCGAATGCCTGACCTGCTTCGCTGGATTGCAACAGCGGTGCCGACTGCTCGGAAGCGATGCCACCAGCCGCCAGGAAATTACCGATCCATGTCGCGCGCGCGGCGTGGCTGGCCAGTGGTCCGAGGCACGCCAGGAAAACCTTTAGCGGCTGTCCGGTGCGGGCAGCGAACGCATCGGCAGCGTCACGGAGACGTTCGAACGGCTCGGCGGGGCGAAACGCCGCCAATGGCACGACTTCAATGGCGCGCGGCGCGCTGACGGCAACGAGGGCCGGCCAAGCCTGGACTTCGACGCCGTCATCGCCCAACCGGGGGAAGGCGCTGGTGCCGGTGATTTGCAGCTTGCCGGTAGCGATGGCGGCTGCCTTGGCCGCCGCCGTGGCAGCGACATCTGCTTGAAAACGGCCGCTTTGCAACACTGCCGCCAGCCCACCTTCAGCCTCGATCTGCTGGAAAACGCCCCAAGCCGCCTTTTCCAGGTCAGACGTCAACGTCTCGATGGCAAAACTGCCGGCTGCGGGATCGGCGACACGCCCGAGGCCGCTTTCTTCCATCAAGACAATCGACGTATTGCGAGCCATCCGGCGGGCAAACGCATCCGGCTGGCCCAACGACCAAGTGTAGGGCAAAACCGTAATGCAATCGGCACCGGCCCACGCGGCCGTCGCGCAAGCCATCGACGTGCGCAGCATATTCACCCACGGATCGCGCCGCGTCATCATCGCGCGTGAGGTTTCTGCGGTCAGGACCACATGGCTTGCAGCACCCGGTGCGCCGCAGGCCGACGCGACCGATGCGATCAACCGCCGGGAAGCGCGCAACTTGGCCAACCCCAGCATCTGATCGGCATCGACGGCGAGATTGACGACGATTTTCGGCAACGCGTCCGTTGGGGAGATGCCGGCGGCTTCGGCGGCACGCAGATAGGCAACCACTGCGCTTAAAACGCCGGCGAGTTCCTGCGCTTCACTTGCGCCCGCCGCGTGCCAGAGGTGACCATCGGCGCGCAACGCGGTCACTTGAGGCCAGGCCTGGCAGCGGCGCACGAGCGCAGCCGCCTCGTCGAGCGCTGCTGGCAGCGTCTGGATGAGCCCACCAGTCTCAGCCAGCGCCCCGAGCGGGTCGTAATTGAAGGCACCACGACGCTGCACCGCCGACAGACCTTGCGCGTCCCACACCGTCACCACGTCAGCCGCCGCAGCGGGCGTCGCCTCACCCGCGTGCAGGGCAATCGGACACACATCGAGCAGCACGCCTTTCAACATTTGCGCCATGCCGGCTGCAGTGCATGGCAAGCCGTGACGCCCGGGCGACGCCATCTGCAACGTTATCGAAGTCGCACCACCCGCCAGATCTTCCAGAATAGCCGCATTGGCCGCCACCGGATCGGATCCGGCATGCAGTTGCCTGATATCCCAGCCTTCGCTGCGTCCGGCTGCACTGAACGTCCCTGACACGGCCTCTTTCGGCCGCGTGGTAAACAGTGGCTCGATACGCAGGCCGTCGGCGGTGCGCGCGACCAGGCGACGGTCAAAATCGCCGCCTTTCAGTGCCTTGTCGACCAATTGCCGCCACTGATCGAGCGTCGGCTGGGGAAACTCGGCGGCTAGATCGGTTACGGCATCTACGTCCACAGGCATCGCCGTCTCCTAGTCATAGCACGTCGGCGAGGGAGCACCGGCTGCCTCTTACTAACGCGTATGCATCCGCTCATGGCGGATATGACAGCGCCTGTAAATATCGACGATTTACCAACAGTCGGCATTCCCATGAGGAAATCGATCGAGGAACTTGGCGACATCGCGCAACCGGCACAGTATAGGAGCGGCGAACCAATCAATCGCTGCCGTTGCATTCGGAGACAGACCGTGCGTCGCCAATCATTCCCGCTCATGTCCGCCCTGGCCATCGTCGGCTCATGCCTGCTGGTGACAGCCGTCGCGTCGACGGCCGAAGCACAGACGCGCCACCCCCAATCGAAGGCCACCAAGACCGAGAGCGGTCCTCAGACGCGCGGCGAACGTGTGCAGACCAGCTTCCAATTTCCCATCGGTTCGCTGGTGATCGTCAACAACGAACGGCGGCTCTACTACGTCACCGGCAAGGGCGAAGCGGTGCGCTATCGCGTGGCGGTCGGCAAAAACGAGGAACTGTGGATGGGTCGCACCTTTGTGGCCGCAAAGGTGGTCGACCCGCGCTGGATTCCCGTCAACGGCGACGATCCGGTCGAGGGCGGCGATCCCGCAAATCCGCTCGGCAAACGCGCGCTGTACCTGGATTGGTCGCTGCTGCGCATTCACGGCACACCATCACGCGGCAGCATCGGAGGCGCGGTGTCCAATGGCTGCATCCGCATGCTGAACGAGGACGTGATCGACGTCTTTGAACGCGTGCACTTTGGCGCCCCGGTATACGCGATCCGCTCCTGGCGAGACGCCAGCCTGTTCGACGACAGCAAAGTTGCCGAAAAACACTACCACGACCCCGCCGCCCACGAGCAGGCGAAGGAAGAGCTCGAGGAAAAACTGCGCGAACGCGCGCTCGAATTCAAAGACCGGGACGCCAGCGCCCGCCGTGACCGGGGCAAAACCCGGTCCGCCGACGCCGCTGCGTCTCGTGTCAAACCGCAGGCCAAAACCGCCGTCAAAGTTGCGACGAACCGCACCCAGCGCGCCAACTACTGACGCCGACACAGCCGGCAGCACGCGGCTGTCGGCCCCCACGTCATACCGGCAGACTGAACCCTGCAGCGATCGCGTCCTGACGAAACACCTGCACCGTCTCGAGCGAAGCTGCGTCGAGATCCTTGCCGAAATTCGACAACTTCTTGATGATGTCGTTGGTCGCCGTGATGATATGGCAGCCGATATCGTGGGCCTGCATCACGTTATAAGGCTCGCGCGGACTGGCCCAAATCATTTCCAGGTTCTTGTGCGGCGCCATTTCCGCCAGCATTTTCTGCAGCATCGGCACCGGATCGAGTCCGGCATCGGCGATGCGGCCGGCAAAGACCGAGATGCACGCAGGCGCAAGCCCGCCGAGCGCCGCGACTGCTTTGCTCACCTGCTCATTGGTGAACAGCGCCGTCAAATTGACCTGCGTACCCGCTTCCGACAGCCGCCGGATCATGGCGTAAGTTGTTTCACCCTTGGTGTTGGTGACGGGGATCTTGACGTAGACGTTCTTACCCCACGTCTTGATCAAATTGGCCTGCTTTTCCATTTCAGCGATGTCGTCGGAGAACACCTCAAACGACAGATGCCGGTCGGGGATCGCCGCCACAAGCTCCTTGGCGAACGCCTGATAGTCGCGCACGCCGGCCTTGTGCATCAGCGTCGGATTGGTGGTGAAGCCGCGCACAATTGGATTTTTGTACATTTCCAACATCGCCGCCTTGTCTGCGCCGTCGGCGAACACTTTGACCTTCAATTTGTCTGCCTTGATCGCGGTCTGAACCATGGTTGGAGTTCCTCGAGTGATATGGACCTGCGCCGCCTATAGCATAAGCCTTGACGAAGGGTTGAGTTCGACAAGGTGCCCAAGGCTGATCGTGGAGAGTTCGTCCGTACGACACATTTTGACACCTGCCCCCGTCCGCGCATAAGGATGCACGCGTATTCGCGCACGGCCGAAGCAGATCCCATCCAGACCAACACTCTGGGCGACACAAAGGGCATCATTGGTGCAACTCACAGCCGACATGCGGCCTGAAACCGAACAAGCACTAGCCGAGATCATCACGGCGGCGGCGGCCTCGAAAACGAGTCTCGACATCGCCGGTGGCGGCAGCAAGCGCGGCATCGGCCGGCCGACCAATGCCACCAATCAACTGTCGACGCGCGGCTTGCGCGGTATCACCCTCTACGAACCCAACGAAATGGTCATGTCGGCGCGCGCCGGCACGCTGTTGTCGGAAGTGCAGGGCGTACTCGCGAAGAACAATCAGATGTTGGCGTTCGAACCGCTGGAACTTGCGGGCGTCGTCGGCGGCGATGCGCGGCACGCGACCATCGGCGGCGTATTTGCCACCAATGCATCGGGCCCCCGGCGGTTGTCCGCAGGTGCCGCCCGCGACCATCTGATGGGCATTCGGGGTGTCAACGGACGCGGCGAAATCTTCAAGAACGGCGGCCGGGTCATGAAAAACGTCACCGGTTACGACCTTTGCAAAGGCCTCGCCGGAAGTTGGGGCACGCTGGCCGTCTTCAGCGAAGTGACGTTCAAGGTGATGCCAAGGCCGCCGGCTTCGACCACGCTCGTGCTGCTCGGTTTGTCTGACGAAATCGCTATCGAAGTCTTGTGCGCGGTGATGGGCACGCCATACGAAATCACAGCCGCTGTACACATCCAACAACAACTGGCCGTCACGCTCGATCACATGGGCCTGCGCGGGCAAGGCAAGTCGGTGACGGCATTCCGCCTGGAAGCGCCGCAAAAGTCGATCCTCTATCGCCGCGACAAGCTGACGGCAGCTCTGGCCATTTACGGACAACTGCACGATCTCGAGCAGAAAAGCTCCGAAACGTTCTGGGACGAAATGGGCCGCCTCAGCGTCTTCGAAGGCAGCGACCATCCCCTTTGGAAACTGTCGACGGCACCCGGCAAAGGCCCGGCTGTGGTGGCCGCGATCGCCCGCTACATGCCCGTCAGCGCCGTCTATGATTGGAGCGGCGGTCTGGTGTGGATCGACGTGCCGGTCACGACCGACGCCGGTGCCGCCGACGTGCGCCGCGTCATCGCGAGCCACGGCGGCCATGCGACGTTGATCCGCGCAGATGCGGCGACCCGTGCCGCAACCGATGTATTCCAGACGTTGGAACCCGGCGTTCAGCGCCTGAGCCAGAAATTGAAGGCGACGTTCGATCCCTCGAACATCCTCAATCCCGGGCGCATGTACGTTGCGTTCTAGCGAAAGCGTCAACGGCTCTGCGTGTTCGCCTTAGTCGCATGCTCTAAAGTCGCCCGTCCTGCTCATTGGGACCAAATCCAGGGACTGTCGATGCAGACCAATTTCACCGCCGAACAACGCAAAGATCCTCGCATCGCGGAAGTCGATAAAATCCTGCGTGCGTGCGTGCATTGCGGACTGTGTACGGCGACGTGCCCCACCTATCAGTTGCTCGGCGACGAGCGCGACAGCCCGCGCGGCCGCATCTATCTGATCAAGGACATGTTCGAGCGCGACGTGCCGGCCAGCCCCGAGGTCAAGCACCACGTCGACCGTTGCCTGTCCTGCCTGTCTTGCATGACCACCTGCCCAGGCGGCGTCGACTACATGCATCTCGTCGATCATGCGCGCGTCCACATCGACGAAACCGGACAGCGGTCGCTTTCGGATCGATTTGTGCGACGCCTGCTGGCGATGGTGCTGCCTTATCCCCGGCGGTTCCGGTGGGCGTTGAAACTCGTGCCGCTGGGAAAACCGTTCCGTAACGTCTTCGAGAAAGCCGGGCTGCCACAGCTTGCCGCGATGCTCGATCTCGCGCCGCGTCAGCCGCTGGCCAGAGCAGCGAGATTTGAGGGTCCGGGCACCGCGGCCACACAGCGCGAACGGCGCAAGCGCGTGATTTTGTTGGCCGGCTGCGCGCAACAGGTTCTGCGGCCCAGCATCAACGACGCCACCATCCGGCTCCTCGCCCGCTCCGGCGTCGATGTCGAGGTTGCGGCGGGCGCGGGGTGCTGCGGCGCACTCACCCATCACATGGGCAAGGAGGCGTCGGCGATCGCCTTCGCCAAGGCCAACGTCGTCGCCTGGAGCAAGGTCATGGCGAAAGGGCCGGTGGACGCGGTCGTCGTGAACGCATCCGGGTGCGGAACGATGGTCAAGGACTACGGGCACCTCCTCAAGCACGCCGGTGCCGATTATGCAGAGCGCGCGCAGGCGATCGCCGATCTTACTCGCGACGTGACCGAATTCGTCACTGCCACCGATCCGGGGCCAGCCAAGCGCTGGAGTTCCATTCGCGTCGCCTATCACTCCGCATGCTCGCTTCAGCACGGCCAGCAAATAACCGAAGAGCCGAAGTCGCTGCTGCGCAAAGCGGGGTTCTCGGTCGTCGACGTGCCGGAAAGCCACCTTTGCTGCGGGTCAGCCGGTACTTACAATATCCTCCAGCCGGCACTTGCAAGCCAGTTGCGCGCGCGCAAAGTCGAGAACATCAAGTCGGTGCGGCCCGATGTCATTGCGGCGGGAAATCTCGGCTGTATGACGCAGATCGCCGGTGGCACCGATATCCCGATCGTGCACACGGTCGAACTGCTGGATTGGGCGCACGGTGGCCCGGTTCCCGCCGGAATGGCTGATTTGGCCAAGCTCGCGACCGATGTACCCCGCCCCAAGAAAGCCGAGGAGTTTCTGCGCGCGTGAGTGGACGTCTCGAACCGGCA
>JANLYD010000414.1:0-2700 GCA_031365465.1 Hyphomicrobiaceae bacterium
ACAGGTCGCGCCTACGCCCGAACCGTTGTTGCGATTTCTCAGCTCGAATAAGCCGCTGCTCATGCTGGCCGCAACGGCCGCGACGTTCCATCTGGCAAACGCGTCCCTGCTGCCGCTGGTCGGCCAGAAACTGGCGCTCGCTAATCCAGGCTTTGAATCCGCTCTCACATCGACATGTATCCTGCTTGCCCAACTCGTCACCATTCCCGTCGCATTGGTGGTTGGCCGCAAAGCTGGCGGCTGGAACTTGAAATGGATGCTGGCCGTCGCGTGCGGCGCACTTGTTGCGCGGGCATTGATCTTTGCTGTGAGCAGTAACACCTACATCATCATTGCAGCACAGATGCTGGATGGCGTGTCGTCCGGCTTGTGGGATGTCCTGTTACCGTTGATGCTAGCGGACTTCATCGCGGGCTCCGGTCGCTACAGCGCCAGCCGCGGCATGGTCGGCACGATTCAGGGCATCGGTGGCTCGATCAGCAACGTGGTCTCCGGCACGCTTGTGACAGCCTACGGCTACAGCAGCGCCTTTCTAGCGCTCGCAGCCATCGCGACCGTCGCCTTGCTGCTGATTACAGCACTGCCGAACCCTGAAACCGAAAAATTGGATCGCACACGCCGAGTAACCTGACTATCTGCACAGCAATTAAGCCTGACCCGCCGGCAAGGTCTCGCCCTCGGCATCGTAAGCCGGCGGCAGATAGAAATTCAGCGTCTGCAACGCCGTAGGTCCCGTGTTCTTGATCTCGTGCCGCTCGCCTGCCTCGATGAGCAGCAGCGAACCCACTCGCAACTCGACATCGCGGCCATCCACCACCGCGAGTCCGCTTCCCGCCACCACGAACAGCCATTGGCCAGCGCCACGATGACGATTGTCCGCGCCGCCTTCCGATTTCCCCGGCGAGACCACCATGACAGCCGACTGCGAACGCGCGTTGCCCGTCACCACTGCAAACTCGCTGGCGAACGTCACAACCTGATGCTTCACGACAACCTCGCGGCGGCGAGCCCTACTCCTACCAGCGAACGATTTCGCAGGTAGGCGTGAGCGTTATTTCAAGGCCACTTCCGCGACCTTGTCTTTCACAGCCTTCTTGGGGTCCATACCCAGCAACATCTTGATGCCAGCGACGACACTCGATGCATCGCTCCAAATTTCTGCCTTTTCCGTATCGAGACGCAATAGCCGCAGTTTCGGATCGTCCTTGCCGCCCGGAAACCATGCCGCCACGAAGGGGCTCCACAAACGGTCGACGACCGCTCTGTCAGTCTGCACGCTAAGGCTGCCGTGCACGGTCGCAAACAGATCATGGCCCTTCGATGCGAATGTGGCGATCGCCCGTCCATCGCCAGTCAGCTTCTGAACGATCGAATTGTCAGACGACGTGAAGAACCAGATCGGCCCGTGATCACCTTCCACCTGACCCGTCATCGGCCGGGCATGTCCATCTTCGACACCGTCAAGCCCGAGCATCACAGTACGATCGGATTTGAGGGCTTTCCAGAATTGGGCTTCGAGTTCTTGCGGGGTGGGCATGATGCGCTCCGGGACACGGATGAAACCAACGCGCGAATGACGCCGACTGCGGCGCTGCGCTGGTCACAGAACCCGTCTGTCCGTATTCCCGTTCCCTATCCGGCGTCGTCATGTACTCAGTACGGCAACCCAACGTAGTTTTCCGCCAGCGAGCGCAGCGCGGCGTCGGACGAGAACAAATACGCCAGATCGGTTTGCTGCAACTTTTCCTGATAGGGCGTCGCATCCGGAAATTTGTGCAACAGCCCCGTCATCCACCACGAGAACCGCTGCGTCTTCCACACCCGCGCCAGCGCCGTTTGCGAGTATGTATCCAGCCCCGTATCGTCGCCCTTCTTATAATGTGCGACCAGCCCCTGATAGAGATAGTGCACGTCGGAGCCGGCACTGTTCAGTCCCTTCGCCCCCGTCGGCGGCACGATGTGCGCACTGTCGCCAGCGAGAAACAAACGGCCATAGCGCATCGGTTCGGCAACATAGCTACGCAACGGCGCGATGCTTTTTTCGATCGACGGGCCCGTCTGCAGATCGGCCGCCACCGATGCCGGTAGGCGTTGCTTCAACTCGGTCCAGAACGCGTCGTCGCTCCAGTTCTCGACCTTGTCGTCGGCAGCGACTTGCACGTAGTAGCGGCTCAGCACCTGCGAACGCAGCGAGCACAGCGCAAAGCCGCGCTCGTGATTGGCATAAATCAATTCCGGCGACACCGGCTTGGTATGCGACAGCACGCCCAGCCACCCGAACGGATAGACCCGCTCGTACTCGCGCAAAACGTCCTTGGGTATCGATTGCCGGCTGACACCGTGGAACCCGTCCGCGCCCACCACGTAGTCGCACGCGATGCGGTGTGTCCGCCCATCGTGGCGGTAGGTCACCGAGGGCGCAGCCGATAGCAGATCGTGCGGCATGACGTCGGCTGCGTTGTGCACGATCTGTGCGCCGATGCGGTCCTGCGCTGCATAGAGATCGCGCGTGACTTCGGTTTGCCCGTACACCAGCACCGAGTTGCCGCCGGAATATTTCGTCAGGTCGACGTGATCGCGCCGTCCGCCGTGCGCCAGATAAAACCCGTGATGGACTTCGCCTTCACGATCCATCCGTTCCCCGCACCCCGCCTCGCGCATCAGCCGCGCGAAGCCATTTTCCAGCACGCCCGCACGGAT
>JANLYD010000045.1:0-15732 GCA_031365465.1 Hyphomicrobiaceae bacterium
CAGCCAAATACCACGTCAGGCAACATCTGGCCGACGACATGACGTGAGCAGACGGCGGCGGGTTTGGGTGCGTTCAAAATGGAGCCGGGCGGTGCAAAGACGGTCAGCGGCGCGAGCGAACCGGCGTTGTTCGGGATCGACCCGGCGACGATGCAACCCAAACCAAACACGGTATAGGCTGTGGTGTAGGCCATGGGCACGTTGATGCCGCGATTGGCTGCGGGACTGGTGCCGGTATAGTCGACGTGAATACCGGTTTCGCTGACGGTCGTCGTGGCGGTCAAAGTGATGGGGCTGTCGTAGCCGTCGGTGACCATGGTGTTGGTCCACTGACCTTTCGGCAGTTTGGCAATTTCGGCCAGGACGGCTGAGCGCGAGCGCACATAGATGTGCTCCGCCAGCACTGAAAGTTCATCGAGCGCGAATTCTTCGAGCATTTCGACAAGCCGGCGGCAGCCCACGTCGTTGCACGCGGTGAGAGAGTAGACGTCACCCACTGTGTCGATCGGCAGCCGAGTGTTCGCCTTGATGATGGCCATCAGCGTTTCGTTGACGCGGCCCTGGTCGAGGATCTTGAGGAAGGGAATGTAGAGACCTTCCATAAAAACGTCGCTGCCGTCAGGGCCGAAACCGATGCCGCCGATATCGATCAAGTGCGACGTGCAGGAGAAAAGTCCGATCAGCCGGCCCCGGTGGAAGCACGGCGTGGTGATGACGAAGTCGTTGAGATGACCGGTGCCCATCCACGGATCATTCGTGATATAGGCGTCGCCTTCTTTCATGGTGTCGAGGCCGAAGTGGGCAATGAAGTGCTTGACCGACTCTGCCATGGAATTGACATGGCCCGGAGTTCCCGTGACGGCCTGCGCGAGCATGCGACCCTGAGCATCGAAGAGGCCGGCTGAGAGGTCGCCCGCTTCGCGTACCATGGGCGAGAAAGCCGTGCGCAGCAGCGTCTGCGCCTGCTCCTCGACAATGGCGATCAGCCGGTTCCACATGATCTGCAACTCGATGTCGCCCAACGGCCGTGTCATGTGGGTGCTGGTCATAAGGTGATGTCCGGATGGCGATCAGGATTTGGCGGTCAAGACAAGGGCGTGTCCACCGTCGACGGCGACGTCGAAGGTCGGAGATACGTAGGTGGCGGTGCTGGCCTCGACGATAATCGCTGGTCCCGAGATTGTCATGCCCGGCTCGAGGGTGGTGCGATCGAGCACGGGGACCGTCAACGTCTTACCGAGACGAGTGTCGTAGATGCGGCGCTTGCCAATGGGTTTAGCTGCGGTCCTCGATCGGACGCTTGCGATGGCCTGTGGCACTTCGACAGACGTTGATACCGTGACCATCCAGCTCATGATTTCAATGGCCGCTCCGGGTATGTGACGGGCGAAAAGCCGCGTGTAGTCGGCTTCAAAAGTCTGCCGCATCGTGTCGGCAGCTTTCGTGGACAACGGCCCGTCAGGTAACGCGATGGCGATTTCGTGCCCCTGACCGGCGTAACGCATGAAGGCAGAGCGCCGGGCCGTCATTGCGGATGCGCCGGCCGCCGACCGGCAGTGTTCGCCTGCCTGGTGCTCCATCTCGACGAGAAGCGAGTTGGCGAACTTCGGGTCGAAACGGTCGAGCCGCATATAACGTGAGCGCACCTGCTCGTAGGCCGCGGGCGCGGCGAGAAATCCAATGGCAGAGCCGACGCCTGCATCAGCCGGCACGATCACCCGGCGAATGCCGAGCTTTTCCGCGAGGCGGCTCGCATGCAGGGGTGCTGCGCCGCCGAAGGCGATCAGCGTACGATCGGCAACAGCGGCTCCGCGTTCGACGGCATGGACGCGGGCGGCGTTCGACATGTTCTCGTCGACAATTTCCGAAACGCCGTAGGCGGCGACCTCGGCAGTTGCCTTCAACGCATCGCCGACACGAAGTTTGAGAGCCGCTTCGGCGCTGGCTGCGCTGAGCAAGATGCGTCCGCCGGCGAAATTGGCGGGGTCTATCTTCCCAAGCACGAGATCTGCGTCTGTGACGGTCGGTTCCGTTCCGCCGTTGCCGTAGCAGGCGGGGCCCGGTTCGGCGCCAGCGCTGTCTGGACCGACACAGATGCGTTTCAGGCCGTCGACGCGAGCGATGGACCCGCCACCGGCGCCAATCTCGACCATCTCGATGACCGGGATACGCACTGGGCTACCGCTGCCCTTCTTGAAGCGCGATTGGCGGTCGATCTCGAACGTGCGCGCGAGCAGCGGCACGCCGTTGTCGATGAGGCAGATTTTGGCGGTCGTGCCTCCCATGTCGAAGGAAAGGACGCGCATCTCGCCCCGTTCCAGCGCAAGGCGCGCGGCAAGGATGGCACCGCCTGCCGGCCCGGATTCGACGAGGCGGATCGGGAAGCGCGAGGCGGTATCGAGGCTGGCTAAACTGCCGCCGGACGTCATGAGGTGAATGGGCGCCGCATAGCCGAGTTCGAGGGCCGCTGCCTGCAGACGATGTAGATAACCAGAGATAAGAGGACGGACGTAGGCGTTGGCGACCGCTGTGCAGGTGCGCTCGTACTCGCGGGCCTCGGGACATACCTCCGACGAGAGGGTTACGCTGATCGACGGACACGCGTCTGCCAGGATCGTGCCGATGCGCTGCTCGTGACCGGAGTTGGCATACGAATGCATCAGCGCCACTGCAACGGACTGGATTCCGCAGGCCGTCAAATGCTGTGCGACGGCGAGCACCGCCGCTTCGTCCAGCACCCGCCGCACGGTGCCAGATGCATCGATGCGTTCCGGGACCGTGAAACGCAGGTCGCGTGAGACCAGCGGTGGCGTCTTCACGATGTTGATGTCGTACTGGTCAAAGCGGCTTTCATCGGCGATCTCGATGACGTCGCGAAAACCGTCAGTGGCGATCAGCGCGGTGCGGGCCCCTTTGCGCTCGATGATGGCGTTGGTGGCCAAGGTGGTGCCATGGATGAAGACGTCGATGTCGGCAAAGGTGCGTCCGGCCGCGTGAAGCACGCTACGTGTGCCATCGATGATAGCTTGCTCGGGTGCGCGGGGAGTGGTCAGAACCTTGTGGGTGTAGCGTTGGGAACCGACTTCCAGAACGATATCTGTAAAGGTGCCGCCCACGTCGACGGCGAGCCTGACGGATGGATGTGTCGCCCGCAAGTCCGGTGGCGTCATGATGCGAAGTCCTTGTTGAAACACGCGGCGTCGATCGAGCTGGGGTGCGCGGTGTAAGGAGACTGGATCTAGAACCAGGGGCAGGCAATCGGCGATTGCGACACTTCAGTCGAGACAGAGTGTCAGCTTGCAGACGGGGAAGATCAAAGGGGAATTGCCTTGTCCAGAGCGAGTCGGTCACGCCCGTGATGGCAGCAGGCTGCCCTGCGCATCGAACACGTGGCATCGGTCGGCGGGAATGATGATGGGCACCGTCTCGCCACGGCCGATGTGCGCTTGCCCGACGATCTGTACCACCAGCGTTTGACCGTTGGCGAGCGCTCCGTGCAGCACAGTATTACCTCCCAGTTGCTCGGCAAGATTGACGACCACGGGCAACCCGCCGGGGCCAACTTCGCAGTGCTCGGGACGAATGCCCAGAGTAACAGCCTGTCCACTGGCGATAACGATGTTCCGATTGGGGAGCACGATTGAGACGCCGCTGGCCAGTTCGAGGTTGATGCCGGTGGAACTGCCGTTGGCGGTGGCCGCAATGAAGTTCATTTTCGGGCTGCCGATGAAACCCGCGACGAACTGATTGCAGGGATGATTATAGAGATCGAGCGGTGTTCCGACCTGCTCGATACGGCCGGCGCGAAGCACCACGATACGATCCGCCATCGTCATCGCCTCCACCTGATCATGCGTCACGTAGATCATCGTGGCGCCCAAGTCGGCATGCAACTTCGAGAGTTCGACGCGCATCTGCACTCGGAGTTCGGCGTCCAGGTTCGACAGCGGTTCGTCGAACAAGAACAGCTTTGGCGCGCGGACGATCGCGCGGCCGATTGCAACGCGCTGGCGCTGACCACCGGAGAGCGCCTTGGGTTTGCGCTGCAGATAATCCTCGATCTGCAACAGACGGGCTGCGCGCGTCACGCGTTCATCGATGATGTGCCGCTTTAGGCCAGCGGTTTCCAACCCGAAACTGAGGTTCTTGTAGACGGTCATGTGCGGATAGAGCGCGTAGGACTGAAACACCATCGCAATCTCGCGCTTGGCGGGCGGCATTTCATTCACGCGCCTGTCGTCGATGCGCAATTCGCCATCGGTGATCTCTTCGAGGCCGGCGATCATGCGCAGAAGGGTGGATTTTCCGCAGCCGGAGGGACCGACGAACACCACGAATTCGCCGTGCGCGATATCGAGATCGACGCCGTGAATGATGCGGATTGCGCCGTAGTTTTTGGTTAGCCCGCGAAGCTTCAATTCAGCCATTAGCCGCGCTCCCGGTATTCCAGCGGCGGTTTGCTGGAATCCAGTTGCCGTACTTGGAATGGTCACGGGCGATCGGCAGCGTCACGGCAGTTCCCGATTCCGCCGAATGATAAATCGCGGTGATCAATTCCAACGACGCGCGCGCGTCGGCGAGCGTGACCGGCAGCGGGCTGCCGCCGGTGATACTGGCATGGATGCGGGCGAATTGGCCGGCGAATGATTGAGCGCTTGGCTGGAAGCCGGCAAGAACGGTTGCGATTTGCGCTTCGATTTCAGGTGACTTGGCCTTGAAGTACCAGGGGTCTTCACCGATCCGATAGGGATGCGCGCTGCGGCTCTCGACAGTCAAATTCGAAAACATGAAGCGGATGCGGGACAACTCCTCCGCCGCGCCCAACGTTACCGACAGGGTCGCCAGCGATCCATCGGCCATTTCGATCGAAACCGCCGCGCAATCCTCGACTTCGATCGGGTTCACGCGCGTTGCTAGCCGGGCATAGGCGCTTTTCACCGGGCCGTTGACGTACGACAGGATGTCGTGGGCATGGATCGCCTGGCTCAGACAGCAACCGCCGAGTTCGGTCGCCCACTTACCGCGCCAGGGCACCGAATAATAGTCGGCGTCGCGTCGCCACGATGTTTCGATCGTCGCGAGGAAAGGCGTGCCGCAGACGCCATGCTCCTGCAGCAACTTCAATTTCTGCAGGCCGTTGCCGAACCGGTACTGAAAGATCGGCGACAATGTCCCTTTCGATTGCGCTGCGGCCAGTTCGAGAGCATCGACGTCGCGGAGAGATCCGGTGATTGGTTTTTCGCAAATGACATGCAGGTTTGCTGCCAGCGCCTGCTCGATCAATCGGCGATGTGTGTCGGGCGGCGTGCAGATGTCGATGATGTCGAGGTCCGGGATCTTCAACAGGTCGGTGAAATTTGTGATCACCTGCGCGCCTTGATGCGCTTTCGCCGCTGCGGCTGCCTTGTCGGCATTCAAATCGCAGACGGCGTGGACCCGATATTGCTCGGGTAACTCGGCGTAGGCCGCGAGATGAGTGCTGCCGATGCCCAGTCCGACGACGGCCACGTTCAATGTGCGGCTCATGATTGAACTCCGACGCGGGTCGCCATCGCTTCGGCTTTGAGCGCAAGTTCGGTGGCGAGAAAACAGTGCGCCTGCGTCATCGCGGTTTCCGTTCGGTCGAAGATATCGGCGATGAGACGGAGGCCATAGGGAAGTGGTTCGCTGGAGCAATCGAGCCGCTGGATGCCTTTCTGATCGACGAGAATAAGGTGGTCGCCGCCGGGCCGGCCGCCGACGTCGATATACTTGCGCAGTTCGATATATCCGTCCGTGCCGAGGATGGTCAGGCGGCCGTCGCCCCAGACCGGCAAACCTTTCGGCGTGTACCAGTCGACGCGAATATATCCAGTGCCGCCGTTGCCGCGTAGCAGCACTTCGCCGAAATCTTCGAGTTCAGGTTTGTGTGGGTTGGCATGATTGGCGATGTGGGAGGCAACGACTTGAGCTTGCGTCGAGCCGGTAAAATGCAGGAACTGGTCGCACTGGTGGGCCGCGATATCGCAGAGTATGCCGCCATAGCGTGCGCGTTGGTAGAACCAGTCGGGTCTGGGATTGTTGTTGAGCGCGTGGGGGCCAAGGCCGACGGTTTGCACGACTTTGCCGATGGCGCCGGCGGCGACGAGCTGGCTGGCCTTTTCGGTGGCGCGGTTTTCAAAGCGCTCGGAATAGCAGACAGAGAAGATGCGCTGGGTCTCGGCTTGCACACGCCGTAGCTGCTCCAATTGTTCCAGCGTGATGGCGCCGGGTTTGTCCACCATGACGTCCTTGCCCGCGCGCATGCACTCGATCGCGGTGGCGACCCTGATATCGGGGGTGATCGCGCTGACGATCAATTTGATCTCGGCATTGTCAAGTATCTCACGATGATCTGACACGCGCCGAGCTTGCGGAAAGGATGTGAGGTAGGCAGCGGCGGCTTCGTCTTCGACGGCATGCACAGCGACGAGTTCGGCGCCGGCGTCGAGCATGGCTTTAGTCTGGCCGTAGATGTGGCTGTGATTGAGACCGATCGCTGCGAATTTCAAACGGCGCTTTGCTGCAGTCGTCATCGCTTCATACCCGACATGGCCACACCTTCGATGATGAGGCGTTGGAAGAACAAAAACACCAGGAAGATCGGCAATATCGCCAGAACCGACATGGCGAACAACTGGCCCCAGGCAGAGGTGCCTGTCGCGTCGACGAACGATCGAAGCGCCAATGGTACGGTGTAGTTCGCGCTGTCGTTGAGGTAGATCAGTGGGCCGAAAAAGTCGTTCCAGGTCCACAGAAACGAGAAGATGCCGGCCGTCGCCATGACGGGGAGCGACAACGGCATGATCACTTTCCAATAAATGCGCCAGGGGCTGCAGCCATCCATCTGAGCGGCTTCATCGAGTTCGCGCGGGATGCCGCGGAAAAACTGCACCATCAAAAAGATGAAGAACGCGTCGGCGGCGAGATATTTTGGAACCACCAACGGCAAGACGGTATCGATCCAACCCAGCTGCAGGAACAGGACATACTGCGGAATGAGTGTCACATGATAGGGCAGCATGAGCGTGCCCAGCATCAACGCGAACAACGGTTGCTTCCAGCGGAACTGCAGCCGCGCAAACGCATAGGCGGTCAGCGAACACGAGGCCAGATTGCCGATGACGACCAAAATCGCGATGACGAACGAATTCCAATAAAATCGCGTAAAGCTCGTTTGCAGCGCCGTCCAGCCATCGCGAAAATTTTTCGGATCGAGAGAGTGGGGGATGATCGAGAGGTCGGTGAAAATCGCATTTTCCGGTTTGAAGGCGGAGGCGACCATCCACAGCAGCGGGTACAGCATGACGAACGAGGCGGCGATCAACAGGCCGTGACGCAGACACGCTGCAAGAAGCGTGCGGACGCGAGGGCCACTGAGCCGTTCAGCGTGCATCGTCTTCATAATGCACCCAGTATTTCGAGGTCAGGAAACTCAGCGCTGTGAAGGCGCCGATGATGATCAGAAGGACCCACGCCAGGGCTGCCGCATATCCCATCCGGAAATAGGCAAACGCCTCCTGATAGAGAAACAGGGTGTAGAACAGTGTGCTGTCGACCGGGCCGCCGGTGCCGCCGGATATAATGAATGCTGGCGTGAAAGCCTTGAAGCCTTCGATCACCTGCAGCACCATGTTGAAGAAAATCACGGGCGCCAGCAGTGGCAAGGTAATGCGCCAGAACTGGCGAAATTTCGAGGCACCATCGATCGAGGCTGCTTCGTAAAGGTCCTGCGGAATTTGCCTGAGGCCGGCCAGAAAGATAATCATCGGCGAGCCGAATTGCCAAATTGCCAGGATCACGAGCGTGTAGACGGCTGTGTTCGGGTTCGAGATCCAGCTCGGTCCTTGAATACCGAACAGCCAGAACAGGAGCTGATTGATGGTGCCGTTGCCTTCGAAGAGTTGTCGCCACAGCACCGCAATCGCGACCGAACCACCCAACAAGGAGGGAATGTAGAACACGGCGCGATAAATGCCGCCGCCACGCACAGCCTTGTCGAGCAGGGTGGCGATCAGGAGTGCGAAGGCGAGTTTCAGCGGTACCTCGAAAAGTAGATATGTGAAGGTGACTTTGAGGGCTTGATAGAAGCGGTAATCGGTCGTGAACATGCGCACGTAGTTGTCGGCTCCGACCCACACAGGCGGTGTCAGCAAATCGAACTTCGTGAACGACAGATAGAGCGATGCCAGCACCGGCCCGAGCGTGAAGACGAAGAAACCCAACAGCCAGGGGCCGAGAAAAGCGTAGGCCGCAAAATCGCGCCCGGTAAACCCGAACGCGGGACGCGACCGAAGTCTCGTTGTCTTGGGTTGGCCCGATGTCATGCCCGGGCCAGGATGCTTTCCGCTTCGGTGACGAATTGGGCGGCGCCATCCTTCACGCTGGCGCGTCCGAAGGCGACGCTGTCGGCGACGCGCAGCAACAGCTTCTCGATCTCGCCAGCACCTTTCGGCGGCGGGGGCGGCAATGCGACTGCGACCTTCGTGACTGCGGCGACGTAGTCGACCTGCATGCGGCCGAGGTCGTCGAGATCAGGTGTCAGCATGCCCTGCGCGATCGACGACGGCGGCACGCCGCGTTCGATGCCGAGCGCCTTCACTCCGTCCGCTTCGTTGACGAGGAAGTTGATCAGCTTGGCTGCGTCCTCCGGTGCCTTGGTCTTGGACGATACGCTCATCAGCATGGACGGTTTTACGTAATGGCCCGACGGCGATCCCTTCTCGTTGGGGAATACGCTGATCGCCAGTTTGGATTTGCTGATCCCTTGGAAGGCGACGACCTGGTTGGAATTGGCAAAGCTCATGGCGGCTGTGCCGCGGCTGATTTCGTACTGATCGATGGCGCCGGTATTGGTCGCGCCGATTTCGGCAGGCGCGACGGCACCAGATTTGCGCAGCTTGTCCCATAGATCGAACCACGCGGTAACGTCGTCGCGCGTAAAGGCCGCTTTGCCTTCCGGCGTGTAAAGCAGTTTACCCCGCTGGTTCAGATAGTGTTCGAAGCCCTGCTCCCAGCGGCTGTTGTCACCCGAACCCCAGTATTTGCCGGGGTTGAACTTCGAAATATCGCCGGCAATGCGGGCGAAATCATCCCAGGTCCAGTTGGGGTCGAGGGCCTTGACGCCAGCTTTCTCGAACATGGCCGTATCGTAGACCATGGCTTTGGAATTGGTGCCGAGCGTGATGCCGTAGAGTTTGCCATCCACCTTGCCGCAGTCGCGCGAGGCGGGGGCGAAGGTCGACAGGTCGAGTGGCTTGGGTGCCAAGCCGTCGAGCGGCAGCAGGGTTTGACGGCGGGCGTATTCGAAGATGTAGCGATAATCCATCTGGATCAGGTCGGGGGCGTTGCCGCCGGCGGTCTGCGTTCCAAGTTTCGTCCAGTAGTCGCCCCAGCCGAGCGCCTCGGCCGAAATATCCGTACCGGATTTCGCCTTGAAGGCGTCGAGGGCAGCTTTGGTGCGCTTGTCGCGATCGGGATTGCCCCACCAGAATGCACGCAGGCGCGTGGCGGATGGGGTTTGTGCCGAACTTGTCGGGGCCGCAAAAGCGGAGCCGGCCAGGAGCGCTGCGCCTTGAACAAATTGCCGGCGTGACGTGTGTGTCATGGATAATTCTCCGATGCGTTTCCGGGTCGCGGCGTCTCTGTGGACACCTTTGAATGGAGCGTAGCGAAGTTGACCGCCACCGTCCATGCGCCGATGATGGCGCTTATATCTGACGATAAGTTGAAGGCCAACGCGAGACAGGTCCATTGCGCCACCTGCACGTGCCCGCTACGTTGATAGGGACATTCGAGACGCTGGCGATCCTGTCGTCATTGATCCGTCTCGACGCCTCGTCCGTCCCAAATGAGGGAAACCGAAATGACAAACATCATCCTCAGCCGGCGTTCTTTGATCGTCGGCGCGGGCGTGTGCAGTTCGTTACTGGTCAAATCGCGTGTCGGGTTTGTGGCGGCTGCCAGCGCCGCGCCCGCCCTGGCGCCGACGAAATCTATGCCCGGGGGCGCCAACAACTACATCGCGAAGGCGCCGATGGTTCAAAATCTCGGCAAAGGCTTTACTGTGTCGGGAACGGTGCGGCGGGCCGGGTCGGGTGATCCGCTGGCCAACCTCCGGGTGCAGATCTGGGCATCAACGGAACGCGGCGGCGAGCGTGAGCCCAGCAATCGTGGCAGCGTGATGACCGATGCGACCGGCGCTTTCCGCCTGGAGATGTCGCAGATCCTGCCGAACTTCGGCCAACCCCATGCGCATCTGGCTTATGACGATGGAGCGTTCGAGACGGTCTTTCTACGGCCTCTGCTCGCGAGCAAGAGCGATACCAGCGTGCAGGCGCATTTTGTGCTGGCGTAGGTTTGCCGCATGAAAGTTTCTGCGGATCACCGGATGCGCGCCGCGCTGGTGTGGTTTTTTCTGGCAGCAGCCGTGTGTGTGCCAGTCGTGATTGCTGCGACCAATCCGCTGCAGTCCAGCCGTGAAGCCATGTGGATTTTCGGGGGGATGGCTGGCGTTGTGGCGCTCGCGCTCTTGCTTGTGCAGCCGGTGCTGGTGGCTGGCTTGGTGCCGGAGGCGCCGGTTCTGGTGATGCGGCGCTGGCATCGCTGGATCGGCACGGTAGTGGTAGTTGGCGTGCTGCTGCACGTCGGCGGCTTGTATCTCTACAGCCCGGATGACACCACCGATGCGTTGCTGCTCGTCGCTCCAACCCCGTTCGCAGTTTATGGCGTGATCGGGCTGTGGAGCGCAGTTTTGACCGGGGTCCTGGTTGCGATGCGGACGAAGTCGGGCTTGCGATATGCAATCTGGCGCGTCGTGCACAATGTTCTGTCGCTGGTGGTCGTCGTTTCCAGCATCGTCCACGCCATTCTGATCGAGGGTGCCATGGGATCGGTTTCGAAGGCGATCCTGTGCGCGCTCATTCTCGCGGCGACGATGACCGCGCTCTATCGTGTCCATGTGAAATCGGCGCGATCGAGGGACCGGTAAATCGTTTCGCCGATGGCAGTCAAAGCGAGTGCGAATTACTCCGCGACCATCGGCGCATCGACTGGCTTTGATTGATGCCCTGATTTCCCGCGCCGTGAAAGCCGCCATTCTTCGAAGCGCTGGACGATGACGAAGATCGACGGCACGAACGCGACCGTCAGAATCGTCGACCCGAGCATGCCTGTCAGCACGGTAATGCCAATGGATTTCTCGGCGTTTGCGCCCGCGCCTGTCGCGAGCACGAGCGGCAAGACGCCGAGAATGAAGGCGAACGACGTCATCAGGATGGGGCGGAACCGAGCCCGCGCCGCTTCGACTGCGGCGTCCGGAATCGAACGTCCGGAATGGCGCAATTCGCGCGCGAATTCCACGATGAGAATAGCATTTTTGCTCGATAGCGCGATCAGCAGCACGAGCCCGATCTGGGTGTAAAGGCTGCTTGGTACGTTGAGCGCAAGCAAGGTCGCGGATGTCCCCAGCAACGCGAGGGGCACCGAGGCGATGACCGTGATGGGTGCAAACCAGCTTTCGTATTGTCCGGCCAGCACGAGATAGACGAGCAGCAGGCTGAGTGCATAGACGAGGTAGATCTGGTTGCCGACCTCTTTTTCCTGAAACGACAGCGCCGACCACTCGTAGCCCGTTTTTGATGGCAGAGTTTGCTGCGCGATCTGTTCGAGGACCGTGATGCCCTGGCCTGAACTGTACCCGCGTCCGGTGTTTGCAATGATGGTTGCCGCCGGATAGAGGTTGTAAAGACTGATCAGCGATGGGCCGGTTTCCGGCGTTGTCTGCGCCATCGTGCCAAGCGGCACCATGCCTCCGGTGTTGTTGCGCACCATCATGGATTTCAGTTGTTCAGGTGTCACGCGCGATGCCGGTTCGGCCTGCACGTAGATCTGAAAGACCCGGCCGAACTTGTTGATCTGACCGACGTAGGCTGACCCGGTGAACGCGCTCAGCGCATCGAGGGCATTGCCGAGCGGCACGCCGAGCGTCTCCGCTTTTACGCGGTCGAGGGACATGTTGAGTTGAGGCGCATCGGCCTTGAAGGTGCTGCGCGCGATCTGGAACATCGACTGTTGCGATGCGCGAGCGACGATCTCGTCGGAAATGCGCGACAGCTTTTCGTAGTCTCCGCTGCCGTCGCGAAGTTCGACTTTCATGGTGGCGCCCGCCGCATTGCCGATGCCCTGGATGGGCGGCGGCGGCAGCACCAAAGCCACACCATCGTCGAGGGTGCGCACGGACGCGCTGAGCGCCTGATAGAGACCGAACAGATCTTGACCCTTGGCGCGTTGATCCCAATCCCTGAGGATGACGTATGCAACGCCCGAATTGGCAACGCTGGCATTGTCGTTGAGCGGCGAGAGGCCGGCAATTGCGACGACCCGTTCGACGCCGCCGACCTTGCGGATACGCTCAGACACGACGTCGAGTGCCTTGGTGGTCCGCTCGAGGGCCGCGCCTTCCGGAAGTTGGACGGCGACGATGAAGTAGCCTTGATCCTCGATGGGAATGAACGCCGTCGGCACGCGCGAGAGCGACCAGACCGCGATGGCCACAAGTGCCGCCGCAAGCAGGCACATGAGTTTGCTGACGCTTACCATCCGGCGGATAAGGCCGGTGTACCACCGTTCGAAGCGATCGTACGACCGGTTGAACGCGCGGTAGAATGCGTTGCGCTGCTCGGGCGGGGTCGAATGGCGCAACCAGAGTGCGCACTGCGCGGGCTTCAACGTCATGGCGTTGATCGCGCTGATGAGCGCGGTCGCGGCAATGACAAGTGCGAACTGGCGGTACATTTGTCCCGACAAGCCGGGGAGAAAAGCGGCGGGCACGAATACTGCCATCAGCACGAGCGTGATGCCGATGATGGGGCCGAGCAGTTCCTGCATCGCCTTGATGGTTGCATCGTGGGCGCTCATGCCTTGTTCGATGTATTTCGCCGCGCCTTCGACGACGACGATGGCGTCGTCGACCACGATCCCAATGGCGAGAACAATGGCAAACAGCGTCGTCAAGTTCACGGTGAAGCCGAGGGCCGCCATCGCTGCGAAGGCGCCGATGATCGTGACGGGCACTGTCGTTGCGGGCACGAGCGTCGCGCGCCAGTCCTGAAGGAACACGAGGATGACGATAAGCACCAGGAGGGCGGCTTCAATGAGTGTCTTGTACACTTCGTGCACCGACGCCTTGACGAACTTCGTCGTATCGAACGGTACCGACCACACCATGCCCTTGGGGAATGCGCTGCTGAGTTCCTTCATGCGCGTCTCGACCCGCTTTGCGACATCGAGCGCATTGGCCTCCGGCAATTGAAAGATCGCAAGACCAGCGGCGGGTTGGCCATCGAGTTTGAATGTCTGGCCGTATTGCTGCGCGCCGAGTTCGACGCGTGCGACATCCTTGATGCGCGTCGTGCGTCCGCCCCCGCTGCCATCGGCCTTGACGATGATGTTCTCGAAATCGGCTGTTTCGGCGAGCTTGCTGGAAACGTTGAGCGAGTACTGGAAGCTTTGGCCTTCGGGTGCAGGCGGCGCGCCTAGCTGGCCGGCGTTGGTTGAGCGGCTCTGCAGGTTGATGGCATTGATGACGTCTGAAGGCACGAGATGGCGCGCCTGCAGCTTCTGCGGATCAAGCCAAACCCGCATGGCATACTGGCCAGCGCCGAAGACAGCAACGTTGCCAACCCCCTCTATGCGTAGGATTTCATCGACGAGGTTGATCGTCGCGTAGTTCGACAGAAACAGGCTGTCTTGGCTGGCGTTCGCACCCGTCAGCGTGACGATCTCCAGGATCGACGTCGCACGCTTGGCGGTCTGCACACCTTGCGACTGCACCACTTGCGGCAATTGGGACAGCGCACTGCCGACGCGGTTCTGGACGAGGATCTGCGCCTTGTCGGCGTCCGTGCCGATTTTGAATGTCACCGTCAAAGTGTAATTGCCGTCGCTGGTCGACATCGACGACATGTAGATCATGCCTTCGACGCCGTTGACCTTTTGCTCGATCGGCAGCGCGACGTCGCGGATCATCGTCTGGGCTGTTGCGCCCGGATACCGCGCCGTCACCTGGACGGTCGGTGGCACGACATTCGGATACTGGGAAACGGGGAGCCGCTGCAAGGCCACCAACCCCAGAATGATCGTCAGTACGGCGATGACATTGGCCAGAACGGGCCGCTCGATGAAATACTTGGCGATCATGGCCGCGCCTGGGGTTGGGCGGAAGGTCCGGGAAGCGCCGCAAGCGCTTCGACCGGTTTGACCTTGGCACCGGGAGTTGCCCGCTGCAGGCCACTGACGACAACGCGCTCGCCGGGCTTCAGTCCGCCGGTGATCATGCGCAGTCCGCCGTCGACGGTGTCGCCTGTTTCCACATGACGCTGCACGACGACATCGTTGGCATCGACAACCAAGACGTAGCGTCCTTGCTGGTCGTTGCCGAGTGCAGAATCGGGGACGAGCAGTCCATCGACATCACGCATGACGGGTACGCGGATGCGCACAAACAAGCCCGGAACGAGCGCGGAGTCTTTGTTTTCCAGTGCCGCGCGCACGCCCAACGTGCCGGTCGCCGCGTCGAGGTCGGGCGAAACGTAGTCGATTTGGCCGACGTGTGGGAAACCCGTTTCGCCGGGGATACCGACATCGACCGGCATGGGGCCGAGGTCTTTGATTGTCAGACCTTCCGCATTGAGCCGGCGGCGCGCCAGCACAGCCTGCTGTTCGCTGATGTTGAACGACACATAGATGGGCGAGGTTTGATAAATCGTCGCGAGTTTAGTTGCGCCGCCGGCGCCAACGAGGGCGCCCTGATCGGCCTGCCGCGCGGAAACGATGCCGGCAAAAGGCGCTTTCACCTCTGTGTACCCGAGGTTGGTTTGCGCCTGCTGGGCTTGACCTTTTGCCTGTTCGAGCAAGGCTGCTGCGGAATTGCGTTTGGCGCGGCTGTCGTCGAAACGAGCTTCACTCGAGATCTGACGCTGGGACAGTTGGGTCTGCCGTCCGAGGTCTGCATCTGCTTGGGCGAGCAGGGCCTCTTGTTGCTGGATCGTCGCTTGGGCGATCTGGAGGCTGGTTTGATATGGCGTGCGCTCGATGCGGAAAAGCACGCGGTCTTTGGCGACCTTTTCGCCGTCGGTGTATGTCACGTCGTCGAGGAAACCCTGCACGCGGGCGACGAGATCAACGCGTTTGGAGGCCTGCGTCGTGCCGGTAAACTCGCGGTAGATCGTGACCTTTCGGAGTTCAGGCGTGCGTACTCCGACCTCAGCGGGCGGTGGTGGCTGAAAGGTATTGCGTTCTCCGCACCCTGTCAGAGCCGCGATGATCGTGAGGATCGATGCCCGAACCGTCGTCGCCGATCCCGCCCAGTGGTTCGTCGTCACTCCATAGCCCCCGCGCTGCATCACCGTGCTCGGAAGAACCATACACGGCATTTGCAACCTGCAAAACGGTAACGGTAAGCCGTGCCACAACTGCATCCCGGGATTGGTCAGCCCGCGTGGCGTGCCGACCAATCCCGTATCCACCATGCCAGTGCATTGACCGCCAATATGATGCCGATCAGCGTCATGCCCAAGCCAAGCGCCAAGGGCAAGTTGCCCTTCGACGTTTCAAGCGCAATCGTGGTCGTCATGACGCGGGTGAAGCCGTCGATATTGCCACCGACGATCATGACCGCGCCGACTTCGGCTGCCGCGCGGCCGAAGCCCGCGA
>JANLYD010000421.1:0-11890 GCA_031365465.1 Hyphomicrobiaceae bacterium
TTGCCCTTGGCGTCTTCGTTGTAAAGGCCCTCGAACAGGTTGGTTACGACGTACGAGGTATCGACATCTTCCACGATATTGGGATCCAGCGCGTTGATATTGTCCAGCACGCGGTAGTTGAAAGTCTGGTCTTCGGCGAGCTTGGTGCCGTCCGGCACGTTCGCGGCGAAGGCCGGCAATGTGAGGGCGGTGGTGCCCATGAGGGTTACGGCGATGGCTGCCGCTCCCAGAATGGTCTGGAGTTTCATTATTGTTCCATCTCCTTTGTTTGACGTTTCCCGACAGCCCGGAGTTCTTGCTCACAGGCACTTCTTTTGGGCCGACAGGGTTTTACCTATCGGTCAAGATTGATCGAACCCTATATGGCAAAAGCGTCCACTGACAAGCAAAAGCATGACGTTAGCGTCAAGCTGTGGACCGTTGTTGTCAGGTCCTTGGAATCCTGAGGTTTTCGGTGGATCGGAGGGTACGCTTGCATGCCATTTGCGTCGCCGGAACAATGCAAACCCTGACAACGGATCGTTAGGATGCTCGCATTTGGCTAGGCGGCGCGCTCGAGGATGGCGGTGACGCCCTGGCCGCCGGCGGTGCAGACGGAGATCAGGGCGCGGCCCTTGCCCTCGACGGCCAGCTGCTTTGCCGCGAGGCCGAGGATGCGGGCGCCAGTGGCGGCGAAGGGATGGCCGTAGGCGAGGCTCGAGCCCTTGGGGTTGAGCCTGCTGCGGTCGATCGAGCCGAGCGGCGCATCCTTGCCGAGCACGTTTTTGCAGTAGACCGGATCTTCCCAGGCTTTGAGCGTACAGAGGACCTGCGCTGCGAATGCCTCGTGAATCTCGTAATAATCGAAGTCCTGCAGCTTGAGCCCGGCGCGATCGATCATCTGCGATACCGCGATGGTCGGCGCCATGAGCAGGCCGTCACCATGGACGAAATCGTTTGCGGCTGTTTGCGAATAGGTGAGGTAGGCGAGCACTGGCAGACCGCGCTTGGCAGCCCACGCCTCCGAACACAGCAGCACGGCTGCCGCGCCGTCGGTCAGCGGCGTCGAGTTGGCGGCCGTCAGCGTGCCGGCAGGGGACTTGTCGAACGCGTGCTTCAACGTCGCGATTTTCTCGAGCGTCATCTCGGCGCGCAGATTGTTGTCACGATAGACGCCCGCACACGGCACGATCAGATCGTCCATGAAACCGGAGGCATAGGCTTTCGCCGCCTTCATATGGCTTTCGTAGGCGAGCGCGTCCTGCGCTTCGCGTGTGATGTGCCATTGCTTGGCCATGAGTTCGGTGTGGTCGCCCATGGCGAGGCCCGTGCGAGGTTCGCTGGTCGATGGCGGCACGGGCGCGAGCTCGCTCAGCGCCATGCCTTTGAACGCACCCAGACGTTGTCCAAAGGACTTGGCTTGGCTGGCTTGCGTGAGCCGGGTTGCGAGCTTTTTGGAGACGGAGATCGGGGGATCGGAGGTGGTGTCTGACCCGCAGGCGATGCCGCTTTCGATCTGACCGGTTGCGATCTGGCCAGCCAGCATCATCGCGGCTTGCAGCGATGTCCCGCACGCCTGCTGCATGGTGATGCCGGGCGTCGAAGGCGCCAGCGAGGTGGCCAGCACGGCTTCGCGCGCAAGGTTCCAGTCTTTGGCGTGTGAGACGACCACACCGCCGACCACGGCATCGATGTGGGCGCCCTTCAGCGCATATTTTTCGATCAGCCCGTTCAAGGTCGCGGTCATCATGTCGAGATTGGAGAGGTCGGCATACAGCGTATTCGAGCGGCAAAAGGGAATGCGCGCGCCACCGACGATCGCGACTTTGCGGAGGGATTGGGTCATGACGTAGCCTTGGCCGTTTGCTCTGCGTGAAGTTGCAGCAGTTCAGTCACCGAAATACCGTTGATCGTCATGCCGTCGATTGCCGAGTTGGTGATCGCCATCCCGTGAAGATTGGCATAGTCGATCCGGCTGCCGGACAGATTGGCGTTGTGGACGCGCGCGCCCGACAGGTTGACGTCCTCGAGTGTCCAGCCCGACATGTTGGCATTTTTGAATGTCGAACCCGACAGATTGACGTCGTCGAAGGCGGAGCCCGACAGCACGCTTTTGCTGACATCGAGCCGATGCGACGCACTATCGATTTTCATGACTTCACCCTTCGATCATTCGGCGGCTTGGGACGACGGAAACGGCATCACGTTGCTTTTGCCTTCGGTGGCCTTGAAGTGCAGCGGGCCGCCCCGGAAAGGCGCGAAGCCGGTGCCGAAAATGACACCGGCGTCGACCAGATCGGCATTCGCGACGACGCCTTCGTCGCGCACTTTCACGCACTCGGCGATCAGCGGTTCGACCAGTTCGCGGCCGAGCTTCTCGAGTGTCGCCACGCCGGCCGTTACCGCACCCTTTTCGGCCTTGCCATCTTTCCAGACGTAGAAGCCGCGTCCGCTTTTTTTACCGATGTTGCCGCCCTTGACCAGCGCTTCCAATTTGCTGCCTTCGGCTGACCGGCCGAGGATCTTGCCGACGTGCGCGCAAACGTCGAGGCCGACCGTATCGGCCAGTTCTATCGGCCCCATCGGCATGCCGAACGTGCGCGCGGCTTCGTCGATGTTCTCTTTGGTCTCGCCCTTCTCCAGGCGTTCCATGGCGGCCATCATGTAAGGGCCGAGCACGCGATTGACGACGAAGCCGGGGCTGCTTTTGGTGATCAGCGGGAACTTGTCGATGGCCGCGACGAAGGCGCAGCCTTTGCGCACTTCTTCCTCCCGTGTGGATGCGCCCTTGATCACTTCCACCAACGGCATCTGTGCGACCGGGTTGAAGAAGTGGATGCCGATCAGCCGGCCGGGATCTGCCAACGGCTTCGCGATGTCCTCGATCATGATCGACGACGTATTCGTCGCCATGACGGCACCGGGCTTCAGTTTTGTTTCGATTTCGGCAAACAGTTTCTGCTTGATCTCGACGCGCTCGACGATGGCTTCGATGACGACGTCGGCGCGGCCGATGCCGGCGCCGGTGGGATCGCCGATCAGCCGCAGTTTGGCCGCATCCAGCAATGCCTTGGACTTGAACTTGCGCGACAGTGTTTTCATCTGCGCCGCGATGCCTTTGGTGATGGCCTCGGGCGACAGATCCTGTAGCGTCACTTCCATGCCGGACGCCACACACCAGCCGGCGATGTCGGCACCCATCACGCCCGCACCGATGACGTGGACGCGCATCGGCTTCCAATCCAGATCCTTTGGTGCTTGCGCTTTCAGCATCTCTGACAGCTTGAAGACGCGGCGGAGATTGCGCGACGTGTCCGAAACCATCAACGGCGCGAACATCTCGGTTTCGGCGGCTTTCATCTTTCTCGGACTGCCGCCGTAGGTTTCGAACAGATCAATGAGGCGGAACGGCGCGGGATAATGGGCTTCACGGGCTTTCTTGGCGGTTTCGGTGCGCATCTTGTTGGCGAGGAAACCACGCACCGGCCATTTCGAGGCCAGCGCTTTGACGCCGGTTGCCGGGCGGGAGCGGCGTTTCTGCAGCACCGCTTTGCGCGCAGACCATTTCAAGTTTGACGCCGCCGGAACGAGTTCGTCGACGAGGCCCATGCCGCGTGCTGCGGTGGCACGGACCATGGAGCCGGCCAACATCATCGGCATGGCGGCCATGGCACCAGCCTGTCGAATGGAACGGACGGTGCCATTGAAGCCGGGGAATATGCCGAGTTTGACTTCGGGGAAGCCGAAACGTGTGGCGTCGTCCCGCGTAGCAATCCGGTAGTGACAGGCGAGCGCCAACTCCAACCCGCCGCCGAGACAGAAACCGTGAATGCAGCAGACAACAGTCACGGGCAGTTTTTCAATGCGGTCGAGCAGGCCGTTGGCGACCTTCACGTTGTCGACGACCATCCTGGCGTCGGTGAGCTGCTCGAACTCGCGCACGTCGGCACCGACGATGAACCCCTTGTCCTTGCCGGACATGATGACGAGGCCGATGATCGTTTTCGCGGCGGCTGCCCGCTCGGCTTCCTCGACGATGACGCCAAGTTCTTCAAGTGCGCGACGGCTCAGACTGTTCTGGCTCTCGCCTTCGCGATCGAAGATCGCCCACATGATGCCCTCGACGTCGGTCTCGGTGCGCCAGTCTTTGAGGGTGGGGAGATTTGACATGGGTGACTCCATTTCTGCGGACGTCGCAAGCGGCATTATTCAGGAATCACGGGGGCCGCAGGGGGCGCGCCATAAGGCCAGAGGCTGGCCAGGGCAAACGGCACCGCTGCAAACGGCGGCGCGTCCACGACGACCTCACCGGAATAGGTTTCAATCAGTGTCCACTTGCCGTCACGGAGTTCGAATGCCTCGAGTTCGCGGCCAATGGGATCAAGCAGCCAGAGATGACCTAAGCCATAGGTGGCATAAATTCGACGCTTGCGCCCCCGGTCATCGTGGGCGGTCGACGGAGATAGAATCTCACAAACCCAATCGGGAACAGTCTCGATAAAGGCGGTGTCGGGAAACTTCGGCAAGCGCTCCATGCGCCATCCGGCCACGTCCGGGACGATCACTTGGGGCCCGAGATGCAGTTCGGGTTCCGTAATGAATACCCAACCTCCTGGCCCGCCTTCGCCCAACCTGAACGGCCGATCCAATCGGCCGGAGATCGCCGACTGCATCGCGCCATGCGGCGGTGCAGGCCTCGGGTGCGTGACAAGTTCCCCATCCAGTATCTCGGCAACCAGATGCGAGGGAACCGCCTCCAGATCGGCGTACGTCGCAGGCCTTTGTGCGGGATGCTTCATGGCGACGTCCTATTCGGCCGCCACCGCGCGCGCGTTGTGGCCAGGCGTCAGGTAGTGCGGCTTCAGCTCTTCCGGATCGAAGTGATCGACCGCGATAACCCGCGCGGTCAGTGTTTCGACCTCACGCAACAACGTTGCCTCGGCCTCGGTGACGACACCCTTGCGATAAGCGTCGCCGATCCAGTCGATGCCATGGAACCGCATGATCTCACCCTTACGTACGGCGCGGTCGAGTTTCTTCTCCGCTTCCTCGGCCTGGATCACCTTCTGCAGTGTGACTTCAAGCAACCCAGTCGCATCGTTGACGTCGCGAGAGATGAAAATATCGCGAGTAAGGCGATCGCGCACGTCGCCGGGCTGCATAACGAGCGCAACGATCTTGTGACCCAACCAGTCGGGCGCGGGGCGCAAGCGGGCACCTAGCGGGAATACGCACGCTCGCATCAAAATGCGGGCGGGCGCATTAGGGAAATTGTCGATGACGCCCCGTAGCGCTTCCTGAAATTTGTAGAGCCCGTTGGCCGCACAGAAATCGACGATCGCGAGATCCGCCGGTGGGCGCCCGTCATCCTCGAAGCGCTTTAACGCGCAGGCCGTGAAGTACAATTCGCTCAAGGCGTCGGCCAAGCGGCCCGTGAGCTTCTGCTTGGTTTTCAAGCCACCGCCGAGCACTGCGACGGTCAAATCGGCGACCAGTGCGAACGAGCGGCTCGCCCGCGAAAGCTGGCGATACCAATGCTCGACCGGGCCGGTTTGCGCAGGCGCATTGGCGAAGCGGCCGCCGGTGAGATTGTGGAACAGCGATCCCGTGACGTTCGACACGGAGAAGGCGATATGGCCAAGCAAAGCCGGCTCGAAATCGCGCAACCCCTGCTTGGCGTCGGCTGATTGGACGGCCTGAATCTCTTTGTAGAGATAGGGATGCGAGCGTAGGGCGCCCTGTGCAAACGTGATCAAGGTGCGCGTGAGGATATTTGCGCCCTCGACGGTGATGCCGACCGGCACTGCTTGATAGGCCGACTGCAGATAATTCATCGGTCCGTCGCAGATGCCGCGTCCGCCGTGCAGATCCATGGCATCGTTGACGGTGATGCGCATGCGCTCGGTGGTCTGATATTTCATCAACGCCGAAATCACCGAAGGCTTCTCGCCGCGCGAAACCATCGATGCGGTGACGCCGCGTGCGGCTTCATTGAGATAGGCGGTCTGCACCATGCGGGCGAGCGGCTCCTCGAGCCCCTCCATCTTGCCGACAGGCAAGCCGAATTGCTTGCGGATGCGCCCGTAAGCCGTGGTGTTGCGCAACATGGATTTGGCACCAGCCGTCGCAGACGACGGCAGCGAGATGGCACGGCCAGCAGCCAGGCATTCCATCAACATGCGCCAGCCCTGGCCGGCCATCTTCTGGCCGCCGATGACGAAATCCATGGGCACGAAAACGTCCGTGCCCCAGTTCGGGCCGTTCGGGAATGCCGAGCCGCACGGCAGATGACGCCGGCCGATGTTGACGCCGGGATGGTTGGCTGGGATCAAAGCAACGGTGATGCCGAGATCGTCTTTACCGCCCAGCAGCTTTTCGGGGTCGAACAAGTGGAACGCCAGGCCGACCAACGTCGCCTTCGGACCGAGCGTGATGTAGCGCTTGTCCCAGGACAGCTTGATGCCGAGCGTCTCCTGGCCCTGGTAGCTCTGCTTCACGACGGTGCCGATGTCACGCATGGTAGCGGCGTCTGAACCCGACGTCGGACCGGTCAACGAGAAGCAAGGAACTTCAAGGCCCTTTGCAAGGCGCGGGAGGTAATGTTCCTTCTGCTCGGGCGTGCCGTATTTTTCGATCAGTTCGCCCGGTCCGAGTGAATTGGGGACCATGACGATAGTGCAGACGTCCGGCGAGCGAGAGGCCACCTTGCCGAGAATCAACGACTGCGCCTGGCCGGAAAACCCAAGCCCGCCATGGGTTTTCGAGATCAACATTCCCAGGAAGCCATGCTGCTTGACGAAATCCCAGATGGGCTCGGGAACTTCGTGCTCGCCGTGGCGGATCTGCCAATCGTCGATCATTTTGCAGAGCTGCTCGGTCGGGCCATCCATGAACGCGCGCTCTTCTGCGGTCAGCGTAATGGGGGGAACGGCGCGGAGCTGGTCCCAATCGGGAGTGCCGGAAAAAAGCTGAGCGTCGAACCCGATGGTGCCGGCGTCGAGCGCCTGCTGCTCGGTTTCCGATACCTTCGGCAGGATTTTGCGAACCATCGCGAAAGCGGGAGCAACCAGCAAACTCCGGCGGATCGAAGGAATTGCCAGTGCACAGAGCGCCAGGACCGGCAGCAGCAAGATCAACGACGCGCCATCGAGCGCCGGCCAGAAGCCCTCTCCGTCGAGCAACTCGGATGCCCAAACCCACCAAGTCCCCAGCGCAAGTGCGGCATAGGTCCAGAGCGCGGCGCGCCGCATGCTCAGCGCGAACGCACCGGCAAGGCAGATCAGAAGCACGGTCAGCATCGCGACATCTCCGGTTAGAACACGTTGTATCTTAACAGACGCGCGGGGAGCGGGGATAGAATTGCAACGACACCCTAGTCAACGTTGCCGTATACGTCAACTTGTTCAGTGCTTTTGTCGGGCAAACAACGATGGTCTCTTCCGCATGTCTGTCGGTTAATCGCAGACGCAATGTCATGACAGGCCATCGTGCGTCCGCTAAGGGTGGAGCGAGCACCCAGCCCAGAGATCACAGATGAGCAACGGCCCATCCAAGCCTGCAACAGCCGCGAGTGGCATGCGCCGCAATCTAGCGAGCTACGGTGACGCCGAGTTTTCGGTATTCTTGCGCAAGGCCTTCATCAAGGCGCTAGGTTATACCGACGAAGCGCTGGAGCGGCCGATCATCGGCATCGTCGACACCAATTCCGGCTACAACGCCTGCCACTCGAATATCCCCGACCTGATCGAGGCCGCAAAACGAGGCGTGCTGCTGGCTGGCGGCATTCCGATCCCGTTTCCGGTGATCTCGATTCAGGAAAGTTTCGCCAATCCGACGAGTATGTATCTGCGCAATCTGATGGCGATGGACGTCGAGGAGATGGTCCGGGCTCAGCCCATGGATGCGGTCATTCTGCTCGGTGGCTGTGACAAGACCGTGCCAGCGTTGCTGATGGGGGCCGCCAGCGCCAATGTGCCGGCCATCATGCTGGTGACGGGTCCGATGCTGGCTGGTAGCTGGCGCGGCGAGCGGCTTGGAGCGTGCACCGATTGCCGGAGGTTTTGGGGTCGCTATCGCGGCGGCACGCTCAGCGAGGGCCAGATCGCCGAAGTGAACAGCGAACTGGCGCCGACCATCGGCACTTGCGGCGTAATGGGCACCGCCAGCACGATGGCGCTCGCCGCCGAAGCCATGGGCATGATGCTACCGGGCGGCGCGACAATCCCGGCGGTCATGGCGGAACGGCGCCGGTTGGCCGAACAGACAGGCACGCGAGCTGTCGCGATGGCGGCCGAAAAACTCACCCCCGATCAGATCATGACGCCGGCGGCACTCAAGAATGCCTTGCGGGTGGTACTAGCGGCCGGAGGCTCGACGAATGCGCTGATCCATTTAACGGCGGTGGCGGGCCGCGTCGGCGTCGGGATCGATCTGCAGGGTTTCGACCGGATGGGACGCGAAACTCCTGTGCTGGTCGATTTGAAGCCCACAGGCCAGGGCTACATGGAAGATCTGCATCGCGCTGGTGGGCTGACCGCGATGATGCGTGAACTCGGCGGCTTACTGGATTTTGACTGCTTGACGGTAACCGGTCGGACGCTCGGCCAGAACTTGGCGGGCATGGCACCCGCGTGGCCGCAAGACGTGGTGAAGCCGTTTGCAGAGCCGATATATGCCGCTGGCGCGATGGCTGTTCTTGGCGGCAATCTCGCGCCGAATGGAGCCATCATCAAGCAGGCGGCAGCGCGGCAATCGCTGCTGCAGCACACCGGGCGGGCAGTGGTGTTTAACGATCTTCCCGATCTTGCCGATCGCATCGACAGCGAAGATCTGGACGTGACCGCCGACGACGTGCTGGTTTTACGCAACGCCGGTCCCAAGGGTGCGCCGGGCATGCCGGAAGCGGGCTACATTCCAATTCCGCGTAAGTTGCTGCGCGCTGGCGTCACGGACATGGTGCGGATTTCAGATGCGCGCATGAGTGGCACGGCGTTCGGCACGATCGTGTTGCATATCAGCCCGGAAGCGGCTGACGGCGGGCCGCTGGCGCTGGTGCAGTCAGGCGACATGATCACTCTGGACACCAAGGGACGCCGGATCGACGTGAATGTCTCTAACGCTGAACTTGAGAAGCGACGGAAAGCACTGCCGGAACTGCCGATGGTGAAAAGGCGCGGCTATCAGAAAATTTATTTCGATACGGTGACACAGGCGGAGCGCGGGTGCGACTTTGACTTCGCAATCCCCGACATCACCGTCACCATCCCCTAGGTTCAATCGAAAACGGGAAACGCCGTAATTTATTTGGGATCGCTATCGGGGAAATCCAGCGTGCTGGCAGACGCCGGCGCCGTGGTCGAGGCAACAGGCGTTGCCCGCCGCGTCGTCGTGGCGCGAACTACTGTCGTGGGGCGCCGCTGTTCAGCGGCAGGCGCAGCCGGGACTTCAGGCACATCTCTGACGGTGCGCTGCGGCGCGTCGCGGCAAATTGACCCTTCCAGGTCGGCGATATCGATAAACTGGTCAGCCTGACGGCGGAGTTCGTCGGCCACCATCGCGGGTTGCGTCTGCAATGTCGATATGACACTTACCCGCTTGCCCTTGAGCTGCAACGCCGCGACAAGGGCGCGAAAATCGCCGTCGCCCGTAAACAAAACGATGTGATCCACCACGTCGGCCATACGCATGGCGTCGACCGTAAGCTCGATGTCCATGTTGCCTTTGATTTTGCGTCGACCAAGGCTGTCGGTAAATTCTTTGGTCGGCTTCGTGACCATCGTGAAGCCGTTGTAGTCGAGCCAATCCACAAGCGGACGGATCGACGAATATTCCTGATCTTCGGCCAGCGCCGTATAATAGAGGGCACGGACAAGCTGCCCCTTGACCCTGAACAAATTGAGCAACTTCTTGTAATCAACGTCGAAGCCCAACGCCTTCGCGGTCGCGTAAAGGTTTGCGCCGTCAACGAAAATCGCTATGCGTTCTGACTGGTAAAAATGCATAAATCACCTTCAGGTTTGTGCACGTACCCGCACTTTGACCAAGTATCGAACACACAACACGTCCGGCCAAAACGATCATTTTTGGCGCAATGAGGGCGGTATGCCAGGAAAAACGTCTCCAGCAAAGACCCTTTACAGCATAACTGTCTTGACCTGTTGATCACTAACGATCCCGCCGGGCCGAAAACCGTTGTAACGACTGGATTTACGAGAGCTACAACCGCCAATGCCCGCATTCGTTCCTTCCAAAGTAAGCGCTCGCGATGTCTTTGTGGCGCTAGGTAGCAACGTGTCGTTGCATGGGCAGTCCCCGTTGGACACGCTCGAGGCAGCCTTGTTGCAACTGGAAACATCCGGACCGAACGTGGTGTCGGTTTCCAGCCTGTATGTCACAGAGGCAATCGGCGGGGGTCGCCAACCCCGGTATGTCAACGCAGTTGTTCGCCTTCGCACGTCTTCACCGCCTGCGACGCTGCTGCGGCTATTGAAGCGCATCGAACGGTCGGCCGGGCGGCGGTTGGGTCGCCACTGGGGCCCGCGAACGCTTGATCTGGATATTGTTTCTGCTGGCGCCGTTTATATGCACTCCCAAGCCAGTCTACGAGTTCGCGGACAACTGATCCTGCCGCATCCCGAGATGCATAAGCGGGCGTTCGTTCTGCTGCCGTTGTCGGACGTTGCGCCGGCCTGGTGGCATCCGCGTTTGAAGCGGTCCATCACTCAGTTGCTCGCAACCATCCCGGTTCGGCGGCAGCTTCGCGGCGTTGAGCGCGCATCAATGCAAATCGGTCTGCCAAACCGGGATGGCTTGAAATCCTTGCCGCGAGCCCTGATCTGATACTGCTCTCTTGATCTCTGCCGTCGCGTATGGCAAGACAGTGGGAAACCGTGGGTTACTCCTGCGGCGATGCGCCATGGGTTGTCATCTTGATCACGAACCGTCGATTGTGTGGTGATCATCGTCGCTTTCGCAAGTGTTCCGCCGTCGGGCATTTGACGGTCTGGCTGACCGCCCCGGCAGCAAGGCGGACACACCCAATTCGCTCGGATATCCGTTTCTCTCAACCAACACGAGGCACAACATGGCACGCGTAACAGTCGAAGATTGCGTGGACAAAGTGCCGAACCGGTTCGAACTGGTTCTGGTCGCGGCCCACCGGGCGCGCGCGCTGACGTCAGGCGCGGCCATGACAGTCGAGGCCGACAACGACAAGAACCCTGTCGTCGCGTTGCGCGAGATTGCCGAGCGCACCGTGCCGGCCGACGATCTGCGTGAAGGCTTGATCCACTCGATCCAGAAGAATGTCGAAGTTGACGAGCCCGAAGAGGGCGCAGCGCCTCGCATGGTTCAAGATCGCCGTCCGATGCTGGGGCGAGACGACCAGTCCGCCGACAACACGGTCGACGTGATGACCGAGGAGCAGTTGCTCCGCGGCATGGAAAGCATGACGCCGACCGAGCCGTCGTCGAACGGCAATGGCGGTCCCGGCAGCGGCCGCTGAGACATCCAAAGTCTCGACCGCCTGCCGAATGGCGCGCCACAGATTGTGGGGCGCCATTTTGCTTTAAGTCATTTGCGTTCGGTCACGGTCGACCGAAGATAACGACGCCACAGTGCAAAGCGTGGCGCGACGCATTCGATTCATGCAGTATTCACGAGTGCTGACCGAAGATCGCCATCAACCGTCCAAACCCGACCAACGAGGCCCACCATGATGCGCCAGTACGAGCTCACCGAGCGCGTGCTGAACTACAATCCCGACGCAGACGAGGCGCTTCTGAACAAGGCCTACGTCTTCGCGATGAAGGCGCACGCCGGTGTCAATCGCAACAACGGTGATCCCTACTCTTCCCATCCGCTCGAAGTCGCGGCGATCCTGACCGAACTCAAGCTCGACGACGCCACGATC
>JANLYD010000068.1:0-2064 GCA_031365465.1 Hyphomicrobiaceae bacterium
GGGTTGTGTGTTTTGTGTTCTGTGGTGTTTCCTGACCTTTTCCCTTTTCACCACACACCACCCACGACTGACGATGTACTATTCCGCCGCTTGCACCGCGCGTGCCGCCTGCTTGTTGCCTTCGAGGATTGCCGTGACACCCATGCCGCCGGCGGTGCAGACGGAGATCAATCCACGCCCGCCATGCTCGCCGAGAAGTTTTGCGAGGTTGCTGAGGATGCGTGCGCCGGTGGCGGCGAACGGATGACCGAACGCCAGGCTCGAGCCCATGACGTTGAGCTTGCTGCGATCGATCGACCCCAATGGGGCGTCTTTGCCGAGTTTGTCCTTGCAATAGGCGGGATCTTCCCACGCCTTCAGTGTGCAGAGAACCTGCGCCGCGAACGCTTCGTGGATTTCGTAGAAATCGAAGTCCTGCAGCTTCAGCCCAGCGCGGTCGATCATTTTCGACACTGCAATGGTCGGTGCCATCAGCAGTCCGTCACCGTGAACGAAATCGTTGGCGGCCGTCTGCGAGTACGTGAGGTAGGCCAACACGGGAAGCCCGCGCTTCGCCGCCCACTCCTCCGAACAAAGCAACACGGCAGCCGCGCCATCGGTGAGTGGTGTTGAGTTTGCAGCGGTGAGAGTGCCCTTATCGGATTTGTCGAACGCATGTTTGAGCGTGCCGATCTTTTCAAGCGTCATATCGGCGCGCAAATTGTTGTCGCGATAGACACCCGCGCACGGCACGATCAGATCATCCATGAACCCGGACGCATAAGCCTTCGCCGCCTTCATGTGGCTTTCGTAGGCGAGCTTGTCCTGGTCCTCGCGGCTGATGTGCCACTCTTTGGCCATCAGCTCGGTGTGATCGCCCATCGCGAGCCCGGTGCGCGGCTCGCTCGTCGACGGCGGCACGGGTGCGAGTTCACCCAGCGCCATGCCCTTGAACGCGCCAAGTCGCTGGCCGAATGATTTGGCCTGGCTCGCCTGCGTGAAGCGTCCCGCCAGCTTCTTGGACACGACGATCGGTGGATCTGATGTGGTGTCTGAACCGCAGGCGATACCGCTCTCGATTTCGCCCGATGCGATCTGACCGGCCAGCATCATGGCGGCCTGCAGCGATGTTCCACACGCCTGCTGCATCGTGATGCCAGGCGTCGACGGCGCCAGTTTGGTTGCTAAAACCGCTTCGCGCGCGAGGTTCCAATCCCTCGAATGCGAAACCACCGCGCCGCCGACGACGGCATCGATATGCGCGCCTTTGAGGTGATATTTTTCTATCAGCCCATTCAATGCGGCCGTAAGCATGTCGAGGTTCGACAGGTCGGCATACAGCGAATTAGAACGGCAGAACGGAATGCGGGCACCACCGACAATGGCGACTTTGCGAAGCGTCTGGGTCATGGGTTTGCCTGTGTCACGTTCAGAGTTGCAGCAGCTGCCACTGATGGTGCCGCCTCCGGAGTAGGGTTCTGCGCGGCGTAAGCTTTCATTAGATCCGTCACCAGCACACCGTTGATGGTCATGCCGTCGATCATCTTGGAGACGATGGTGCTGCCAGCGAGATTGACTTGGTCGATGCGAATACCTGCCAGATTGGCGTTGTGAATGCGCATCCCCGACATGTTGGCGTCTTCGACAGTCCAGCCCGCCATATTGACGTTGGTGAACGTCGCGCCGGAGAAATTAACGTCATCGAACTTCGAACCCGAAAGCACCGAGTGCGTCACGTCGAGGCAATGAGTTGCGGCGTGCAGTTTCATGAAGTCCCCCGCTCATTCGGCAGCTTGTGCCGGTGCCTGTGCCGTCGGAAACGGCATCACGTTGCTCTTGGTCTCGTTCGCCTTAAAGTGAAGCGGCCCGCCCCGGAACGGCGCAAATCCAGTGCCGAAAATTACGCCGGCATCGACCAGATCGGCATTGGCGACGACGCCTTCGGCGCGCACCTTCTCGCATTCGGCAATCAACGGCTCGACCAGCTCGCGCCCGAGTTTTTCGAGCGTTGCGTTGCCAGCGGTCACGCCGCCTTTCTCTGCCTTGCCGTCCTTCCAGACGTAGAAGCCGCGTCCGCTTTTCTTG
>JANLYD010000051.1:0-7995 GCA_031365465.1 Hyphomicrobiaceae bacterium
CGCCGCTGTGCGACGCGCCTTGCGTAAGCTCGGCGCGGACATCCATGATGCCCGACGGCGCCGGCGGCTGCCGATGGCTGTTGTGGCCGAGCGCGCCTTCACATCCCGCTCGACTCTGCAGAAGGTCGAAGCCGGCGACACCAATGTCAGTATCGGCATTTATGCAGGTGTCTTGCTGGCGCTCGGCTTGCTCGACGGCGTGAGCCAGATCGCCGACATCGGCAATGATCGCGTCGGCCAGGCGCTGGCCAGCGCCGAACTGCCTAAGCGTGCGCACATTAAGCGAGCAGCCGGATCGTCGCGTGATGGCTGACTTCGAAGTGCACATCGATCTGGACGGCCGCGTACGGCCTGTCGGCTTGGCGAGATGCAATCACGTCCGGGGCACGGAGACCGTCCTGTTCGAATATGACGGTGCATGGCTCGGCGACCCCGCGCGCTTCTCACTGGAGCCGGCCCTTGCCCTGACCCGGGGCGCTTTCGCGCCACCTGCCGGACGGGCGATGTTCGACTCCATAGGCGATAGTGCTCCCGACACCTGGGGCCGCCGTTTGATGCTGCGCGCCGAACGCCGTCTCGCCGAACGCGAAAGCCGTGCTGTTCGCACCCTGGCGGAGAGCGATTACCTGCTCGGCGTCGCGGATAAGACTCGGCTTGGTGCGCTCCGATTCCGCTGGGTCGGCGAAGAGGCGTTTCAGGCACCGGTGCGCGCCGGCGTTCCTGCCCTTATCGAACTGGGCCGGTTGCTCCAAATCACCGAGCGAATTTTGCGGGACGAGGAAACGGACGAGGATCTCCAGCTCATCTTTGCGCCTGGCTCCTCGCTCGGCGGCGCGCGTCCAAAGGCGTCGGTCGTCGACCAGCACGGCCATCTCTCGATCGCGAAATTCCCGAAGGAGACCGACGACTACAGCATGGAGACCTGGGAGGCAGTTGCTCTGCGATTGGCCGGCCACGCCGGCATCGCGACGCCGCACCATGCGTTGATCAAAGTTGCCGGTAAGCCGGTCTTGCTGTCGCGGCGATTCGATCGCGCAAGTGGTGTTCGCATTCCGTTTCTCTCGGCCATGGCGATGATGGGGGCCAAAGACGGAGAGCGTGGCAGCTACCCCGAGATCGTCGACGCCCTTGCGCAGTATGGCGCGCAAGGCAAAACAGATGCCCACGCACTCTATCGGCGTGTCGTCTTCAATGTGCTGATCTCAAATGTCGACGATCACCTGCGCAACCACGGCTTCCTTTGGTTGGGCAAAGCAGGTTGGTCGCTCTCGCCAGCATATGACCTCAATCCTGTACCGACCGATCTCAAAGCGCGTGTGCTGACAACGAAAATAGATCTCGACGAAGGCACCTGTTCGCTCGACCTGTTGGAGGCAGCATCGGAGTTTTTCGGCCTAACGTTACAGCAGGCACGCACCATCATCAAAGAGGTCGCAGCGGTGACGGCGACATGGCGCAACACCGCCAAGGCGGTCGGCGCGCGCCCTGCCGAGATCACGCGCATGGCCAGTGCATTCGAACACGACGATCTCACGCGTGCGCTCGCGTTGTGATGGGCACCGTCGTTTCCCTCCGAAGACACGGCGACCGGCTCGACCATCGGTCCCGACGCGTCGTCCAATCTGGGCAGCGACGTCGATCGCGCCGGATGATGCCGTCACGGGATTCGGGTGCGGTTGACGGTATCAGCAGACCGCCGAATTCGACGCGCGATAGATACCGTCAAAAATACCGTCAATTTCTTGCGCTTGCTGCCCGGGCAATTCAGGGGCATCGCTGAAAACATAACATGTCATTCAATGGCTTGTGGTCGGAGGTCGCTCATTGATGATCGAAAACACATCATTTGTGATAACGGATAACCATTTGATTTCAAGATATAATTACGGCCCGAAGATTACCCCCTCACTCCCACTCGATTGTTAGGCGATAGTCCAAGCTATTGATCAAACGACCTTTTTCTACGTCAGCGCGTTGAGCGTCACCGACGCCGATACCGTCAAAACCGTACGCTGTTGAAAATATTGAGATAATGCACTCTCAATTGCGGCATGCATCATGTCGCCGCGATTGTTTCCGAGCCCGCGCTCAAAGGCAATGAAGCAGCGAGCGCGGCGGCGGTGAACGTCAGAACGGCGCGCCGATCTTCGGCCAGAAACTTGGACACCGTGCACCAACTGACCGGTAAGACACATCAAGCCTTGAGCACTGTGCAGATCGACAGTACGAGTTCGTCGCGCCTTCATGGTAATGTTACGTATAGAAGAGATCGGTGGGTAAAACCCTGCATTTTGCAACATGAATCCAACTGCAAGAGAAACCAATCCTGCGAACTGCGACGCACAATTGAAGTGGCTGTATAGCCCATTGCGCGGGCCCGCAACAGCTATTGCAGTCATGGCCTCGAATTCGGATCAGAGTATGAATACACCAATTCATTCAATGTGAAAGGCTGTTCCAGCCAGCCCGCCACCAAAGCGGCAAGAGTATCTAATGCTGACCGATCTCCCGGATTCCACGACCCGCGGTTCGGTGAGTGGATAGATCATCGGCGGCATCAATGCGTCCGATGAGTACCAGTTCACGCCGGGAGCAAGCTCAACCAAAGAAGTGAGGCGCACACAGTTCACTTCACCGCCGACCAGCGGGGTCACGTTGACTATGCCGTCGGTACGCTCTTCAAGTTCTTGCTTCCCGCCGAAATCAATCTCCTCCGCGACCTGCGAAGCGGACATGATGGTCGGTTGCTTCACGCCCGTCAGAGCCAGATAAGGCGTAGCTAGCCCGGATCATGCATCGGGAACAGCGCGGCGCCGCATGACCTGATCGGCGTACGCCGTCCTTCGGCCCGGATGGGCCGTCTGGCGCAACTCTCGGTGCAACGCGTTCGGGGTTGATCTGCCTCGTTCGGCGGCGGTCCGGGGCATGGGCCCCTTGCATCATGGTCCGGCTGGCGAGAGGCCGAGGGCGATGGCGCGGAACAAGGTTTTTTCGACGCAACTCGATGGCAGGTGCACGCGGATGCGCCGGCCGTGCTCGACGACGCGGGCCGCGATCTTCAAGAGGCGCAAACGGAGCGTGTTGAACTCGGCCTTCGCGAGCGCGTGCCCCTGCGGAATGGCGGCGCGCACGGTATGCATCAGCCAGTACGCGGCCGTGTGCAGCATCAGGCGCACCTGATTGGCCGTCGCCGAATGGCACGACGTGCGATCCGACGCCAACTGCGCCTTGTGCAGCTTGATCAGGTTTTCGGCTTGTCCGCGTTGGCAGTAGACGCCTTCGTAGAGACGCTCGGCATCGCCTTCGAGCGACGTCACAACGTAGCGCACGTCGATCTCCTGGCGCATGCCCTGTGGATCGGCAGGCGTCGGATCTGGATGCAGCGAGGCTTCAATACGCGCGATCACACGGCGCGGCGTCGACCAGCTGCCGGCCTTGTATTCGAGAACCTTGTAGAGCCGCGATTTCGGCGCATCCGACAGCGCATGCCAGAAGCGCAGATGATCCGACGCCTCAGCGACCATGGATTCGAGCACGCTGTTGCCCGCGAAGCCGAAGATGTAGCCGGCGCCGTTGTCGTCGCACCAATCCATGGCTTCGGCGCGCCCGTAATGACTGTCGCCGCGCCAGACGATGTTCGCATTTTTCCACGTCTCCAGGATGCGGTTGGTCAGATGCTTGATGACGGTGCGGACTTCGCGGCCGTTCGGTGTCTTCGCGGGCCGCAGGATCGTCGCGACCGGCAGACCGCTGCCGGCGTGATAGACGTGCATCGGCGCGAAGCCCCGCTCGTCGTGATGCGCGTTCCAGAATGTCATTTGCTGCCCGCCGTGGGCGGCATCGAAGGTGTCGTCGATGTCGAAGATGTCGCGATGCGCGGGCGTCACGCGCGCCGTGAACTGATTGACCAGCGCCTTCGCCAGACGCGCCGCATCCGTTTTCGTCGGCGCATTTTCGAAGCGGCTGATGGTCGGTTGCGAGGCGAGCGGCGCGCCCGTGTCGGGGCAGCGGCCGACGGCCATTTTCAGCGCCGGATCATGGCGCAATCGATCATGGTCGATGCCGTCTTCGTAGCCGCAGCAGATGCCGAACACGCGCGCTTCGATGATCTCAGTCAGCCGGTGGCGAATCCGCGTCGGATCGCGCCGGTCGGGCAGGGCCGCCGCGATCCTGGCGCACACGCCGACCTTTTTCTCCGCCGCCCGCAGCAGCAGCAGGCCCGCATCCGACGATTGGTTGCCGCCGTCGAAATCGACTGTGAGTTTCTTGCGAGCGACCGCTGGCAGGTCGAAGGGAAGCGGCGTAGCGTCGATCATGGCTGTGGCGCTCGGTGGCTGAACGCAGCACGTCGTCTCGACACCGATTTGCTACGCGATCTCAGCGCCTTGCGCCACAGCCGTCTGATTGTTGCTCATGCCTGATGCATGATCCGGGCTAGATGGACCGGTCCGATCTGGAATGATGCATGACCCAGTTCGACGAGATTGATCAGTCGGTTCGGGATGATCAAGGCACCCGGCTTCAACATCGTCCGTCTTGCAGCGCGTATGACGCTGACTTGCTCTTCAATTATGCACCAAGTCGAGAGCTGTTCGCATAGCAATACTTAGCAATACATCAACCTGCTCTGCCAACCGAACATGCGGGCATCACCAGCAACGAGTTCCCAGTTGCCCGGCCCTGATGAAGACATAGTTCGTCGTGCGACGTCAAGAACCACTGGATCGAGTTCGGCGCCAACTGCGCGCGCGTAGCGATGGCTAGCATAGTCGAGGAAAAGTCCAGTGCCGGTGCCGAGTTCGAGGAAGGCCTTGCTAGGTGATGCGTGATAGTCGGTGGCACGACAGATCGTTGCCACGCGCGCCGCGTCCGACACCGTTTCGAGATGATGTCCGAGGTGAAAGCCGCCAGTGATGGTCTGGTACGTGGGGTCGGTCATCAAAGTATCCGGCCTACACGTGGAGAGTTTGAGGGCGTCTCCGACGGCCACGCTCGGTCTGGCGCCAAGACCAACTCTGGACTAACATTCCGCCCGGACCACTTGGTGGGGGCTGGTCAGCGGTTTTAGCGTAGTGAGCGAAACATGAGCGGCGCCGGTTCCGTCGGGTCCACACGGGCATTGGGTTTGCATTGTCTGCAAAAGGCGAGCAGCGACCTTAACGTCATATTCGTTCACGGCATCTTGTCGGACGGCGAAGCTGCCTGGGGCACCCCCTCATGGCCACGACTGCTAGCCGATGACCCTCAACTCGCGGGTACAGGCGTGTATGTTTTCACCTATCGCACGGGGGTCACGTCGGGAACGTACAGCGTCGGCGATGCCGCACAAATGTTCTACGAGTGCATCAAGATCGAGAACCTATGGCAGGGCCGCCGAATAGTCTTCGTTGCCCATAGCATGGGCGGCATCGTGTCCAGAAAGCTCATTGTTAGCCGGGAAGCGGAAATCATAGAGAACAAGACGGAAGTGGGCTTGTTTCTGATCGCTTCGCCATCGCTTGGTGCTCAATTGGCAACCACGCTTCAGGATTTGGCTGCCGTCCTGGGACATGCCCAGGCGTACGATCTTCGTGCTTCCCAAATGAACACATCACTCAATGATTTGGACCGCGATTTCACGACACTTAAAGAGAGTGAGCGGTTCCGACTGGATGGAAAAGAACTTGTCGAAGACAAACCCATCTCTTGGTCGCGCTGGCTTGGGATGCGTACCCAGTTGGTACAGCCGTTTGCGGGAGCGAAGTATTTTGGGAACCCATTGCGGGTGCCGGATACCGATCATCTGTCCATATCGAAACCACGAAGCCGCGACGCTATCCAATACCGTCTTCTGACGCGCTTCCTCGCAGAATTCCAGCAACCTCCAATGACGCACGCACACGCTGCTCCTTTGCCGCCGGAACCTGATCAGGCAAGATCAGCCATCGCAAAGCTTTCCGAGCGCCTGACGGATATTGAGAGCTGGCACGCTGCCGCTGCATTGCTTCAAGAGGCGCTATTGGAAACGAGAGCATACGTTGGGACACTCCAAGAAGGCGGATTGCGCAACCCTCAGACCGAGGATCGTCTGTCACGCGTGTGGTCTGATGTTGGTAACGCGGTTCATCCCCATGACGCCTCATTGGCCGCGCTGTGCTTCGTAAAGGGACAGGGATGGGCTGAACCCAGACTTTGGCAAGATCCCCGATTTGCCAACCTTCCCATAAGCCTCGACGACATTTCCGAAAAATTGATGAGTTCCATGATCGATCGAAGTGAGCTGAAGCGTGGTTTAGTAGCCATCGACAAAAACTTGAACCGCTTTGAGGATGTTCGTCTTGGCATAACGGATGGGTACAGCCCGACTGTCGTTCGACCAAAAACGTCGGCAACCCACCACCTGTCGAACGACGGGAAGTCCATCGTATTTACCGGCTACGGCGAAACGTCCACGGTCTCGATCGAGGACATCGCGCGACTGAACAAAGAAGACCGCGAGGCGATCGCGGCTTCCGATGAAGCGATGGCAAAGCTGCTTGATAAATGGAAGAAGCTAGTGAAGAAGGCTTCACTCTCGCCCAAGGACGCCGAAAAGCGCACCATCATTGAGGGCGAAATCGCTCAACATCTCGGCCTGATTTTAGAAGTCATCCGAGCTGGGTTGGGCGGAAATCTCAATGACCACTACATAACGCAGCGGACAATAGCTCAACAGATGCGTCAACGACACCAGAACCTCGCCAACCAGACCGCCCCGTGAACCGAACACTGGCCGACCGAGCATGACAGGTCCTCGCTCGACACCAAATCGTTCATGCGTGACGAACCCGCCAGCGGGGACGGCAGGCCTATGATCTTCGTTGACGACCCTGTGGACTGGAAGGACCTTGAACGAAGGGTCGCGCAGGTCTTCGAAGAGATCGGTTGCGACACACGGCGCCAAGAGACCGTTCAAACAGTGCGCGGTCGGGTCCAAATCGACGTTCACGTGAAGGACCAGAGTAACCATCCGGTGAGCGCCGCAGGGGCTGGCCGCTTTGCTGCAGCGGACCCTTTGCAGCGGTCGACGGCGGTGATCTTCAGGCAGCCTGATTGATCGCTGCATTTGCGGCGCGCCAGTTCCACGGCAACAATTCATCGAGCCTTGACGCTGGATGGCTGGCGATGCGGGCGAGCACGTTGACGAGCCAGGCCTGCGGATCGATGTCGTTCATTTTCGCCGTTTATGCCGCCCGCCGAACTATGCCGAGCGGGATCGTTTTCCACAGGTTTCTCACTGACCGGCGTGTTATCGGCTCGGCATAGTTCGTTCTGTGCCTCCGCTATCAATAGCGGAGAACAGGAAGATGGAAGTTGAAGCGTACCTGGGCGGAAGCCGGCTGTACCGGCGTCTCAGAAGCGAGCCACACGGCCAGCTCGTCGAGCGCTACGCCGCTCGTCTCATCGAAGAGGGGCTCGTTCGGCATGGCACTTGGCGTTGCCTCAACGTGGTTGACGGGCTTCTGAGTTGGATCGCAAGCCGTCGCTGCAAGCTGGCCGACCTCGATGAGCATGTCGTCGAGCGCTACCTCCGGCATCGAGGCCGTAGGCAATCTATCCAACCCGGTGACCAAGCCGCACTCAGTCGATGGTTGGCGGTGCTGCGCGACGAAGGCGCGATCGTGCCAGCGTCGCCACCGTCACTGACCCCGCACGATCGGATCTTCAACGAGTTCGATGCCTATCTGCGGGCAGAGCGCGGCTTGGCCCCGAAGTCCATCGTCCGCCATCTCCCGATCATCCGCCGGTTCCTGCATGAGCTGTGCCCCACAGGCACAGACGGCCTGGGCAAGATCAGTCAGGACAGCGTCATCAGCTACATCGAGCGTCACGCGCAGGTAAGCACGATCACGCAATTTGATGCTCCGGCAGCCGAGGCAATCGATGGTCGGGATTGGCCGATAGGCTGCTTCGCCCCGTATCGCGCCAGCATGCCGGCGCGCGCAGCGGCCCTCAAGACGCGGCCTGCCGGTGTCG
>JANLYD010000040.1:0-4486 GCA_031365465.1 Hyphomicrobiaceae bacterium
TTTATTTGTCGAGGTGAAAAATGAACGTATCACGTCGCATAAACGTAACTCGTCTCATGGTTGCCGGTGCTCTGTCGCTGGCGTTGTTTGGATTGACCGTAGCAATCTCGCCAGAAGCGATGGCGCAACGCTCCGGCGGTACGGGTGGCGGCTTCGACGGCGCCAAACCTGATGCCGACATCAAACTGCCACCGGGCGTCCAGACGTTCGCACCCGCCGCCGCGCTCGGCGCCAACTGCGTCGCTGGCAAGATATCCTGCAAAACGAGCGCGCCCACGGCTATCGGCGCGGGCTGCTCATGCACCGACGGCAACAATAAGAGCGTGAAGGGTAAAGTTAAGGACTGAGCCGCGCGGGTGTGGTTGCGGACGCTTTTGAATTCTGCTGCCCCTCACCCCGCCCTCTCCCCATCGAAGGCGATAGGGAGAGGGAGATTAGCGACGTCTGTTGTAGGTCAAATGCGACAGGAGCGGGCTCTACCGCACTGTGATCGCTCCGACCCCAACGAGACGACGGCGCGATTCCCTCTCCCCTATCGCCTGTGATTTCTGCTGCCCCTCACCCCGCCCTCTCCCCATCGAAGGCGATAGGGAGAGGGAGTCGTGCAGCTTCGGATCGGGGTCACAAGGCGACCACAGACCGGTGGGTCATTTCGTCGGACAGCTCTGCCGATGCGATGCAAAACAGCGCTAATCCGTCAAAGCTCCAAGGCGGCTGCGGAAGCTGATGTGTCCCGCCTTGCTCGCGCCTGCAAACCTGTCTACAGCCGGTAACCATCTGAACTGGTGCGCGGTGCGAGCGATGGCACGACTTGGGTTGACGGGGAAAATGCCACCTTCGACGGCGGCAATCACGCGTGGTGCGACGGGAGCGCGGCTGCAGCGGACCGGGTTGGCGTTTTGTCTTGCCACTGCGTCGATCGCAACGCTCGGCTCGGTTACACTCGCGCCAGCCGCAGCCCAGCAGCAGACCGGCAAAGCGTTGCCCAGCCGTGCTGCCGCACTTCCGCCCGCATCGGCGGCGGAAGCGCCGATCGTGCGGCGCGCCGCGTTGCGTTTCCTCACCGACAGCGATTACCCACCGTTCAACTATGTCGATCAGGATGGGCAGCTGGCCGGCTTCAATGTCGAAATGGCACGCGCGATCTGCCTCGAACTGGCGGCCGCCTGCGATATCCAGGCGCGCCCCTGGGGCGATCTGTTGGGTGCGCTCAAACGGGGCGAAGCCGATGCGGTGATTGCGTCGCACGCCGTGACGCCGCGCTTGCTGGCCGATTTCGATGTCACGGAGCGCTATTACCAGATGCCTGCCCGCTTCGCCGGAAAACTCGGCCGCAGTTTTCCCGACGTGTCGCCCGCCGGCCTGGATGGGTTGAAAATCGCCGTCGCCAAGGGCACCGCGCACGAAGCGTATCTGCGGGCGCTGTTCACGTTGTCGGCGATCCGCGCCTACGACAATCCCGAACTGGCACGCGACGCGGTGATATCAGGCACCGACGATCTGTTGTTCGACGATGGCATCGGCCTCGCGTTCTGGCTGCTCGGCACGGCATCGAAGGCCTGCTGCGAATTCAAAGGCGGCCCGTTCTTCGAGCCGCGCTATTTCGGCGACGGAGTGGGCATCGCGATCAATCGCAGCGATCCTGATTTGAAGGCGCAGCTCAACTCCGCCATCAAGCGCCTGCGCGACACCGGCCGTCAGGAAGAACTGGTCAGCCGCAGTTTTCCGCTGCGCGGCAACTGAGCGGCGATCACTCGTTGGCCAAGCCGCCGTCGAGCACACGGAAGCTGCGGCGGTTGACGCGCACGACGCGCGCGCCTGCCAACTCAGGAATCAGCACCGGTTGGCTGCGGAACTTCTCGGCCACGACGTGCGGGCGCCCGTCCGGCCACAGCAACTGATTGCGCAACAGGTCCAACTCGGGCAGCGGCTCACTGCCGAGCCACACCGGCGGATCGATGGCGGTGATCGAACCGAGCAGCCGGCTGATGCTCGTGCCGGTATGGACCAGCGGCATCAGCAGGATTTCAAAGCGTACACTGGCATGACCGGGGGCGCGCGCTTCAGCCTCCAGCACCAGCACAGCACCATGGGTGCGGACGTCGTCCAGCGCATGCACCAGCGCCGGCCGGTCTTCGATCGCGAAAATATCCAGAAACGTAGCGCCCCGGAATTCCTTGCCGAAGGTGTCGCATACGCGGGTGCCCGCCAGCCGGAAGATCGTGCCCTTGGCGTCGTCGCATTCAAGGATGAACGTTTCGGCCAGGACGCTGCCCAGGTGCGCGGGCTCGATGTCGAAGCGCCGGGGCGCCATGCGCTCGCCGCGGACCTCGTTCCAGTAGGCGTAGAGAACTTGGCTGGTGTGCTGCTTCATAAGGTGCTCACAATCGGGACAAATCACACCCGGAAACCAGCCGGATGGGCGTTTGACGGCAGAGGTGAGCAGGTTCCATGCCATGCCTCCAACGCGGCCCCATCGATGCGCCGTTAACGTTTACGGCGCATTGCTCGGCGTAGGTAGCTCGGCAAAGGAAGCATGTGCTCCGCAGGTGGACACGACGCCGGAATGCTTCAATAATCAGGCTCGCAAACACATTCAGGAAACTTGCATGCATCCCCCGCTTCGCCGACAGACGCTGGCCGACATTCTGCACCGCAGCGCGCGACGCCATCCGCATAAGATCGCCATCATCTCGGGCGCAACCGAGTGGAGTTACGCCGAGTTCGACCGCATCTGCGACCGCGTCGCCGCCGGGCTCGCCGAACGCGGCATCACCAAGGGCAGTAAGGTCGCGATACTCGCGCGCAACTCGCACGCCTTCGCCGCCTTGCGCTTCGGACTCGCCCGCCTCGGCGCGGTCATGGTGCCGATCAACTTCATGCTGAAGGCGGAAGAGGTCGCCTACATTCTGCGCCACGCGGGCGCGTCGATGCTCGCGACCGACAGTGGGCTTGCCGATCTCGCACGTGCCGCGTCCGCGCTCGATACGAAGGTTACCGACTTCATCTGGCTGCCGTCGGAACTGCCGACTGCGCCGGTTGCCGGCATGATCGCGTTCGACGCGCTGATCGCAGCGAAGGCGGCCCTTCCTGCGGTCGATCTGCACGGTCATGACCTGCTGCAGATCGTCTACACCTCCGGCACGGAGTCCATGCCCAAGGGTGCCATGCTCACCCACGATGCCGTCATCTGGCAGTATGTGAGCTGCGTTGCCGACGCCACTATCCACGGTGACGATCTCTTTCTGCATGCGCTGCCGCTCTATCATTGCGCCCAACTCGACGTGTTTCTCGGCCCGGCCATTTTCGTCGGTGCGACCAGCATCATCACGGCGCTGCCGACGCCCGACAACCTGCTGCCGCTGATCCAGCGCTTCGGCATCACCTCGTTCTTCGCGCCGCCGACTGTGTGGATTTCGCTGCTGCGCTCGCCGCTCTTTGAGTCCACCGATCTATCCAGCTTGGCCAAGGGCTATTACGGCGCCTCGATCATGCCCGTCGAAGTGCTGCGCGAAATGGCGCGGCGTCTGCCCGCCGTCAAACTCTGGAACCTCTATGGCCAGACCGAAATCGCGCCGCTTGCGACCATGCTCGGCCCCGACGATCAGCTTCGCAAACCCGGCTCGTGCGGCCGCGCGGTGCTCAACGTGGAAACGCGGGTCGTCGACGACCAGATGCGGGATGTCGCCGTGGGGGACGTCGGTGAGATCGTGCATCGCTCGCCGCATCTGATGCTCGGTTATTTCCACGACGACGAACGCACCAAAGCAGCCTTTGAGGGCGGCTGGTTCCACTCCGGCGATCTCGCGACCATCGACGACGAGGGCTACATCACCGTCGTCGACCGCAAGAAGGACATGATCAAGACAGGCGGCGAAAACGTCGCCAGCCGCGAAGTGGAAGAGATGATTTATCGCTTGCCCGAAGTGTCGGAAGTGGCTGTCGTCGGCGTGCCGCACGAGCGTTGGGTGGAAGCTGTGATCGCCGTCATCGTCGCCAAGCCCAATACGACATTGACGCCGGAAATGGTGCTCGCGCATTGCAATCAGCATCTGGCGGGCTTCAAGACGCCGAAAGGCATCGTGTTCGTCGATACGCTGCCGAAAAACCCCAGCGGCAAATTGCTGAAGCGCGAACTGCGCCAGACCCACGCGCACGTGTTTGCCAACCAATGATGACGGTTGCTGGTCGCCATGCAGGTCGTTCTGAAATCGACTTGCTTGGGTGGCCAGGTGTGCGGTCATGACGAAAAGCATACACGCCGATATCCGTTCGCCCATTACCTCAGGATCATCCCGCGATGACTGCGCATTCGCCACTTGCCGCTGATCTGGCTGTTCGCATTGCTGCGGCCGTCGACGAGGGTTTCGACGCGCAGCTCGATCTCACCAAGGCGCTCATTCGATTTCCGTCGACGCGGGGTGCGGAACACGCGGTGCAGGATTTCGTTTTTCGTGAGATGCGGCGGCGCGGCATGATCGTCGAC
>JANLYD010000063.1:0-1592 GCA_031365465.1 Hyphomicrobiaceae bacterium
ACCGCCGAAATCGTCGCCCGTGCCCCACCGGCGCATCGGGATACGCGGCATGACGTTGGCGATGAATTTGTCGTTCGAGGTGGCGTTGGCGGTCATGTTGGTTTCGATCCACCCCGGCAGGATCGAGTGTGCACGGACACCATACCGCGCGAACTCCACCGACATCGAACGCGCCATCGAAATCAGCGCGCCTTTGGTGGCGGCGTAATGCTCGGAGCGTTGCGCGCCCTCGATGGCCGCCAGTGACGCGGTGCCGACCAGCACGCCGCCGTTTTTGTCACCGCTGGCGGCACGCGCAACCATGTGCTTGGCCGCCGCCCGGAACGTATAGAAGGCACCATCGAGATTGATCCGCGTCACGCGTTTCCATTCGTCCGTGGTCATTTCCGCAAATGAGGCGGCGCCCCCGCGACCGCTGACCCCGGCATTGGCAAAGCAACCATCGACCCGGCCCAACTGCGTCACCGTCTCGGCGAACGCCTGCGCAACCGCCGTTTCATCGCCCACGTCGCACGTCAGCGTCACCACTCTACGTTTGGTCTTGCCGAGTTCGGCCTTCGCCGCGGCATTCTTCTCGCCACTGGTGCCCCAGATCGCGATATCGGCGCCGGCTTCGGCCATCGCACGCGCCATGCCCAAACCGATGCCGCTGTTGCCGCCCGTGACGAGCGCGACTTTGCCTGTGAGATCGAACGGAGCATATGCCATGTGAGCCTCGTAAAAATGGATGTGTGAGGCTCGCGCACGGCGTGAGCGTCGGCAAGCAAAATTTGTTTCAGGCGACGTTACGCACTATCGTCTTGGCCGGCGCGATCATCAAACAACCCCTCTCAGGATTGCATCGACATGCGCAAGGACCGACTTTTAGCCTTCAGCGACGGCGTGTTCGCAATCATCATCACGATCATGGTGCTGGAGCTGAAAGCGCCGCACACGACGGAATGGACCGAACTGAGCAAGCTCGCGCCCGTGTTCGTCAGCTACGTTCTGAGCTACATCTACATCGCCATTTATTGGAACAACCACCACCACATGCTGGAATCGGTGCATCGCATCAACGGTGCGAGCTTGTGGGCCAACATGTTCTTGCTGTTTTGGCTCTCTCTCATTCCGTTCGCCACCGCCTGGATGGGCGAAACGCATTTCGCGCAAATCCCGACGGCGCTTTACGGCGTCGCGCTGCTGATGCCGGCCATCGGTTACACGATTTTACAGCACGTACTGATCCGCGCTCATCACGAGAACCGCTTGTTGGCGCGTGCCATTGGAAATGATGGAAAGGGAAAGCTGTCCGTTGCCTGTTACGTCATGGGAATTGGACTGGCATTCGTCAGTCCGATGCTTTCGCTGTGCCTCTTCATAGTGGTCGCGATCATCTGGCTGATCCCCGATCCACGCATCGAGAAAGCCTTGCGCGACGAGGCACAATGACGAAGGCGGCTCGATTGGATCAAGCCGCCTTCACACGAAGTATGGGTTTGCGAGTGACCGTTACTTCGCCGGCAGTATCGCCATGTCCGAAATCTGGCCCTTCAGTCCGGCGATCGGACCGACGGCTTTTGCAGCACCCGTCGTCAAGTCGACAGAATGCA